>PWTO01000151.1 GCA_003562815.1 Chromatiaceae bacterium | reverse complement strand
TGGCGGCGAGCAGGAATAAAAACAGCTCGGCAAACTCCATGATGTTGTGGTGCACCGCGTCTGCCACGGCGTGCGGGTCGCCGCCATGGCCGGTGTAGAAGTAGGCGATGAATACCCAGATCACACCGGCGGCAAGGACGACAGGCTTGGACTTGCGCAGGTGCGTGAATTCTTCGGCCATCACCAGCCCGTAGGCGACAACGAAGATCAGGATCGCCGTATAGCCGACCCAGTGGCCGGTCAGGTCGATATGGTTGGAGACGTCGGACGCCAGTGCGAGCGACGACAGCGACAATAGCAGCAGGCCGAACGCGACCTTGATGGCGGGATGGTGCATGGAGACTCCTTGACGGCTGAGTCGCGTCAGTCTTTACCTTGATAATGAAGCCGACGAGGGTGCGGCTGGCCTGATGTTACAGCAGGAGCGGGCGGCGCATCAGGGCCACATCCTTGCTCGGAATGATGCAGTCGAAGCCGCGTTCGGCGGCGAGGTAGCGCAGCGTTTCCTCGCGGTAGAAGATGACATGGGTCGGATCGCGCCGATAGTGCCAGCCGGCGAAGCGGCTGTCGTCGGTCTGAAAACAGGTCATCAGCGCCAGCCAACCGCCGGGGTGCAGCAGCGAGGCTAGCCGGTCGAATTCCTCGGCCGGGCGATGGAAATGCTCGGCGGTCTCGCTGCAGGCGATGAAGTCGTAGCGCGCTTGTAGCGGCGCGGGGTCGGGCTGGAAGAAGGGATCGTAGAGCGCGACTCGGTGCCCTTGCTCGCGCAGCATCTCGGCTAGCGCTGGCCCGGGACCGCAGCCGTAGTCGAGTCCTTGTGAGGCGGGCGCCAAGCGCGCGAGCAGCGGTTCGGCAAGCCGACTCAGGAAGCGCCGGTAGCCGGTCTCCGCAGGGTCGTTGCGATGCAGGCGATAGTGGCGCAGTTCCACCTCTGGCGAGGGCTGCTGGCGCGGGTCGAGGAAACGCGCCGCGCAGCGCGGGCAGCGCCAGTAGTCGCGGCCGGCGATCTGCAGCAAAGGCTCGGGCTGCGCGCTGCGACAGACTGGGCAATCCATCATTTCTCGGCGAGAAACCCCGGGGCTGCAGGCTCGATGCCTGGCGGCGGCGCAGTGCCGATGAGCGTCTCTGAAGGCTCCTCGCGCCGAAACAGCGCCATCTGGCTGGCGCCGCCATAGAGCGGATGCACGCCGCCGATATCGCGGTGACGCAGGCTGTAAGCGTGCCGCTGGGCGATGCCTCGCGCCCAACGCTTGAAGCGCGCGCGATCCCATTCAAAACGATGATCGGGGTGGCGGAAGCGGTTCGGCGGCACCTCGAGCAGCGGGTTGAACTCGGCATTTGGCGTGGTGATGATCGCCGTGCGTGGGCGCATCCGCGCGAACAGTGCCTGCTCGACTTGGGCGAGATCACGCGGATCGATGTGCTCGATGGTTTCAACCAGGATCGCGCAGTCGAAGCCGCTGAGGCTGGCGTCTGGCTCGGTCAGCGAGCCCTGTCGTAGCTCGATCCTGGGGCCATTCCCGGGTCCTGCCCGTTCGTCGTCATACATCTGGTGCGGCTCGGCACGATTCGCAGCCGCCGCGCTGAAGCCGGCAGGCATTTCAGCAGCGAGCCGCAGCCGCACCTGCTGCAGGCAGCGGGCATCGAGATCCAACCCCAGGAGGTGTTCGAGGTCAGGGTCGCGCGCAAGCCGCACCAGCACATCGCCCTCGCCACAGCCAAGATCAAGTAGGCTGCGGGCGCCGCTGGCCCGCACCGCAGCGACTACCGCCTCAAGGCGTTCCTCATGCAGGGGGGTGGTGGCTGTTCGATTCCAATGCATGGGTTATCGCCTCAAGTTCTCATGCGACCAAAGCCAAGCCTCGGTTAAACTAATGGGTTTTCTATGCGCCAACCTAGGCCAGGCAGACCGAGATCATGTCCCAGCTGGAAGAACAGCTCGCCCGTCGGCGCACCTTTGCGATCATCTCGCATCCGGACGCCGGTAAAACCACCCTGACCGAGAAACTGCTGCTGTTCGGCGGCGCCATCCAGCTCGCGGGCACCGTCAAGGGGCGCAAGGCGGCGCGCCACGCGACCTCCGACTGGATGGAGCTGGAGAAGCAGCGCGGCATCTCGGTGACCTCCTCGGTGATGCAGTTCCCTTACCAGGCGTCGATCGTCAACCTGCTCGACACCCCAGGCCATGGCGACTTCTCCGAGGACACCTATCGCACCCTGACCGCAGTCGACTCGGCGCTGATGGTGATCGATGTGGCCAAGGGCGTCGAGGAGCGCACCATCAAATTGATGGATGTGTGCCGACTGCGCACCACGCCGATTCTGACCTTCGTCAACAAGCTCGACCGCGAGGGCCGCGACGCGATCGAGGTGCTCGATGAGATCGAGCAGGTGCTCCAGATCCAATGCGCGCCGGTGACCTGGCCGATCGGCATGGGCAAGCGTTTCAAGGGCGTCTACGATCTGCGCCATGACCGTACCCACCTGTTCAGCGCCACCCATGGCGGGCACATTCAAACCGGCGAGGTGATCGAGGGGCTCGAGAACCCGCGCATGAACGCGCTGCTCGGCGATCAGGCCGATGAACTGCGTGGCGAGCTGGAGCTGGTGCAGGGGGCGAGTCACCCGCTGAATCTGGATGATTATCTGGCCGGCAAGCAGACGCCGGTGTTCTTCGGCTCGGCGATCAATAATTTCGGCGTCAAGGAGCTGCTCGACGCCTTTGTCGAGTATGCGCCGCCGCCGCGTCCGCGCTCGACGCGCGAGCGTCCCGTCGAGCCGCAGGAGCCCAAATTCACCGGCTTCGTGTTCAAGATCCAAGCCAACATGGACCCGGCGCATCGCGATCGCGTCGCCTTCCTGCGGGTGTGCTCGGGCAGCTATAAGAAGGGCATGAAGATGCGCCATGTGCGCATCGGCAAGTCGGTGCAGGTCGCCAATGCCATCACCTTCCAGGCCGACGAGCGCCGCCAGGTCGAGGAGGCCTGGCCGGGCGACATCATCGGGCTGCACAACCACGGCACCATCCAGATCGGCGACACCTTCAGCGAGGGCGAGGATCTCAAGTACGAGGGCGTGCCCTATTTCGCCCCGGAGCTGTTCCGGCGCGTGGTGCTGAAAGACCCGCTCAAGCTCAAGGCCCTGCAGAAGGGCGTGCTGCAGCTGTGCGAGGAGGGCGCGACTCAGGTCTTTCGGCCGCTGAAGAACAACGACATCATCCTCGGCGCGGTTGGCGTGCTGCAGTTCGAGGTCGCCGCCTATCGGCTCAAGGGCGAGTATGGGGTCGAGGCCGTGGTCGAGGCGGTGGGCGTGAACACCGCGCGCTGGGTCGACTGCGATGATCCGAAGATGCTCGCTAGCTTCAAGGAGAAGGCCTATCAGAACCTGGCCCTGGACGGCGATGAGCAGCTGGTCTATCTGGCGCCCACCCGGGTCAATCTGGATCTGACCCAGGAACGTTGGCCCGACATCCGCTTCAATGCCACCCGCGAACTCTGACGGGAGCGAGGCCACAAGGACAGGGTTGAGCAAGCATCGATTCCGGCGAAACAGGTGGGGGCTTCAGCGCCATGAAAGATAGAGTCTCGGCTATGTTCTCCACATTGACCATCGGCCATAAATTGGCCGTCTCCTTTGCCCTGGTCCTGGTGATCCTACTGGTGGTCGCCGCCATTGGTTGGATCGGGCTGAGCCGCATGGGCCAGACTCAAGAGCAGGTCGCGGAGACCTATGAGCAGGCCATCTTCCAGGTGCAAAAGGAGGTCGATCACCTGGTGTGGGTGAACGATCTGGCCAACGTCTTCATTTTGGATGCTGAGTTTCAGGGACAACTGGACCCGACCCGCTGCGATTTCGGGCAATGGTACTACGGCTTTCGTGGCAGTGACGCCTATGCGCAGGCGCCGGCGGCTTTTCGCCGCATCTTCGATGCCATCGAATCGCCCCATCAGGCGCTGCATCAAAGCGCCACCCGTATCTTGCGCGCTGTGGACGCCGGCAACCGACAACAGGGGCTGGCGATCTACCAACGCGAGTCCTTGGGCTATCTGGAAGCGCTTCGCGCATTGCTCAATAGCCTCGGCGCCCAGCTCGCCGAGCAGCGCGACGCGGTGATGACCCAAGCCGAGCGCACCACCTGGGTCGCCACCGCCACCATGATCCTGGCCGCCTTGCTGGCGGTGGCCCTGGCCGGGCTGCTGGGGTGGTTGCTCACTCGCGCCATCGTCACCCCGTTGCAGGACACCACCCGCCATCTGCGCTCGATTGCCGAAGGCGAGGGCGATCTGACCCAACGCTTGCCGATTCGCAGTCGCGACGAGGTGGCGGATTTGTCTGCGGCCTTCAACGGCTTTGCCGAGCGCGTGCATGGCCTGGTCAAGCAGGTGGTGGAGGCCTCCGGGCAACTGGCGGCGGCCGCCGACCAGCTCGCCGCCACCAGTGGCGAGACCCGCCAGCAGGTGCATACGCAGCAGCTTGAGGTGGAGCAGGTGGTCACCGCCATGCACCAGATGGCGACCACGGTGCAGGAGGTCGCCAACAATGCCGCGGAGACGGCCAGTGCCACCGATGCCACCGACGATCAGTCCAAGGCCGGCACCGAGGAGGTCGAGCGCACCATCGAGAGCATCCAGTCCCTGGCCCAGCAGGTGGAAGACTCCTCCAAAATCATCAGCACGCTCTCGGCGGACAGCGATGAGATCGGCAAGATCCTGGAGGTGATTCGCGGCATCGCCGAGCAGACCAATCTGTTGGCCCTGAATGCGACGATCGAAGCCGCGCGCGCCGGCGAGCAGGGGCGCGGCTTTGCCGTAGTGGCGGATGAGGTGCGGACCCTGGCCGCCCGCACCCAGGATGCCACCAAGGATGTGCGCGAGATGATCGAACGCCTGCAGTCCAGTGCCGCCAAGGCGGTCGCGTCCATGGGCGAGGGGCGCGACAAGGCGCGCGGCGGCGTCGAGCAGGCGGCCCGAGCGGGCGAATCGCTGCAGGTGATCAGCCATTCCATCGGCACCATCAACGCCATGAGCACGCGCATCGCCGGTGCCGCCGAGCAGCAGTCGACGGTGGCGATGAAGGTCAATCGCAACGTGGAAAATATCAGCGATGAGGTCAAGCAAACGGCCGCTGGCGCCGATCAGATCGCTGCCACCAGCGAGACGCTCTCCGCGCTGGCAGCCGACCTGCAGAGTCGCGTGCGTCGCTTCAAGGTTTGATGACAGCTGAACTGACCGTCCTCGCGCCCGGCCTGCTGGGGCCCGTGCCCTTGCTGCCGGAGCAGGCGCCGCGCACACCCGCGCTGGATCTTCTGTTGCGGCGTGGTCAGCCCCGGCACGCGCCGGATGCCGGGAGCACTCATACCAGCCTGACGGCCTGCTTGCTCGCGCGTTTCGGCGCGGCCGCGAGCGCGCCCTATGCGCGCGCCGCCGATGACCCGAGCTGGAATCGAAGCGGCGTCCTGTGGCATGCCGATCCGGTCCATTTGCGCCCGGATCGCGACCAGCTGCGCTTGTTCGATGCGCGCCGTCTCGGCATCAGCCGGGACGAGGCGGCGGCGTTCGCGCACGCAGTGAACGCGCATCTGGCCGCTGACGGGGTGCGACTGGTGGCGCCGGTGGCCTCGCGCTGGTATCTGGAGCTGAACGCGCGAGCGCAGCTCGACACCCGCCCGCTGGAGGCGGTGATTGGCCGCCACATCGATGGCTTCTTGCCGACCGGAGCCGATGCCGGACGGTGGGCGGCGCTGATGACCGAGGTGCAGATGCTGCTGTTCCAGTCGCCGGTGAATCGCGCGCGCGAGGCGCGCGGCCGACCGGCGGTGAATGCGCTCTGGCTCTCGGGCGGTGGCGAGTGGCGCGCGCTGGCGCCCCCGCCGGGGCTCGCCAAGGTCTGTGCCGATCAACCGCTCGCGCGTGGGCTGGCGATGGCCAGTGGGCTCGAGGTGGCTGGACGCAATGCAGCCGGGCGCGATGGCTTCCGCGCCGAGCCGGGGCTGCTGCTGGTCGAGGCCGAGATGGCCGACGGCATGCTCGATGCCGATGAGATGAGCTGGCGCGGCGCCGTGGTCGGCGTCGAGGCGCGGGCCGCGCAGGCGCTGCGGGCACTGCGCGCGGACGGACTCGACGGGTTGACGCTCGATCTCTGCGATGGGCGCCAATGGCATTTGAGCCGCCGCCATTTGCGCCGATTTTGGCAACGGCCTCGGGCACTCGCCGAGCGGCTCGATCAGCCGCCAGCGCACTAGGGGCCGGCGTCTAGGGACCCGCTCAGGGCTGTCGCCGCCACACCAGCGTGCGATTGTTGACCGGCATCGCGATCTCGGCCTCGAGCGCGAGACCGGCCGCACGGGCGAAGCCTTCCAGCTCGCGCAGATCGCGCACACCGCTCAGCGGGTCGTTGCGGCGCAGCATCTGGTCGAAACGGGCATTGCTCTCGCTGTTGTGGCGGCCATCGACGCTGAAGGGACCATAGAGCAAGAACAGCCCATCGCTCGGCAGCAGCGCACCGACGCCGCCGAACAGGCGCTCGACCTGCGCGAGCGACATGATGTGTGCGGTGTTGGCACTGTAGATCGCGTCATAATCGGCGTGACTGAACGCGTCGCTCCAATCGGTGTCGACATCGAATGCGATGGGGGCGGGCAAGTTCGCTAGCCCGGCCTCTTCGATCCAGCGCCGGATGCCGGGCAGATGTTCAGGCACATCGGTGCATTGCCAACGCAGATGCGGCATCGCAGCGGCGAAGTGAACCCCATGCTGACCGGTTCCGCTGCCGATCTCGAGCACCGAGCGTGCCGCTGCCAGTCGCGGTGCGATCACTTCAAGGATGGGTTGCTGATTTTCTTGGCTGGAGGGGGAAAAAGGCTTGTCCATCATGGGCTCGGTCGCCTGTCTGCGTCGTCGATGGCGTGTGTTTGAAGCGGGCGCTCTCAGCTCTCAGAGTTGCGGCCAAGGCATCGGCTTCGCAACCGCGCGCGGCACGCTGATGGGAGCCACGCGGATCGGCTATCATGCAACTCCATTCTCTATCCCTGCTGCGAGACCGCAATGCGTGGAGCCTTCCCGAGCACAGTGCTGATCGTTGCCGTTTTGCTGACGGCTTGCGCCGGGAGCGGCTCGCGCGAGGCTGGGCGCGAGGCATTGGAGGTGCCTGGCAGAATCGGTACTGACCTTGGCTTGGAGCGCGACGGAGACGCCGCCCAGCAGCGAACGCGCCAGGCTGAGGATAGTCTCGGTTTCGAGACCGGCGTTCTCTATGCGATGGCCTATCTTCCATCGCCGAGCGGCGTCGAGACCGAGCGCGCGAACAGCTTGGCGGAACTCTACGCGGATGCACGCCCCGGCTATGCGCTCTATACGTTCATCCTCGGTGGCCCGGTCGGGGCGCAAACCCAGGTTGATCGTACCGACACCTATTCCGAATTATTGCGCGTGATCGACACCTACGTCGCCAACGATGGGAACGCTCTGGCCGATACGGGCGTCGGCTGGCATGCCTTTCTGGTCCAGGTCGATGCCGCGCGCACCGATGGCTCGCTCGCCGAGCGGGTTCAGCCGGGACTCTCGCGGCAGATCCAAAGTGCGATGGCTCGGCAGCTGCGCCTGCATGGTCAGTTTGAACTCGCCGAGCGGCTCGACCGTTCTTATGGCCCCTTTTTGGTCACCAGTCTGCGACCGGCCCTGTTCCCGATGTCGGCGCGAACGCCGCTGCTCGTCGTCGATCCGCAGGGGATCGGGCCTGAATACATGTATGCGCTGATCGATGCCTATGATCGACCCATTCCGGGCGATCTCGCTGGTCGTCCGGAGAGCTTAGCGGCGATTGGGCGCCGTTTGCGGGGGATGTTTCCGACGCCTCGGGGCGATCGTGGTGACGCGCCGCGACCTGTGGGCGATTGGGTCTGGCTGATCGGTGACGCTGGCGAACAGGGCCGCATGGCCGAGGCAAGGGTTTCAGAGGAGGGTTGATTGTGGGTGGACGTCTCAGTGGTTTGCTTCGGTTCCTGATCGGTATCCTGCTCCTGCAGGCCGCCACGGCATTGCTGACCTATACCGCGCTGATGACCGATCTCGAGCAGACGGCCTATCTGTTCGCGGGCCTGGCCGCGCTGCTCGGCTTTCTGGTCGCGCTCTGGTTCGACTCGGTGGTTGGCAGCGTGCGCGAGCAGAGCCTGGCGCGACAGCTTAAGCGTCATACGCGCGAGCGCGAAAAGCTGCGCATGCAGGCCGAGCGCGAGAAGGCCAAGCTGGCCGTGCGCAAGAGCAAAACGTCCAGCGGCGCCAAGCTGCGCACCGGCGTTACGGTGGGCGGTGTGGTTGGCGTTGGCGTGGCGATGATGTTCGCGCAATTCCTCACCCTGGGTCTGCTGACGATCTCGACTGCGGGTGGCGCGGCGGTCGGCTATGGGCTGCGCTTGCGCCAGGAGCGGCGCATCCGCGCGCGCGAGCTGGAGGCGAGCGTGAGCGAGCGTTTGATCACCGCGCAGGCGGGCGACGATGTGCACGCGCTGGAGGCGCAACCGGCGGGCGCGAAGAGCCGCCAAGTCGTGAAGAAGCCGAAGCGGGAGGCGTAGTCGATGGCTTCTTGAGGCCATTGGCCAGCTCCCATGCGGCCTATTGTGCAAGGCGATAGTCGCGATGCGGGCGCCAGCGTGCAATGTCCGCGCAAGCCCCCGCTAGTCTAAGTTCGACTCAGCTGTCCGGGACGTTGTCACGCAGCTCTTGCAGCCAGATCGCGGCCTCGGCATCGCTTGGTGCGCGCCAGTCGCCACGCGGCGAGAGCGAGCCACCGGAGCCGACTTTGGGGCCGTTCGGCAGACAGCTGCGCTTGAATTGGCTGAGCTGGAAGAAGCGGAACAGGAATAGCTCGAGCCAGCGTTTGATCTCCGACAGGTCGTAGGCGTGGCGGCGGGCCTCGGGCAGATTCTCCGGCCACGCGCCTTGGGTCTTGTCGTGCCAGGCATGCCAGGCGAGGAACGCCACCTTGCTCGGTCGCAGCCCGTAGCGGCTGATCCAATAGGTATTGAAGTCTTGCAGTTCGTAGGGGCCGATCTTGGCCTCGGTGCTCTGCAGGCTACTCGTCGCTGTCGCGCCTAGCCCGCCAGCAGCATGCGCAGGGACGAGTTCGGGCGAGATCTCGGTGTCGAGAATCGCCTGCAGCGTTGCATGGGCGGTGGCATCGAACTGACCGCTGGCGATGACCCAGCGGATCAGATATTGGATCAGCGTCTTGGGCACCGAGGCGTTGACGTTGTAATGCGACATCTGATCGCCGACACCATAGGTGGACCAGCCGAGCGCGATCTCGGACAGATCGCCGGTGCCGAGCACTAAGGCGTTATGACGGTTGGCCAATCGAAACAGATGTGAGGTGCGCTCGCCGGCCTGGACGTTCTCGAAGGTGACATCGTAGACCGGCTCGCCTGCGGCGAATGGATGGCCGATGTCGGCCAGCATCTGCGTGCAGGACGGGCGGATATCGATCTCCTCGGCCTGGGTGCCGAGCGCCTGCATCAGCGCTAGCGCGTTGGCGCGGGTCTCGCTGCTGGTGGCGAAGCCCGGCATGGTGTAGGCGAGGATATGGCTGCGCGGAAGCCCGAGCCGGTCCATGGTGCGGGCCGCGACCAAGAGCGCCTGGGTCGAATCGAGCCCCCCCGAGACGCCGATCACGAGGCGCTCGATGCCGGTGGCCTGCAGTCGTTTCGCCAGCCCGTGGACCTGGATGTTGTAGGCCTCGTAGCACTGCGCATCGCGCTCCGCGCTGTCGGCTGGCACGTAGGGGAAACGCTCGATTGCGCGCTGCAAGCCAAGATCGCCGCTCGGCAGCTCGGGGCTGAAGCGCACTCTCCGCATGCGCTCGAGCCGCTCATGGTGCACGCGGATGCTGTCGCTGAAGCTGGTCACGCGCAGCCGCTCTTGTTGTAGCCGCTCCAGATCGATGTCGGCCGTGATCATGCGCGCGCTGGCGGGGAAACGCTCCGACTCGGCGAGGAGCCGATCCTGCTCGAAGATCACCGCATGGCCGTCCCAGGCCAGATCGGTGGTCGATTCACCCGGACCCGCCGCCGAGTAGAGATAGGCGGCGAGGCACTTGCCGGATTGGGCGGCGCAAAGGTCGTTGCGATAGCTGGCCTTGCCGATAGTGATGTTGCTGGCCGAAAGATTCAGCAAGACCGTGGCGCCGGCCATGGCCGCATCGGTGCTGGGTGGAATCGGCGCCCAGAGGTCTTCGCACAGCTCCATGTGGAGGATCAGGCCAGGCAGAGTGCTGGCCTCGAACAGCAGGTTGGTGCCGACCGGAACGACTTGGCCGAGCAATTCCGTGCTGTGCGAGAGCAGCGCATCGGCGGCGGCGAACTGGCGCTTCTCGTAGAACTCGCGATAATTCGGCAGATAAGACTTCGGCGTCACACCGAGGATGCGGCCAGCATGAATGGCGACCGCGCAGTTGAACAACCGGCCATCAAGACGTAACGGCAGGCCAACCGCGATCAGCGGCCGCAGCGCGCGGCTGGCCTCGACCACCTGCGCGAGCGCCGCGAGCGCGGCATCGAGCAGCGTTTGCTGATGGAGGAGGTCGTCGTTGCTGTAGGCGGTGAGCCCCAGCTCCGGGAACAGGGCGATCAGCGCACCGGCCTCATGGGCGCGACGGGCGAGCGCGATGGTCGCCGCCGCGTTGGCGGGCGGATTGGCGATCCGCACCTCGGGCACGCAAACCGCCGCCCTGACGAGACCTTGCTGGTAGAGATTGAAGAAGTCGCTCAATGCGTTAACTCTCAACAAGCGCCGTCCTTGAGGGCGGGGTGGCGGTCTCGCGCGCTGGCACTAGCGCTGGCAAGCGTCCGGCGTTATATCAGTTCCAGGCCGTGCGGTGCGCGACGCACTGCTGTTTCGCTCAGTCGCTTAGCGGCATTGCGAAGCAGCATAGCGTTGCATGCCATTTTTCGCTATCTCAGCGCGCGCCTGCATCGCGCTAACCGATGACTCATCACGCGAGGTTCCATGTCCCGCCAGCCGCTGCCCATCGGTATCCAGACCTTCCGCGAGATCCGCGAGGGTGTGACTATTGCTACGTCGATAAAACCGCCGACGCTCAGGCGCTGGTACAACAAGGCAAGGCCTATTTTCTCTCGCGCCCGCGCCGCTTCGGCAAGAGCCTGTTCGTCGATACGCTGAAGGAGCTGTTCGAGGGCAACGAGGCGCTGTTTCGCGGCCTGCACATCCATGAGCAATGGGATTGGAGCCAACGCCATCCGGTCATCCTGCTCGACTTTGCCGCCGGGGTTTTGCAGAGCCGTGCCGAGCTGGATGAGGCGATTTATGAGCGGCTGCGTGCCAATCAACAACGCTTGGGAGTATGTTGCGAGAACCGCAGCATTACTGGTTGCTTCGGCGAGCTGATCGAACGTGCGCACACTCAAACCGGCCAACGTGCGGTGGTGCTGATCGACGAATACGACAAGCCGATCCTCGACAACATCGAGCATCCGAAGCGCGCTGCCGAACTGCGCGAGGGGCTGAAGAACCTCTATTCGGTGCTCAAAGCCGAAGATGCCCATCTGCGCTTCGTCTTCCTGACCGGAGTCAGCAAATTTAGCAAGGTCAGCCTTTTCTCGGGACTCAATCAGCTCAACGACATCACCCTAGACTCGCAGTACGCGACCCTCTGTGGGTATACCCAACAGGATCTCGAGACGACCTTTGCCGAGCATCTTGCCGGTGTCGATTGGGACCGCGGCTTTGTCGACGACGGTGTGGACCGATTGAAAGACGATGTCGCGGATGCGCGCATGGGCGTTGTCCATCTGCCGATCGAGCTTTTACTGAAGTTGGCCTTGTAGCGTCCTGCTTCGCTCACGCCTGATCTCTTGCACAGGGATGAATAAACGCCGCCTCTATCCGTGTTCGCGTAACGCGCCGAGCTGTGTCTGAATCGAGACGGCATCCTCGGGGCGGTTGAGATTGATGAAGGGACTCGGGGTTTGCTCGAAGGCGACGGTAGCGACCCGATGGCGCGCGAGCCACCCCAAAACGCTGCGTCCACCGCTGATAAGGTAATCTGTGAGGTCGGCGCCGATGTCGGTGGGGATCAGGGCGTGTAGCGGCTGAGTGCGCTTCTGGTCGGCAGCGATCGCGATGCGGGCCGAGCCGTCTCGGAGCGCGGCGGCGAGGCGCACACCGAGGTCGCTCGGAATCAGCGGGGTATCGCAGGGTGAGACGAGGAGCCAGGCGGGGGCGGATGCGGAATGGCTTCGAGTGTTGTCACCGGCTTGGGATTGGTCACAGCGCTGGGCAAGGAGCGGCTGCTGAGGCCATGCTTTGATCTCAGCGAGCGCGGTCGCAATGCCGGCGAGCGGGCCTTGAAAAGACTGATGCTGATACGGCCGATCAGTTGCCGTTGCCTGCTCGGCCAACGCTCCAACAGCATGATCAGCCAAAACCGGCCAGCCGAGCTTGGCATAACGCTCGCGATGACGGTTGGCACTGATCAACAGGATTGCGACCTGAGGCCGGAGCGCTTCAGCGACCCACTGCACCAGCGGGCGGCCGTCGAGTTCGATGAGACCCTTATCGACGCCCCCCATGCGTCGTCCGGCGCCGCCGGCGAGGATGAGGCCAACGACCCGATCGGCGCAGAAGAGGTCAGGGCGCGAGTCGCTCGATCTGCCAGGGCGCATCGGGGGCTTCTCGGCGGTAGCGGAAGCGATCGTGCAGACGGCTGTCGCGACCTTGCCAGAATTCGATGCTGGTCGGGATCACCCGATAGCCGCCCCAGAAGTCCGGCAGCGGGATCTCACCGTCGCTGAAGCGCTGTTTGATCTGGGCCACCTTCTGTTCGAGCAGCGCGCGCGAGCGGATGACCTGACTCTGTGGCGAGGCCCAGGCGCCGATGCGACTACCGCGCCCGCGGGTGATGAAATAACGCAAGGACTCGTGGGTGGGTATCCGCTCGGCGCTGCCGAGGATGCTGATCTGCCGCGCCAGTGCCACCCAGGGGAAGAGCAACGCGACCTGGTGGTTGCCGTCGATCTGCTGGGCCTTGGTGCTCTGGTAGTTGGTGAAGAAGACAAAGCCCTGGGCGTCATAGAGCTTGAGCAGCACGGTGCGCAGGCTCGGTTGGCCATTCGCGTCAACCGTGGCCAGGGACATCGCGTTCGGCTCCGGGAGTTGGGCCGAGAGCGTCTCTTGATACCAGCGCTGGAACTGAACGATGGGGTCGGTATCGAGGTCATCGCGGTCGAGCCCGCGCTCCATGACGTGGGCACGGAAGGCGGCGGGATCGGCATGGGTTCGCTCTGGTGTCGCGAGGTAATCCATTATCGGTGGCTTGGTTGCTTTTGGGCGGCCTTGGGCAAGCGGTTGTTTAGTGTCTACCCCGACGGAGTTGCTCGTCGATCTCGGCCTCGGCGGCCGCCCAGTCGGCTGCGGGATCACCAGGTGCCCCGCCACGCTTTTCGGCGATGTAGTAGGCGGCTTCCTCGATCATGCGGAGGCGTTCCTCGGGCGTGACCTGGGTCACTGGCTTGAGGGTCACCGGGCGCTCTTTGCGGGCCTGGGTACCCTGCGCTGAAATGGGCGGAGTAGGGGAGGTCGGCGCGGGGGAAGCCGGAGCTGGGGCTGCGGCAGGCGCGGCCTTGGAAGCAGCGGCCTTCTTCGTGCTCGTCTTCTTGGTCACGGGCGCACTGCGGGCACTGGCGGTCGTCGGCGTACCGCTGGTCTTGGCCGCTGCCGTCTTCTTGGCCGCCGCCTTCTTGCCGCTGGTCTTTTTGGTGACCGGTTGATTCTCCGGCTTGCTGTCGGCCGCAGCGGCCTTCGCGGTTGCCTTCTTGGTTACGACGCTCTTGTCTTCAGCCATGTCGCTCACTCGCCTCCAAGTACTGCGTTGGTATTCAGTTAGGGCAGAGAATACACGACCTGTCTGGTCAATCGAAGCCTGTTGGCAAGGCGCTGATCGCAAGCCCCGGCCCGAGCGATCGATGGCCCGCCTCATTACCTGCCGATTGACCCCATCATTCTTCGCGCAGTGCTCGAGCCGGGACAGCCCTGGCGGCGCGCTGGGCCGGGTAGAGGCCGGCGAGCACGGCGGCGAGCCAGGCCAGCAGCAGCCCGGAGAGCAGGGTGTGCGGCTGCACCTGCATGGGCATGGTCCAGCCGAAGGAACGCAGATTGATCACACCGATGAGCAGGTCGCCCATCGCCAGACCGAGCGGGATGGCGAGCAGGCCGGCGGCGAGCCCCATGGCCGAGGTCTGGATCAGGATCAGGGCGCGCAACTGGCTGCGGGTCATGCCGGTGGCGCGCAACACGGCATCGTCGCGGGCGCGCTCGAGTTCGAGCGCCATGAGCGCGCTGAGAATGCCGACAAAGGCGACGCCGATGGCGAGCAGGCGCAGCACCTTGGTGATGGTAAAGGTTTGATCGAAGATCTCGAGTGAGAGCGCACGGATGGCGCGGTTGCTCTGAACGCTGGTGACGAGATCGCGTTCGGCAAGCAGGGCGTCGACCGCCTGACTGACGGCCTCGTCATCGGCATCCGCCTTCAGGACCAGGCCGAAGGAGGAAATGGCCGGGTCGTCCCACAGTTCGGCATAGCGCGGGCGCGGCAGGATCAAGGTACCGCTATCGCTGCCGTAGTCCTGGAAGATGGCGCCGATCTCGAAGGTCCGCCAACCGCGGGTGGTGAACAGGTCGAGGCTGTCGCCGACCTCGAGCTGGCGACGGTAGGCCAGCGGCTGGGAGATCAGCAGCAGTTCGCCGGCGTGCCAGCGCGGCCACAGCGCCTCTGCGGTCGGGCCCTGGAAGTTGAAGCCGCGCGGCTGGCCGGTACTGGATTCGAGGGCGAGCATGAGCACCGGGCCGTCGCGGGTCTCGATGCGGGCGCTGCGCCCCTGGCTGATGGCGCTGACCTGGGGCAGCGCGAGCAGTTGCTCGGCGAGTTCCGGCGGCAGGTCGCCACCACGACTGGCGCCGCCGCTGGACTCGGCGGAAAGATAGAGGTCGCTGGTCAGGGTGTTGGCGAGCCAGTCGGAAACGCTGGTGCGAAAGCTGCCGATCATGATGCTGACGCCAAGCGTGGCGGAAACGGCCACGGCGAGCGCGGCGACAGCGAGACCGGAGCGGGTGATGGAGGCGGTGATGCCGCGCGCGGCGAGGCGGCCTTGGGTGCCGAACAGGCGCCCGAACAGCGGTGTGGTCAGGGTGGCGAAGCCGTGCAAGGCGAGTGGCATGAGCAGGGCGCTGCCAACGATGACGAAGAAGAGCGCGAGGAAACCGATGCCCATGGAGCGCGCGGAGAGGCCGATGAGCGCGATTCCGCTGATGATGAGCAGGATGCCGGTGGTGGCGAGCCAGGGCAGGAGACGGCGGGCTTGGCCTTCGACCCTGGTGCGACGGATGACGTCGCGCGGCTGCGAGCGCGCGGCCTCGAGCGCGGGGCCGAGGGCGGCGAGCAGGGTCACGCCAATACCAAGGCCGGCACCCTTGAGCAACGACAGCGGCGCGAGGTGCAGACTGCGAACGCTGAGCTGGAAGTAGATGTCATTGATGGTGCGGGTGACGAGCTGCACCAGCCCGGCGCCGACGGCGATGCCGAGCAGCACGCCGAGCACGGCGCCGATGAGCGCAAGGATGAGGGTCTCGCCGAGCACCAGCGCGAACAGCTGGCCGCGCGTGGTGCCGAGCATGCGCAGGGTGCCGAGCAGCGGCCGGCGCTGGAGCACGGCGAAGGTCATGGTGTTGTAGACGATGAAGGCGCCGACCAACATCGCCAGCAGGCTCATCGCGGTGAGATTGGTATGGAAGGCGCGCGTCATCTGGGCCAGTGCATTGCTGCGCTGCGCGGCGGGCTCGAGACGGACACCCGCCGGCAGCGCGGCGGCGACGCGCGCGGCCTCGGCATCTGTCAGGATCAGATCGATGCGCTCGATCTCGCCGAGGCGCCCGAGCACCTCCTGCGCGGTGGCGATGTCGGTGAGCGCGAGCCCGCTGAGGCGGGCCTGTTCGGGCAGGATGGCGGCGAGGGTCATGGCGACGCTGTCGGCGCCGAGATCAAGCTCGAATCGATCGCCAAGCTGCAGATCAAGGCGCTCGGCGTCGTCGCGGCTCAGCGCCAGGGTGGCGGGATCGCGCAGCAGACGCAGCAAGCCGATGAGGCCGTTCGGGGCCGCTGGCTGGCCGCCAGCGCTGGCGCGTTCCCCGGCTTGGCGATTGGCTTGGCGGTCAGCTTCGCCAGCCTGCCCCAGACTCGCACTCAGCTCCGGGCGCATCGCGGCGGCCGCGATCAGGTCCATGCCAAGCAGGCTGAGGCTGCGCTCGCCGATGCGCATCGGCGCGTCGATCACCGGCGTCGCCTTGGTCAGCCCTTGCTCGAGCCGCAGCTCGGCGTAGAGCGTTTCCGGGATGATGCCGCTGGCGGCGAGTATCTGATGGGTCGCTGGACCGGTGACCTGCTCGAGCGAGCGCCGAAAGCCGCGCTTGGCGCTCTCGTTGGCGAGATCGACGGCGATGACGACGGCGACACCGAGCGCGATGCCGGCGATCGAGAGCCAGGTCTGCCAACGATGGCGCGCCAGATAGCGGCGGCTGGCCTTGAGCAGCGCGGGAGTCAGCATGCGCGGAGCAGGGCGCTAGCCTGATGAATGGGCGCGAACGCAAGCGGGCGCAACGACGGGCCTGGGCTCGTGCGAACCGAGTCGCGCCTCGCGTGACGGGGTCTCACCATGAGAGCACCTCGGTCGCGGTGCTCAGGCGGCCGTTGTCGAGCGCGAGGAGGCGATCGGTGATCTCGGAGACCTTGCGGCTGTGGGTGACCAGGATGAGGGTACGGCCCTCATCGCGGAACAGGTGGGCGAGGAGTTCGAGCACGACCTGACCGGTGCGCGCGTCGAGGTTCCCGGTCGGCTCATCGGCCAGCACCAGCGCCGGATCGTGGATCAGCGCACGCGCGATGGCGACGCGCTGCTGCTCACCGCCGGAGAGTTCATCGGGGAAGGCCTCCTCGCGCCCATCGAGCCCCACCTTGGCGAGCCAGTCGCCGACCAGCGTCCGCCGCTCGCGCGCCGGGCGGCCGTTGAGTTCGAGCGGGAGGCCGATGTTCTCGGCCACAGTCAAGGTCGGGATCAGATTGAAGAACTGATAGATGAAGCCGATATGCTCGCGCCGCAGCAGGGTCAACTCGGGCTCACCCATGGCGGCGACGCTGCGGCCCATGATTTCGACATCGCCGGTATCGGGCTTGTCGATGCCGGCGAGCAGGTTGAGCAGGGTCGACTTGCCGGAGCCGCTTTGGCCGACCAAGGCGACACACTCGCCACGGGCGACAGCGAAGTCGATGTCGGCTAATACCGTGCGCCGCTGACGACCCTCGGCGTAGGATTTGCCGAGGCCGGCGACGGCGAGGATGGGGGTCTGATCGCGTCCGGCGCGGGCCTCGTCTTCGTTCTCGACGACGGTCACGCAGCCCTCCGGGAAACGGGCGCGGCGTTTGCTGGGTGCCTTGATCAAGGCGCAGCGCTCGGCGAGCGAGGTCGAGTCCGCATCGATGAT
>PWTO01000250.1 GCA_003562815.1 Chromatiaceae bacterium | reverse complement strand
GCGCGTTCGCCCCGCAGCCGCGCCAGCGCTTGGCCGAGTACACAGAGGCCGATGGCTGCCGCCAGGCTGTCCAGGAGCGCAAAGCGCGGTTCGAGCAGCAGCGGCTTGAGGCTGTCCTTGACCAACTGAAAATCGAGGCTCGGCACTAACGGTACCAATTCGGCGGCAAGCCAAAGCACGGCAACGACCAGCGAGGCCATGGCGGCGGGTTGGTGCAGTGAGCTGAGCCAGCGCGTGGTCAGGGCCGCCGAGCCGCGCGCGAGGACAATTCCAAGGCCGATGCCGATCATGTTCCAGACCACATCGAAGAGGGCTTGATCGCGCGCCGGAATATAGACCTGAATAAGCTGTAACAGCAGCGCAAACAGCGTGCCCCAGAACAGGATCGCCATCACCCGGGTGGTGTAACTGGCCTGCGAGCGCTCATCCAAAATGGCGAAAAAGCCGAACGGCAAAAACAAGACGATGTTGCCGAGAATATTGCCGAACGAGGCGCGTGTATCGATATCGGTCCAGAAATGCCGCCAGGTATCGGCATCCCCGGCTGCGAGGGAAAACTCGAGCGGGTAGATCGAGCCGTAGGCGCTGAGCGCCAGGACGATCACGACGATGCTACGGTAGGAGGTCTGGCTGGCCTGCATCCTCGAAGTCTCTGCTATTGCGCGCTTTGCCTGTTGCTGGGCGTCACTGCGACCCAACCCTTATGAAGCAGATGCCGAGCCAGCAGGGCCGGCGGCATGCGCCGACGATGGTAACGGACTAGGCCGGCCTGCGTGGCGAGACGCTGCGCCAGGGTTGGCCGGGTCTCGGGCAGGCGCGGTGGGCCGATGCGCGTGAAGATCCAATCCAGCGCGGCGCGGGCGATGGTGGGCGGCGCGAGATCGTCGAGCGTCAGATCCTCGGGCATCGGGGTTTGCAGCCAATCGCAGCAGTAGCGCAGCGCATACCAGAGCAGGTGGGAGGCTTGATGGTGGTGCGCGCGCTCGATGAGGGCCTGCCAGTCGCCGTCGGTGCGTAGATGCGTGCGCAGCAGAGCGTCGATATCGACCAGGCCACGTAATTCGCCGTCGAGTTCGGAGTCTTGGAACAGGTGGATCACTGCGTGGATGATCTGATCCAGCGGAGCCAAGACTCGATAGCGGGAGCCGGGCAGCGGGCGCGGATCGGCAAACAGCAGGGCATCATCGGCTCGGGTGCGGCTGGTGACCGGGGCGATCGTGTGGTGCAGATCCACCTCGAGCGGGTGGTTTGGATAACGCAGTGGCGGTAGTTCGTGGCTCCACTCGCGGTAATAGCGCTCGTCATAGGCGGATTGGGTGGCCATCTGCCAGCCCGCCGTCTTCAGCGCGGCCTCGGCCCGATCGAGATCGGCGCGGCGCACCAGCAGATCGACATCGTTGGGCGCGCGCCCTTGGGCTAGGGGCAGTTCCTGCAGCAGATAGGCGGCGCCCTTGAGCAGGATCACCGGAAGATCGGCCGGTAGCGCGCGTTCTAGGTCGCGCAGCTCCATGCGCACCAGATGCGCGCGGTAGGCGCCGTAGTTGATCGCGGCTTGCAGGTGGCCGCGTACCCGTTCCGGGATTGCGCGCCAACGTGATTCGTGCGCTTGCAGCCGATGCGCGAGCATGCCGAGCACGCGTGCCTGACGGGCAAGGCGCAGGGTGCTGTCCCAGTCGGCGAGCTGCATCTGGCGCGCGTGCGCGGGATCGCTCAGCAATGGCAGCAGGTGGTGGCCGGCGGGCATCGGCAGCCGGGTGTTGAGACTACGGTGAGTGATGTGAACGGGAGCCGGCATGGGGGACGAGCGTTGGGCGTTGGGCGGGATGTTGGCCTTAGCCGTCATCTTCAGTTGTCTGAGCACCGGCGACCGCCTCAGCGTCATCGAGCAGCATCTCGATATGGCGGATGGCCGCATCGAGATCGCTGTAGCGCATCTGATAAGCCGGGCAGGCGGCGACGACATCGGCGACGGCCTCGAATCCGGTGGCACCGAGCAGATGATAATTGAAGCTGTTGAAAGCAAGGTGAGCGAAGGCATCCTTACCCGGCAGGCGGTGGCTGGCGAGCGCAGCGCCGGCCTCGAAGCTGGGGAAGATGACCAGTGCCGGGCGGGCCGGGTGGTGAATGGCATCGGCGCTGGCGTCGTCCGGTGCCAGATGCGCCACATCGCCCTTACGGGTTCCGGTGAACAGCGGGCCGATCACCGCTTCCTCCGAAAAGGCGCGAATGACCTCGACGGATTGGTTTTTGAGCGCCACGGGTTTGAGCATCGCGACGAGATCGCCAGTCTCTGGTCGCAGGACGCCGAATTCGTCCGAGAGGAGCCGAAAGCCACGCAGCATCATCGCGGCGGCGAGGGTGCTTTTACCGGAGCCGGGCGGCGCGGCCATGATGATCGCGCGTTCGCCTTTGGCGAGCACGCCGGCATGTAGCAGAATGTATTGATTGGCGCGCTGGCCAAAGCACCAATTCACGCCCCATTCAAACAGCGGCAGGGCATTCGTGAGTGGAAAGGGATCGAACGGCTGAATGCCGTCAATGCGAAACTGCGATTGCGGGCGAATGAAGGCGCGCGGGCCGCGCGGCCGAATGACTTCGACATGATAGTCGGCGCACTCGGTCTGCGCCGAGTGTGGCAACCGAAAGGCGCCGTAAGTGCGCTGCAAGGTGCGCGCGAACGGGTCGAGGGGGCTGCGCACGCGCACGAGGGCGGCGCCGTAGTCGATGTGGAGTTGTCCGGCACGGCAGCGCTGCTTGATCTCGCCGAGATCACACTCCCGAACCCGCAGGCTCGGCGCGCTCATCGGCGGATCACGCCGAGCGTTGTGAGCATGGCGAGGAGTTGGGCGATGTCTGGTGTGTCTGGGTCGAGGTCGAGCGCATCGCGCAATACCTGCGTGGCCTCGTCCATGGTTATCGCATCCCCGCCGCCCTGCTCGACCAGAGTTTCGTAGACGATGGCGGCGGAGGCGGTGAGGATATGGGTTTTCCAGGTGGTTTCGTTGAACAGGATGCCGCCGTCGTCATCCAGGCAACGATAGCGTCGCGTGAGGGGCAATGTCGTTAGATGAATGCGCGATTAGACGATGTTCTGAAAGGCTTTCGTGGAGCCTATGCTTGCGACATTGACTGAACTCCAGCAGGATGCTGTCCAGAGTTGTTGGCCGTCATACACATAGCTATTACTCTCGCCATCTGCATAATATGGTTCTCCGGTTCGAGTCGATCTTCCAGCATATGTGAATGTTCCCTGATTTGTAGTTAGTGGAGGATGTTCTACAGGCTCACAGTCTGGATCCAGGTTTTGGTCACATTCCTGCGATTCTGTGACATCGATAGTATTTTCTTCATTGCTAAGGCATGTCGAAACCGCTGCAAATGCACTACCATTTGGCAACGTGTAGATCACAGGAGCCACTGCAGCAGCCTGCAGCAACCGCCGGCGCGACTCCCGATGACGTTGGTTGGCGTTTAGAGCCTGCTCTGGCTGTGCCATGCGATCTTGCTCAACCGGGGTCGTTTTGTCGTCTTGATGCATTGAAAAACTCCTGATGGGTGCTGCCTGCCCTAGATATCGACCGCGAACGATGCCGAGTACCAAGGGAGAGAGCGAAATGACTGTTCACCGATTCTAAAAGATAATAAACGCAATTTTCGCGCCATCTCTCCATTTGATTACAAAATCAGCGGCCTGGCCTGCCGTGGGTCCGAGGGCGTCTCCCTGCGCGGGGAGTGTGTCAAGTTTTCTGACGTTTGGCCTGGACCTTGCGGCCTTGCTGGTCAGGCCCGCCTGGCACTGCCATAGTGTAGCCAACCTCTGGATCTCTTTTGGAATCGACAATATGGGCAACACAATGTTCCACGCTGGATACGCGCAGCGACTGCTCGGGTTGGCGCTGCTGCTGAGCGCGAGCGGCGCTTGGGCGAGCGATCTGCCGGCGACCATCGAGCGGGTGAAGCCCTCGGTGGTCGGCATCGGCACCTATCAAGAAACTCGACAGCCGCGGATGCAGTTGCGCGGCACCGGCTTCATCGTCGCCGATGGGCGGCATCTGATCACCAACCATCACGTGCTGCCGGATCGCTTGAACGAGGAGCGACGCGAGTTCCTCGCCGCGTTCGTGCCCAAGGGCGGTGCCCAGGCCGAGGCCCGGCCAGCGCGGGTGGTGGCGCGCGACGAGGCGCGCGATCTGGCGCTGCTGCGCATCGACGGCCAGCCGCTGCCGGCATTGCGGCTAGGCGATTCCAGCGCGGTGCGCGAAGGCCAGGACATCGCCTTCACCGGCTTCCCGATCGGCGCCGCGCTGGGGCTGTTTCCGGCCACCCATCGCGGCACGGTCGCGGCGGTAGCGCCGGTGGTGATGCCGGCGCGCTCCGGGCGCGAGCTGACACCGGGGCTGATCCGGCGCATGCGCGATCCGTACACCATCTTCCAGTTGGATGGCACGGCCTATCCGGGCAACAGCGGCAGTCCGTTGTTCGATCCCGCCAGCGGTCGGGTGCTGGGCGTGATCAATATGGTGTTCGTCAAAGAGGGCCGCGAGAGCGCGTTGGAGCGCCCGAGCGGCATCAGCTACGCGATCCCGAGCGACTTCGCCCGCGACCTGTTGCGCGCGCACAACCTGCGCCCCTGACCCTGAAGGTGGGGCCACTTGCTCCCACTTTTTCCGTCGATTTTTTTTACATTTTTTGTGCGATGCGGTAAGGGAAGGCATGAGTGTGATGCAAATCTCATCTTAAACAATCTTTTGTTATGTTTGGCGTGATATTTGCTTAAACTGAACCATCATTCACAGTGCGTCATCAGGCGAAGACCCTCAAGACCAGCATTATTTAAGGAGCCCCCCATGCCTCAACACCTCCCAAGTTTGGAAAAACTGGCGCCACTCATCGAAGAACTGGCCGATTTCTGGGTCTCTGCTCTTGAGCATGGCAACTGGGAGCAACGGCTTCAGGTGCTGAACAAGATCCACGATCAGTTGCGCGCGGATC
>PWTO01000069.1 GCA_003562815.1 Chromatiaceae bacterium | reverse complement strand
TCGTCGACCAGGATGCCGATGGAGAAGATGAGCGCGAACAGCGACACCCGGTTGAGGGTGAAGCCATAGGCCCAGGAGGCGAACAGGGTCAGCATCAGGGTGACGATGACCGCGCCGCCGACCACCAGTCCGGCGCGCCAGCCCATCGCCAGCGCCACCAGGACGATGACGGTGATGGTCGCGGAGGCCAGCTCGGTGATCAACTTGCGCGCCTTGGCATCGGCCGTTTTCCCATCGTTGCGGGTGATGCTGACCTCGACGCCGTCGGGGATGAAGATGCCATCGAGCTGCTCGAAGCGCGCGATGATCTGCTCGGCGACGGCCACCGCATTGGTGCCTTCCTGCTTGGCCACGGCGATAGTCACCGCCGGGGTCGTGCCGGCCAGCACCTGACCGTCGGCGGCGGTGACCGTATCGACACTAGAGCGATCAGCGGCGCTCGCACCCGGACCAGCGCCCATCCAGACATAGGCCTGAGGCACCTCGGGACCGCGCTCGATGCGGGCCACTTCGCGCAGATAGACCGGGCGCCCGCCGTGCATGCCGACCACCAGTTCGGCGATATCGTCGACGCTGGCGAGCATGGTGCCGGCCTGGACCTGGATCTCGCGGTTATCGGCGACGATGGCGATGTCGTCACGACTGTGATTGCCCGCCTGCAAGGCGTTGCTCAGATCGGTCAGGTCGATGCCGTGCGAGGCCAGCGCCTGCGGATCGAGGATGACCCGCATCACCTGTTGCGGGGCGCCCACCGTGTAGACATCGCGGGTGCCGGGCACCCGTTTCAGCTCTTGCTCGATGGCATGGGCAACCTGACCCAGCTCATAGGCTCCGAGCTGCCGATCCGCCGACCAGAGGGTGGCGGTGAGGATCGGCACGTTGTCGATGCCCTTGGGTTTGATCAGCGGAGCGCCAACGCCGAGCCCTTCGGCCAGCCAATCGGCGTTGGAATTGACCTTGCTCCACAGACGCACGATGGCCTCGGTGCGGTCCTCGCCGACCTCGAACTGCACCGAAATAAGGGCCATCCCCGGGCGCGAGACCGAGTACACATGCTCGACGCCCTGGATCTCGGAGAGCACCTGCTCGGCCGGGCCGGCGACCAGGTGTTCGACCTCGCTCGTCGAGGCGCCGGGGAAGGGGATGAAGATGTCGGCGAAGGTGACGTTGATCTGCGGCTCTTCCTCGCGCGGCGTCATGACGATCGCGAACAGCCCGAGCAGGAGGCCGACGAGCGCCAGCAGCGGCGTGATCTTGGCATCCTGGAAGCGCTGGGCGATGCGCCCCGAGATGCCAAGCGTCGTCCCCTGGCCCGGTGGCGCTGTGGCTCTGGCGGCGCCGGCGGCCTCAGCGGTTCCAGCGCTGTTCTCGGTTGTCATCGGCGACTCAGCCATCTTGGCGGTCCTGGCGGTTTGAATCCGCTTGGCGTTTGAGCGCGACACCGGCGGCGATGGGATCGAGCGCGACCTGCTCGCCCGGGCTCAGACCGGCGAGGACGACGATCTCGCCATCGAGGCTTGAACCAATGCGAATCTTGCGCAAGCGGATGCGGCCGTCGTCGCTGACCACATAGGCGCCTGTGACCTCGGAGCGATAGACCACGGCGGTACTGGGGATGGTGAGTTCTTCTTTGTCACCGGTGACGATGGCGGTCTTGACGAACATTCCGGGGAAGAGCCCCTCGGTGTTCGTCTCCAGATCGGCGCGCACCTTGAAGGTGTTCGAGCCGAGATCGGCGAACGGGAAAACGGTGATACGGCTCGGCTTGGCGACCTCGCCATTGGGCAGATAGATGTTGATCTCGCCGCGCTCGCGCACCGCCGGGATCGCGCTCTGTGGCACATCGATGATCACCCGCAGCTCTTCCAGCGAGATGCCGCTCATCACTGGGCTGCCTGGGCTGGCCACCTCGCCAAGCTCGATATGACGGCGGATGACGATACCGGAGTAGGGGGCGCGAATCTGCGTGTACTCGAGCTGCTCTTGCGCCTGCTCCAGATTGGCTTGCGCGGCTTCGAGACGGGCGGCGGCACCTTCGAGGTCGGCCACAGCCTGGTCCATCGCCGACTCGGAGACGTTCTGCTGCCGATAGAGCCCTTGGATACGGGCGTACTCGTCGCGTGACTGTTCGAGCTGCGCCGAGGCCGATCGCAGATCGGCGGCCGCTTGCGCGAGCCGTGCCCGATGCTCGGTGTCGCGCAGGCGGGCGATCACATCGCCCTTCTCGACGAAGTCATCGACGTCATACAGGATCTCTTCGACCTGGCCGCTGGTCTGGGCCGAGACCGTGGTGCGATTGATCGCCTCGACCACGCCATCGAGACGGTACTCCTTGGGCACAACGCGGTAGTCGGCGGCGGCGGTGGCGATGGGTGTGCGAGCTGGGTCTTGACTCGAATCCGCATTGGCCTCGTTGCCGATCGCCGCATTGGACAGGAGCAGCAGCGGGGCGAGGATTGCTGATCGCAGCCGGAGTCTGGGAGTCGATGTCATCGATGGATGCTCAGTAAATTAGTATTTCCTTATATTAAGCCAGAAGCTCGACGGGGGCTAGGCGTCTTTGGACATCGGCTGTTCCTCAATCACTTGTGCGTGGATGCGCAAGCCACGCCGAGCGAGAGGATGATTAAAGTCGATCTCGACCTCGGTCTCGTCGATACTGAGAATGGTGCCGGCGGTCTGCTGTCCACCCGGGGCTTGGAATGGGATGACTTGGCCCGGCTCGGGCGCGAATCCCTGCGGTAGATCGCTGCGCGGGACCCGGTGTACGAGCGCTCTGTCATACGCGCCAAAGAGGGCGGCGCCATCGGCTAGCATCTGCTCGTCGGCACCGGGCTCGAGATCGACCAATAGGCTTTCAAGCCCGGGCGCCAGTGTGCCATCGCCGACTCGGAAACGCATCGGCTCGTCGCCGAAGCTTGAGAGCACCTCGGTGCCATCGTCGAGATAGATGGCGAGATGCAAGCAGACCTGCCTGCCCGGACCGATCTTGGCGGAGTGAGTACTCAAAGAATGAATGCCTCGCGTTTGCCTGCCCTTGAAGGGTGATGGTGTTCAGTATACTTGAACGCGCGCATTGAGCCTTTGGCGCCGGCGGTTTATGCTGCACGGCTTGTTTTCTGATCGGAGCAACGCCCGATGGCGGCTCAAAGCGCCCCACCAAGAACACTTTTCGACAAAATTTGGGACGATCACATCGTGCGCACGGACGAGCACGGCACTGTGCTGCTGTACATCGACCGGCAGCTGGTGCATGAGGTGACCTCGCCGCAGGCCTTCGAGGGACTGCGCCTGACCGGCCGCAAGCCGCGCCGTCCAGAGGCCAACCTGGCGGTGCCGGATCACAATGTCCCGACCAGCGATCGCCACCTCGGCATCGTCGATCCGATCTCGCGCCTGCAGGTCGAGACGCTGGAGGCCAACTGCCGTGAGTTCGGCATTCAGCTCTTCGCCATGGGTGATCCGCGCCAAGGCGTCGTGCATGTGATCGGTCCCGAGCAGGGCTTCACCCAGCCTGGCATGACCCTGGTCTGCGGCGACAGCCATACCTCGACCCATGGCGCCTTCGGTGCGCTCGCGTTTGGCGTCGGCACCTCCGAGGTCGAGCATGTGCTGGCGACGCAGTGTCTGCTCCAGCGCAAGCCAAAGAGCATGCTGGTCCGCGTCGAGGGTGTACTCGGCCAGGGCATCACCGCCAAGGACATGGTGCTGGCGATCATCGGTGAGATCGGCACCGCCGGCGGCACCGGCCATGTGATCGAGTACGCCGGCGAGGCGATCCAGGCGCTGAGCATGGAAGGCCGGATGACGGTCTGCAACATGGCAATCGAAGCCGGTGCGCGCGCTGGGCTGATCGGCATCGACGAGAAAACCATCGACTACCTGCGCGATCGCCCGCAGTCGCCAACGGGCGCGGCCTTCGAGCAGGCGGCGGCCTATTGGCGCTCGCTGAACAGCGATCCTGGCGCCGAGTACGACCGCGTGGTGCGCATCGATGCGGCCAGTATTCGCCCGCAAGTGACCTGGGGCACCTCGCCGGAGATGGTAGTGGCGGTGGACAGCGAGGTGCCGGACCCGGATGCGGTGGCCGATCCGGTCAAGGCCGGCAGCTATCGCCATGCGCTGACCTATATGGGGCTGATGCCGCGCACGCCGATCGCCGAGATCGGCATCGACAAGGTCTTCATCGGCTCCTGCACCAACGGTCGCATCGAGGATCTGCGCGCGGCGGCCGAGGTGGCCAAGGGGCGCCATGTCGCCGATTCGGTCAAGCTGGCGATGGTGGTGCCGGGTTCCGGCCTGGTGAAGCAGCAGGCCGAGGCCGAGGGGCTCGACCGGATCTTCATCGACGCCGGCTTCGAGTGGCGCGATCCGGGCTGCTCGATGTGTCTGGCGATGAACGCCGATCGGCTCGAGCCCGGCGAGCGTTGCGCCGCGACTAGTAATCGCAATTTCGAGGGGCGCCAGGGACAGGGCGGACGCACCCATCTGGTGAGTCCAGCAATGGCCGCCGCGGCCGCTGTCGCTGGGCGTTTTGTTGACGTGCGGGAGTTTTGACCGATGCAACCCTTCGAGACCTTTCGCGGTGTGGTGATGCCGCTCGATCGTGCCAATGTCGACACCGATGCGATCATCCCCAAGCAGTTCCTGAAGTCGATCCAGCGTACGGGTTTTGGCCCGAACCTGTTCGATGAATGGCGGTATCTGGACCACGGCGAGCCGGGTCAGGATTGCGCGGGCCGACCGCTGAACCCGGACTTCGTGCTCAATGATCCGCGCTATGCCAAGGCCGAGATCCTGCTCACGCGGCATAACTTCGGCTGCGGTTCCTCGCGCGAGCATGCGCCCTGGGCGCTGGCCGGCTATGGCTTTCGGGTGCTGATCGCGCCGAGCTTCGCCGATATCTTCCGCCAGAACTCGATCAAGAATGGCCTGCTGCCGATCGTGCTCGACGAGCAGACCGTCGATGCGCTGTTCGCGCTCGCGGGTGGCGA
>PWTO01000248.1 GCA_003562815.1 Chromatiaceae bacterium | reverse complement strand
GGCGAGCATTGGGCCCTGCTCAGCCGCGCCAACGAGCGCGCCGAGGATCATCCGGCCGGGTTCGATGCGCTGCGCGCGCGTTTCGACGCCAGCAGCCTTGATCTGTTGTTGATCGAGGGCTTTCGCGCCGCTGCGGTGCCGAAGATCGAGGTGTTTCGCGCCGCCACCGGCAAGGCGCCGCTCTATCCCGACGATGATGGCATCGTCGCCGTGGTCAGCGATGATCCGCTGCCGGTGTCACCCCATCCGCCGCAGCTGCCGCTCGGCGATCCAGAGGCCTTGGCCGACTTCATCGGCGGGCTCGCGCACGCCAGCGCCGGCGTCTGCGACGATCCGCGCGCGCCATTGCTCCACTATCTGCAGCGCCTGCGCGCCGCTGGCTACGACGATGCCGCGACCGGCAATGCCTCGGTACGCCAAGGCGAGCGCTTCTGGATCACCCCGAGTGGGGCGGTGCGCGACGCCATCGTGCCTGCGGATCTGGTCGCCTGCACGCTCGATGAGCCCCTGCCCGAGGGCGCCTCGCTGGACACCTCGGTGCATCGCGAGGTCTATCGGCAACAGCCCAAGATCGGCGCGGTGTTGCACTCGCACGGGCCGCACTCGGTGGCCGTGAGCTTTGCCGGTCGCGACTTCGAGCCACTCGATTTCGAAGGCGCGCGCCTGCTCGGCAATGTCCCGGTGCTGCGCGTGGAGCCGAGCGCCCATCAGGAACAGGCCCCGGCGAAGGTGGCCGAGGCACTGGCCTCCTATCCGGTCTGCATCATCGCCGGTCATGGTGTCTATGCGCGCGGCGCGAGCATGCGCGATGCCTACCGCTGGACCATGACGCTGGAACGCTCGGCGCGTATCTTCGTCATCGCCCGCGCCGCTACCGCCCTTTAGCGGCCCTTTTAGGCAGCGGGCGCGGGATGATATAAAGCGCGTATCCACAACCTGTATGGCAGTACCGATCAGCAGTGGCCGTCTTCCGACCGCAGACCGCCCAAGGCTCACCGAGCGACGATCATAGCCGGCGCTTTCGACTCAAGAAAGGGCTGGATATCCCGCTCGCGGGTGCGCCGAGCGCGCACATCGACGCGCGCCCGGCGGTCAGTCGCGTCGCCCACATCGGCTACGACTGCGTCGGCGTCAAGCGCCTGCCATCGCTCGAGATCGAGGTCGGCGAGCATGTCCGCCTCGGGCAGCCGATCACGCGCCGCAAGGCCTACCGGCAGGTCGCAGCGACGGCACCGGCCAGCGGCGTGATCGAGGCCATCCATCGCGGGCCACGGCGCGCGCTCGAGAGCATCGTCATCCGCCTCGATCAGCCGCGCGCTGGCGATGATCCGCTGCCACCGCCGGCCGAGCAGGAGACCTTCAACGCCTACGCGGCGGCTGAACTCGACGGCCTGAACCGCGAGCAGGTGCGCGAGAACCTACTCGCCGCCGGCGCCTGGCTCGGTTTTCGCACACGCCCCTTTAGCATGATCCCGCCGCCGGACAGCTCGCCGGCGGCGCTGTTCGTCACCGCCATCGACAGCCATCCGCTGGCGCCCGATCCGGCGCTCGTCATCGAGGCCGCCGGCGCGGCCTTCGCCGATGGTCTGCGCGTGATCGGCAAGCTCAGCGATGGCCCCTGCTACTGCTGCCAGCGGCCCGGGGTTGCGCTGCCGGTGCCGGCGGCTTCCGGCTTCCAGGTCGCCGAGTTCGCCGGGCCGCATCCGGCCGGCCTGCCCGGCACCCATATCCATTTGCTGGCGCCGGCCAGCCTCGCGCATCAGGTCTGGCACATCGGCTATCAAGACGTGATCGCGATCGGACGGCTGTTTCGCAGCGGGCGCATCGATCCGACCCGGATCATCTCGCTGGCGGGACCCATGGTCGCCAACCCGCGCCTGATCCGCACCCGGCTCGGCGCCAGCACCAACGAGCTGGTGCGCGATGAACTCAACAGCCGCCACGAGGCGCGGGTGATCTCCGGCTCGGTGCTCAGCGGTCGGCACGCGGTCGGCAGCAGCGCTTTTCTGGGGCGCTTCCACAACCAGGTGACGGTGCTGGCCGAGGAGCGCGAGCGCGAATGGTTCGGCTGGCTCAAGCCGGGACGCGGTCGCTATTCGGCGTTGAACGTCTTCTGGTCGCGGCGTGCCAAGGGCGAGACCCTGCCACTGGGCACCTCCCAGCACGGCAGTCCGCGCGCGATGGTGCCAATCGGCGCTTATGAGCGGGTGATGCCGCTCGATCTGTTACCGACGCAACTGTTGCGCGCGCTGCTGGTCGATGACATCGAGACCGCCGAGAAGCTCGGCGCGCTCGAACTGGATGAAGAGGATCTCGCGCTGTGCAGCTTCGTCGACTGCGGCAAGCATGATTTCGGGCCGGTACTGCGGCGCAATCTGAACAAGATCTGGCATGAGAACCACTGAGTCGATGCTCCAGGGGGCCGGATGAGCAAGGCGCTGCGCAAATACCTGGATCGGCAGGAGCGCCACTTCCTGCCCGGCGGCCGCCTTGAGCGCTTCGGCGCCTTGTTCGACCTGGTCGATACCTTCCTCTATACACCGTCGGCGGTCACCGCCGGCACCCCGCATCTGCGCGACGGCATCGACCTCAAGCGGGTGATGATCTTCGTCTGGATCGCGGTGCTGCCCTGCGCTCTGTTCGGCATGATCAACATCGGCCTGCAGGCCAACAGCGCCATGGCCGCGCTGGGCATCGAGCAGGTCGAGGGCTGGCGCGGCGGGCTGCTCTGGCTGCTCGGCGCTGGCGGCAATGAGGCCAGCAGCCTCTGGGATAACGTCTGGCATGGCGCGGTCTACTTCCTGCCGATCTACATCGTCACCCTGGCCGCTGGCGGCTTCTGGGAAGTGCTGTTCGCGACCGTGCGCAATCACGAGGTCAACGAGGGTTTCTTCGTCACCTCGATCCTGTTCGCACTGACCCTGCCGCCCGACATCCCGCTCTGGCAGGTGGCGCTGGGGATCTCGTTCGGCATCGTCATCGGCAAGGAGGTGTTCGGCGGCACCGGCAAGAATTTCCTCAATCCCGCGCTGACCGGGCGCGCGTTCCTGTTCTTCGCCTACCCGAGCGAGATCTCCGGCGACGCGGTCTGGACTGCGGTCGATGGCTTCAGCGGCGCCACGCCCCTGATGCTCGCCGCCGAGGGCGGGGTGGGGGCGATCCAGGCCGCCGGCGTGACTTGGTGGGATGCCTTCCTCGGCACCGTGCAGGGTTCGATCGGTTCGACCTCGACCCTGCTGATCAGCGCCGGGGCCCTGTTTCTGCTCTACACCGGCGTCGCCTCCTGGCGCATCATGGCCGGGGTGCTGATCGGCGTGCTGGCCACCACGCTGCTGTTCAACGTCATCGGCAGCGAGACTAATCCGGCCTTCGCACTGCCCTGGCATTGGCATCTGGTGCTCGGCGGGCTCGCCTTCGGGCTGGTGTTCATGGCCACCGATCCGGTCTCGGCCTCGATGACCGAGACCGGCAAATGGTTTTATGGGGCCTTGATCGGCTTCATGACGGTGTTGATCCGGGTGCTCAACCCGGCCTATCCGGAGGGCGTGATGCTAGCGATCCTGTTCGGCAATCTGTTCGCGCCGCTGATCGACTGGTTCGTGGTCCAGGCCAACATCCGCAGGAGGGCGCGGCGCCATGTCGGCTGAATCGCATCCGCATCCGCATCTAACGCGCGCGCGCGCCTGGCTGCGTTGGCTGCGCGCGCTGTTCCAGCGGCCAAACGATGATCCGCGCAAGACCCTGGCGGTAGCGCTGGTGCTCTGCCTGGTGTGCTCGGTGGTGGTCTCGGCTACCGCCGTCGGCCTGCGCCCGCTGCAGGAGCGCAATGCCGCGCGCGCGCTGAAGTCGGAGGTGATCAAGGTCGCCGGCCTGGAGACAACCGGCATGAGCCTCGATCAAGCCTTCGACCAGATCGAACAACGACTGGTCGAGCTTGAGACGGGCGAGTTCGTCGATGACGCCGATCCGCTGACCTATTCCTATCGCGACGCGGCCAAGAACCCAGCCGCAAGCCGTGCGCTCGCTGAGGCCGGCCGCGCCGGTATCCAGCGCCGACCGGACCGCATGCCGGTCTATCTGGTGCGCGAGAATGGGCAGCTTCAGACCATCATCCTGCCGGTCTACGGTGCCGGACTCTGGTCGACCCTGCACGGGCTGCTGGCGCTGGCGCCCGATGGGCGCACCGCTAAGGCACTCACCTTCTACGAGCAGCGCGAGACCGCCGGGCTCGGCAGCGAGGTCGCCGGCGAGCGCTGGCTCTCGGAATGGCCGGGTAAGGTGCTCATCGATGAGCGTGGCGAGCCCGTGATCGAGGTCGTGAAGGGCCGCGTCGATGCCGATGCACCCCATGCCGAGCATCGTGTCGATGGACTCTCCGGCGCCACCCTCACCAGCAATGGGGTCACCAACCTGATGCGCTTCTGGCTGGGCGAGCAGGGTTATGGTCCCTTCCTGGCGCGGCTCAGCGACGAGAACTGCGGCTGACACCCGAGCCGAACAGGGGGATACGCAGCATGGCAACCCAATCCGCACGGCTCCTGCTCGAGCCGATCGTCGATAACAACCCGATCACCCTGCAGATCCTCGGCATCTGCTCGGCCTTGGCGGTGACCACCAAACTGGCGCCGGCCATCACCATGAGCATCGCGCTGACGGCGGTGATCGTCGGCGCCAGCGTCATCATCAGCCTGATCCGCCGGCACATGCCATCGAGCATCCGCATCATCATCCAGATGACCATCATCGCCTCGCTGGTGATCCTGGTCGATCAGGTGCTGCAAGCCTTTGCCTACGAACGCTCCAAACAGCTCTCGGTGTTCGTTGGGCTGATCATCACCAACTGCATCGTGCTCGGCCGCGCCGAGGCCTTCGCGTCGAAGAATCCCCCCTGGCCGAGCTTTCTCGACGCCCTCGGCCATGGCCTCGGCTACAGCGTCATTTTGATCAGCGTCGCCGCGATTCGCGAACTGCTCGGCTCCGGCAGCCTGCTCGATGTGCAGATCCTGCCGCTGGTCAAAGAGGGCGGTTGGTACGAGCCCAATGGCCTGATGCTGCTCGCGCCGGGCGCCTTTTTCATCATCGGGTTGATGATCTGGGTCATCCGCAGCTGGAAGCCGGCACAGCTCGAGAAACCCGAGTACCGCATCAATGTGGTGCACCGCACGGAATCGCTATGATGGAGCATTATCTGTCCCTGCTGTTCAAGGCCGTCTTCGTCGAGAACCTGGCGCTGGCCTTCTTCCTCGGCATGTGCACCTTCCTTGCGGTCTCGAAGAAGATCGAGACCGCGATCGGGCTCGGTATCGCGGTCATCGTTGTGCAGACCATCACCGTGCCGGTCAACAGCCTGATCGACCAGTACCTGCTGCAAGAGGGCGCGCTGGCCTGGCTTGGGCTACCGGAGCTGGATCTGTCGTTCCTCGGGTTGATCACCTATATCGGCGTTATCGCCGCCATGGTGCAGATTCTCGAGATGCTGCTCGATCGCTACTTCCCGGCGCTCTATCAGGCGCTCGGCATCTTCCTGCCGCTGATCACCGTCAACTGCGCCATCCTCGGCGGCTCGCTGTTCATGGTCGAGCGTGGCTATAACCTGGCCGAGAGTACCGTCTACGGCTTCGGCAGCGGCTTCGGCTGGGCGCTGGCACTGGTGCTGCTGGCGGGCATCCGCGAGAAGCTCAAGTACAGCGATGTGCCGGATGGGCTGCAGGGACTGGGCATCACCTTCATCACCACCGGGCTGATGGCGATGGCCTTCATGGCGTTCTCGGGGATTCAGTTGTGAGGGATGCCGCGTGCTTGATCTAACCTTCGGCATCCTGGTCTTCACCGGCGTGGTGCTAGCGCTGGTGGTCGTCATCCTCAACGCGCGGCGCCTGCTGGTGCCCAGCGGCGAGGTCCATATCGACATCAACGAAGAGCGCGACCTGGTCACCAGTGCCGGACGCAAGCTGCTCGGCGCGCTGGCCGACGCCGAGATTTTCGTGCCTTCGGCCTGCGGCGGTGGCGGTACCTGCGGTCAGTGCCGGGTCAAGGTGCTCGAGGGCGGTGGCAAGCTACTGCCGACCGAGGCGAGCCTGATCAACCGGCGCGAGGCCGGCGAGGGCTATCGACTCGCCTGCCAGGTCGCGGTCAAGGACGACCTGCGCATCGAGGTGCCGCGCGAGATCTTCGGCGTGCGGCGCTGGACCTGCCGAGTGCGCTCCAATCGCAGCGTCTCGACCTTCATCAAGGAGCTGATCCTGGAGCTGCCGCCGGGTGAGGAGGTCGCCTTTCGCGCCGGCGGCTATATCCAGATCGAATGTCCGCCGTATCAGCTCGACTATGCCGACATCGAGATCCCTGAGCCTCTGCGCGCCGATTGGGATCACTACGATCTGTGGAAATACAAGGCCGGTACCAAGCAGCCGGTCACGCGCGCCTATTCGATGGCCAACTATCCCGGCGAGGCGGGCATCATCATGCTCAATGTACGCATTGCCACGCCGCCGCCGGACCATCCCGAGGTACCGCCCGGCATCATGTCGAGCTACATCTTCGGCCTCAAGCCTGGCGACGAGGTCACCATCGCTGGCCCCTTCGGCGAATTCTTCGCCAAGGAGACCGGGGCCGAGATGATCTTCGTCGGCGGCGGCGCCGGCATGGCGCCGATGCGCAGCCATATCTTCGATCAGCTCAAGCGCTTGAACACCCAGCGCAAGATGTCCTATTGGTATGGTGCGCGCAGCAAGCGCGAGATCTTCTATCAAGACGACTTCGACGCACTCGCGCGCGCACACGCGAACTTCAGTTGGCATATCGCGCTCTCATCACCGCAGCCCGAGGATGCGTGGCAAGGGGAGGTTGGCTTCATCCACGGCGTGCTCTTCGAGCGCTATCTGAAGGATCATCCGGCGCCCGAGGACTGCGAGTTCTACATGTGCGGCCCACCGATGATGACGGCGGCAGTGATCGGCATGTTGCACAGCCTCGGCGTCGAGGACGACAACATCCTGCTCGACGACTTTGGCGGTTGAAGGCCGCGCTCATGGCAACGCGGTGGCCAGCCCCGCATCGGCAACCGCTCATCGGCAGGCGCTCGGAAAACACCATGCTCGAATTCGGTTTTGCCTTGCTTATTTTTACGCTCGCCTTCGCCGGCTTGGCGCTCGGCGTACTCAACGGCCGCACCGCGCTCAAGGGCAGTTGCGGCGGCTTAAACCAGATACCCGGGCTGAGTTCCGATTGCGGCGGCGCCTGCCGGCGCGGTGCGAGCTGCCCAACTGCGTCCGACAAAGGACAGGAGCCTACGCGATGACCTCAGTCACCGGCCCGGAAAGCCTGCAGCGGCGTCTCAACGATCTTGAGAGCCACCTCGAACAGGAAAACCCCGTCCTGCTGAAGACGGTTCAGAGTTTCCGCACGCTCGATCAGGTCGCCTACGACATGGCCTTGCTGCCGCCCAACCGCTCGTTCGCGAGCCAGGTACCCTGGTGGCCGTTGATCTCGGTGTTGGGCACCTTCTCGGCCGGTAAATCGACCTTCGTCAACGATTACATCGGCCAGGGCCTGCAGCGCACCGGCAATCAGGCCGTCGACGATCGCTTCACGGTCATCGTCTACAGCCCGGAGACGCGCAGCCACGCCTTGCCCGGCGTCTCGCTCGACTCCGATCCGCGCTTTCCGTTCTATCGCATGTCGCACGAGATCGAGCGCGTCGCCGGCGGCGAGGGCCGGCGCATCGATGCCTACCTGCAGCTCAAGACCTCGTGCAGCGAGCGCCTGCGCGGCAAGATCCTGATCGACTCGCCCGGTTTCGACGCCGATGCCCAGCGCGATGCCATCCTCAGCATCACCGACCACATGATCGATCTCTCGGATCTGGTGCTGGTGCTGTTCGATGCCCGCCATCCGGAGCCGGGTGCGATGCGCGATACCCTCGAGCATTTGGTCGTGCGCACCAAGCAGCGCGCCGATTCGAGCAAATTCCTCTACATCCTCAACCAGATCGACACCGCCGCCAAGGAGGACAACCCGGAGGACGTGGTCGCCGCCTGGCTGCGCGCGCTCGGCGAGGTGGGCATGACCACCGGGCGCTTCTACACCATCTACAGCGGCTCGGCCCCGAACATCGCCGACCCGGCCCGGCGCGAACGCTTCGAGCGCAAGCGCGACGCCGACTTGAACGACATCTACGAGCGCATGGACCAGGTCGAGATCGAGCGCGCCTACCGCATCGTCGCCTCGCTGCGCCAAGCCGCGACCGATTTCGCCGACAAGAGCGTGCCGCGGCTCGCGACGGCGGTGCGCCGCTGGCGCCATCGCACGCTGCTGCTCGATCTGTTCATCCTGGTCGCCCTGAGCGCGCTCTTCCTGGGCTGGAGCATCCAGGCCGGGCATTGGCAAGGGCTCAGCTATCAGCCGCCCTGGTTGCAGAGTATCGAGGAGATCGGCATCGCCTGGGGGCTGCAGGCGGCCGAGCTGGCGGGCGTGCTGTTGCTACTGGTGTTGCACCTCGGCGCGCGCGCCCTGGCGGCGCTCAGCGTCAAGCCCTGGCTGAACAAACAGCAACGCAAGGAGCGCCTGCCCGGCGAGCTGCTCGACGCCTTCGCCACCAATGCCCGCAGTTGGCGTACGCTGATCACCGGCAAGCCGCTCGGTTGGACCAGTTGGTCGGCGGGGCGCGTCGCCACCGTCGTGCACGAGTGCGAAACCTATGTGCAGCAGCTCAACGAGCGCTTCACCAATCCGCGCGGTGGGGCGCCCAGGGGCTGACGTGAGAGAGATCAAGACCGCAAAACAGGCGATGTCCCGAGGTCTGCGCACCTTGCCTCCCGAGATGGACGTGCTCGAAGCGCTGCGCATCCTGGTCGAGGAGCGCCTCTCTGGGGCGCCGGTCGTCGATCAGATTGGCAACCTGGTCGGCATCCTCACCGAGCGCGACTGCATGCGCATCGCGCTCGGCGCCGGCTATCACAGCGAGGATGGCGGCCGCGTCGCACACTTCATGACCGCTGCGGTGGTCACGGTCGATGCCGACACGCCGATCACCGAGGTCGCCGAGCGGTTCGTCAACAGCCGCTTCCGCCGCCTGCCGGTGATGGAGCAAGGCCGCTTGATCGGCATCGTCAGCCGCCGCGATGTGCTCAAGCAGCTCGCAGCGGCCTGGCAACCGGACCGGCATCGGATCTGAAACGCAAGCCGAAGCGCGTTATACTGAATGGCTTTTGGTTTCTAGGAGTTCCTATGTTTGACGCTAGCATGCAGATCACCGGCTACGATGACGAACTCGCTCAAGCCCTGCGCGACGAGGAGCGCCGTCAGGAAGAACATGTTGAGCTGATTGCATCCGAGAATTACACCAGCCCGCGCGTGATGGAAGCGCAGGGCTCGGTGATGACCAACAAGTATGCCGAAGGCTATCCGGCCAAGCGCTATTACGGCGGCTGCGAGTTCGTCGATGTCGCCGAGCGCCTGGCCATCGAGCGCGCCAAGGCCCTGTTCGGCGCCGATTATGCCAATGTGCAGCCGCATTCTGGCTCGCAGGCCAATGCCGCCGTCTTCATGGCGCTGTGCCAGCCGGGCGACACCGTGCTCGGCATGAGCCTCGCCCACGGCGGCCATCTCACCCACGGCGCCAAGCCCAATTTCTCCGGCAAGCTCTACAATGCCGTGCAATATGGGCTTGACCCGGCCACCGGCGAGATCGACTACGCGCAGGTCGAATCGCTCGCCCGCGAGCACAAGCCGAAAATGATCATCGCCGGCTTTTCGGCCTACTCGCGCGTCATCGACTGGCAGCGCTTCCGCAATATCGCCGACGAGGTCGGGGCCTATTTCCTGGTGGATATGGCCCACATCGCCGGGCTGGTCGCTGGCGGTGTCTACCCGAGCCCGGTGCAGATCGCTGACGTGACGACCACCACCACGCATAAGACCCTCCGTGGTCCGCGCGGCGGTCTGATCTTGGCCAAGTCCAACCCCGAGTTGGAGAAGAAGTTCAACTCGCTGGTCTTCCCCGGCACCCAGGGCGGCCCGCTGATGCATGTGATCGCGGCCAAGGCGGTGGCCTTCAAAGAGGCGATGGAACCTGAGTTCAAGGACTATCAGAAGCAGGTCGTGCTCAACGCTCAGGCCATGGCCGAGACCTTCCTCGCGCGCGGTTACGACGTGGTTTCCGGCGGCACCGACGACCATCTGTTCCTGGTCAGCTTCATCGAGCAGGGCCTGACCGGTAAGGACGTCGATGCCTGGCTCGGTGCGGCCAACATCACCGTCAACAAGAACGCAGTGCCGAACGATCCGCAGTCGCCGTTCGTCACCAGCGGCATCCGCGTCGGTACCCCGGCGATGACCACCCGCGGCTTCGGCCTCGATGAGGCGCGCGAACTGGCCGGCTGGATGTGCGATCTGATCGACGGGCGCGGGGATCAAGCGGCGATCGAGCAGGCCAAGGCCAAGGTGCTTGAGCTGTGCAAACGCTTTCCGGTCTACGCGCGTTGAATCGGCTCAGCGGCGGCAGCGGCTCGCAGCTGCGTTTCTGAGACAGAGACGCTTGCATGCGCTGTCCCTACTGCGGTGCACAGGACACCAAGGTGATGGATTCTCGCCTCGCCGGTGATGGCGACCAGGTGCGCCGGCGCCGGCGCTGCGTGGTCTGCGCTGAGCGCTTCACCACCTACGAGGCGGTCGAACTCAATCTGCCACGCGTGATCAAGCGCAACGGAACCCGGGTTCCGTTCGATGGGGACAAGCTGCGCAGCGGGCTGATGCGCGCGACCGAGAAGCGCCCGATCAGTACCGAGCAGATCGAGGACGCCATCGCGCGCATCCAGCGTCAGTTGCTCGGCACCGCCGACGGCGAGATCAGCGCGCGCGAGATCGGCGAGCTGGCGATGACCGAGCTGCGCAGTCTCGATAAAGTCGCCTATGTACGTTTCGCCTCGGTTTATCGCAAATTCGAGGATGTCGCCGCCTTTCGCGAAGAGATCGAGCGCCTTGAGCGCAACTCCGCGCCGGAGGTGGATCGGGCTCAGCTCGATCTGCTCGATACACTCGACAAGCACGCTTGAGCATGCAGGCCGAAAAGCCGGATGGCCTAGCGCTGATGGCGCGCGCGATCCAGCTCGCCGAGCGCGGGCTGTATACCACCGATCCCAATCCGCGCGTCGGCTGCGTGCTGGCGAAAGACGGACACCTCGTCGGCGAAGGCTGGCACCGCCGTGCCGGCGAGCCGCATGCCGAGCGCCTCGCCATCGAGGCGGCCGGCGCGCGCGCGCGTGGTGCAAGCGCCTATGTCACCCTCGAACCCTGCTGCCACCATGGCCGCACGCCGCCCTGCACCGAGGCCTTGCTCGCGGCCGGGGTGAGCCGGGTGGTGGTCGGCATGGACGATCCAAACCCGCGCGTCCATGGGCGCGGGCTCGAGCGCCTGCGCGCGGCCGGTGTCGAGGTCGTCACCGGCGTGCTCGAAGGCCCTTGCCGCGCGCTCAATCCGGGCTTCGACAAGCGCATGCGCCTCGGCCTGCCGTTCGTGCGGGTCAAGCTCGCGGCGAGTCTCGACGGGCGCACCGCGCTGGCCAATGGCGAGAGCCGCTGGATCACCTCGGCGGCGGCGCGCACCGATGTACACTGGCTGCGCGCGCGCTCCTCGGCCATCCTCACCGGCATCGGCACCCTGTTGGCCGATGATCCGTCATTGAATGTGCGCCTCGCCCCGGCGCTGATCCCGGCGCTCGGGGAGGACGAGCCGGTGCGCCAACCGCTGCGCGTGATTCTCGACAGCGCGCTGCGCCTGCCGCTTGCGGCGAAGATGCTGCCGCTACCGGGCGCCACCCTGGTCGCGACCTGTGCCCAAGATCCCAGGCGCATCGCCGCTGCCACCTCCGCCGGTGCCGAGGTCTGGGTCGGCCCGGCGGATGCGGCCGGGCGCGTCGATCTCGAGGCCCTGCTGCGCTATCTCGCCGAGCGCGAGATTAACGAGGTGTTGATCGAGGCCGGGGCGACGTTGGCCGGCGCCGCGCTCGAGCAGCGCCTGGTCGATGAACTCGTGCTCTACCTGGCCCCGCACCTGCTGGGCAGCGACGCGCGCGGGCTGTTTCAGCTCGGGCCGCTTGCCAGCATGCGCGAACGCGTGCCGCTGCAATTGCTCGACCTGCGCCAGATCGGCCCCGATCTGCGCCTGCGCGCGCGTGTTGCCGACGACGGATAAAGAACATCACTGCTTCGGCGCCGCTGGATCGATGATCGGCGCCGGCTCGGTGATCTCCGAGCGCACCAGCGCATAGTCCTCGCCACGCGCCTGCCGCATCATCTGCTCGGCGTCCTCATCGGTGATGCCGAGTCCATCCAGGGTCTCGGCGGCCAGGCGTAGGCTCGCCTCGACCGCCTCCGGGAAGGCGCGGCTGGCACCGGCCCGGAACAGCGCGTCGCAGGCGGTGAGATCGCGCGCGCGCGCGACGATGACGATCTCCGGCGCACAATGCCGAATCAGGGTCGTGGCCTCGATGCAGGCGCGCGGATCATCGATGGTCAGTACCACCACCTTGGCCTGTTCGATCTTGGCTGCCGCAAGCAGCGCCGGATTGCGCATGTCGCCATAGAACACCGGCTGACCCTCGGCGCGCCAACGCGCCACCAGCCCCGGGTCTTGATCAAAGGCGGCGAAGCGGATGCCATGGCTGGCCAGCACCGCGCCGACGGTGTGCCCCACCCGTCCATAACCCGCAATGACCACCTGCGGTGCGTCTTCCTGCCCGGACCGATAGCGGAAGCGCTCATCCACCGGGCCTTCCTCGTCGGGGAAGCGCGCGCTCAAGAACGCCCCGAGGCGCACCAGCAAGGGCGTCGCCAGCATGCTGCCGGAGATCAAGGCCACCACCATGGTGAAGGTGGCCGCATCGATGATGCCGAGCATCTTCGCCGCACCGAACAGGATGAAGCCGAACTCGCCGGCCTGCCCGAGCATGAAGGCGATCTGCAAGGCGCTCTTGCGCGAGCGGCAGAAGCGTTGTGCGAGCACATAGATCAGTCCCACCTTGATCGCGATGAGGATGATCAGATGCACCGCGAAGAGCAGCGGCTTGGCCGCCAGCACGCTCAGATTCAACGACATGCCGACGGTGACGAAGAACACGCTCATCAACAGCCCCTTGTGCGGCTCGATGCTGGCATGCACCTGCACGCTGTAGCGCGAACGCGAGAGCATCATGCCCATCAAAAAGCCGCCGAGCGCCATCGACATGCCGGCGCGGTTCATCGCCCAGGCGGCGATGAAGACCGCCGCCAGGGTCACCAGAAAGAAGGCCTCGCGATTGCCTTGGCGCGCGAGCAGATCCAACACCAGCGGAATCAGGTAGCGCCCGGCGATGATGACGCCGGTGAGCATCAGCAGGATCAGCCCGAGTTGCTCGCGCAGCGGCGGCGCCGTCGGCAGGTTTGCCCCGGTGCTGGCCGCCAGCGGCAGCAGCGCGAGCATCGGCACCACGGCGATATCCTGCATCAGCAAGACCGCGAAGGCCGTCTGTCCGCGCGGCGTGGCGATCTCGCCCTTCTCGTAGAGCATCTGCATCACCAGCGCCGTCGACGACAGCGCGAGGCTGAAGCCGATCAACAACGCCATCGGCCAGGTGGCGACGAAGAGGCGAAAATAGAGCGCCAGCGCCAGGCCAGAGAGCAGAATCTGCAACGAGCCGAGCCCGAATAACGTCCGGCGCATCTCCCACAGCCGGCTCGGATGCAGCTCCAGGCCGATGACGAACAGCAGCAGCACCACGCCCAGCTCGGTAAAGTGGCGTAGATCATCGACATTGCCGGTCACCGAGGGCCCCGGGGTATAGGGGCCGATCAAGACGCCGGCGACCAGCAGACCGAGGATCGAGCCGAGTCCAAAGTGTTTGAACAGCGCCACCGCCGTTGCGGCGGCGATCAGCAACAGAACGGAGGATTGAACAAAGGCTTCAGGGTCCATGAATCGACAGCGGCTCCATCAATGGCGGTTTGAACAACAGCGGAAATGATATACCGCCTGTGCTGTTTTTTGCTCTCGAGGACGGGATCGCCGAGAATCCAGCCCAGACCAGAAGACGAGACCAGACCAGCTCAGTCAGACCCAGCCCGGGCGATCAACCCTGAGGACAAGCATGCGATGTGTGAACTCTTTGCGATGTCGAGTCGAGTGCCGGCGACCCTGGGCTTCTCGCTCGAGCGCCTCGCGCGCCACGGCGGGGCCGAGGGGCCGCATCGCGACGGCTGGGGGCTCGCCTTCTACGAGGGCGCGGATTGTCTCTTGTTGCGCGAACCGCGCCCGGCGAGCGAGAGCCCGCTGATGCAGTTCATGGAGCGCCAGGGCTTGCGCACCAAGCTCGGCCTCTGCCACATCCGACTCGCCACCTTCGGGGCGCTGGCGCTACGCAACACCCAACCCTTCGCGCGCGAACTCGGCGGGCGCATGCACGTCTTCGCGCACAACGGCGATATGCCGACCCTGGCCGATCTGCGCGCCAAGCATCCGGCCCGCTTCTCGCCAGTGGGCGATTCCGACTCCGAGCGCGCGTTCTGCGGACTGATGACCGCGCTGGCGCCGGTCTGGGACGATGCCTGGGGCGAGGTGCCGGACTTGACGACACGACTGGCCGTGATTGCCGACTACGCGCGCGAACTGCGGGCGCTCGGCCCAGCCAACTTCATCTATGCCGACAGCGACGCCCTGTTCGTGCACGCCGATCGGCGCACCCAGCCCGATGATGGCCAGCTCCGCGCCCCCGGTCTCTATCTGCTGCAGCGCTGTTGCTGGCGCAGCGCGCCCGAGTTGCAGGACGCCGGCGTCAACCTCTGCTCGATCCGCCAAGACGTGGCCCTGGTGGCCAGCGTGCCGCTGACCGACGAACGCTGGGAGCCGCTAGGGGAGGGCGATCTGATCGCCCTAAGAGACGGCCTCTGCTTTGGCGCCGATGGCCGTCAAGTCGAGCCCGAGCGGGTAGCCGGGCGGCAGCCGATGCCCCTTGCTCAGGCTGGCACCTGAGCCCATCAGACACAGCCCGTCGGCTTGGGCAGACCGCCCCACTTGCAGATCAGCTTCATCGGGCCTTTCTTGAAGATGGCGTAAAGCTCCTTGGTCGAGACGCCCTGCTTCTTGGCGAAGATGCGAATCGGCGGCACCACGCCATCGTTGTCGTACATGCCGCGCGCCTCGCGGATGAACTGCATCACCTGCTCGTTCATCTCGAAGTCGTCTTGCTCGGCGAGTTCCACGGCAAGCTCTTCGGTCCAGTCGTCGCGATTGAGCAAGAACCCTTCGTTGTCGAGTGGGACGGCTACGGTCATCGGAACACCTCGTCGTATCGATCGCTGCATGGAGAATTCGGTTCGTACCGCCCTAGATGGTCTCGCAATGGCGAGATTCCACCCCCCGCGCCGCCCGAACCGCCTCCAGCACCCCGTCCCAGAAGCGGATGCGCGCGCAGATCGCCTCCTCGGCCGCGATCAGGGCCTCCTCGAGACGCTCGGGATCATCGCCGCAGAGCTGATCGAGCATGGCGAGCGACAGCGGCCCGTGGAAATCCTCATCCAGATGGATGTGGCGGTGCAGATAATAATGAAAGGCCGGCGCGTCCTGTTCCGTGATCGCCATGCGCGCGAGCAGTGAGCGAAACATCTCCGGGATCACCCGTTCGCGCCCAATCGCGAGCGCCGCCGCGACCGCATGCGGCTTATCCTCGCGGATGAAGCAGAAGGTGGTCTCGGTGAAGTAGCGCGAGGGCAGGGGCACCAGCTCCGAGTAAAGCGCCGCATCCAGCCCCTGTTCCCGCACCCGCTCGAGGAAGCGGCGCGGGTTATCGCCGTCGGCGCCGATCTCGTGCATGGCCGTGCAATAGAACTCGAAGTGGCTGCTATAGCTCGGGCCGCTGCTGCCCTCGATGACATCGGACTCCTCTTCCAACGCCAACTGATTGATGAAATACCGCACCGCCGGGTTGCCTTGCGGAATCCAGGGCACCTGCGTCGGCGCCAGCTTGCCCTGCAGGTATTTGATCAACGACATGAAATCCCAGACCGAAAAGGCATGATGGGTCATGAACACCCGCAGGTCGTTGATGTCCCTGAGTTCGGCATAGATCGGATGCTGATTGAGTTCCTCGACCAAGGGTTGGATGGGCGTCAGGTCGGGTGCTGCCATCGGATGACCTCTGTTGGTGTACGTCACGGTGTATCGGCCAATATACGCCCGAACCGGCGCGGACCAAGCGCGCGCGTCGGTGAGACCTGGCCATGAGGGGGATGAGCAGCACGCGCGACGGCGGTATAGTACGCCGCTCGTTTGTCGCGCCATCTCACCAATCACTCTCAGGGGGTACCTATGGACCAGGTTTCTGCGGTCATCGGCTCCATCAACGGCTGGGTGTGGGGCCCACCGATGCTCGTGCTGATCCTCGGCACGGGCCTGTATCTCTCCATCGGCCTCAAGGCCATGCCGCTCTACCGGCTGGGCTATGGCTTTCGTATGCTCTGGCGCGGCCGCAAGCAGCAGGGCAAGGGCGACATCACGCCCTTCAATGCGCTGATGACCTCGCTCTCGGCGACCATTGGTACCGGCAACATCGCCGGCGTCGGCACCGCGCTCGCCATCGGCGGCCCCGGCGCCCTGTTCTGGATGTGGATCACCGCTCTGGTCGGCATGGCCACCAAATATGCCGAGGCCGTGCTCGCGGTGCGCTACCGCGAGGTCGACGAGAAGAACAACCACGTCGGCGGGCCGATGTACTACATCCGCAACGGCCTTGGTAAGAACTGGCGCTGGCTGGCGGTGCTCTTCGCCCTCTTCGGCGCCCTGGCCGGCTTTGGCATCGGCAACACCGTGCAGGCCAATTCGGTGGCCGATGCGCTCACCACCAAGTTTGGCGTGCCGGCACTCGGCACCGGTCTGGTGATGGGGCTCTTGGTCGGGCTGGTGCTGATCGGCGGTATCCGCTGGATCGCGCAGGTGGCCGGCCGCCTGGTGCCGCTGATGGCGCTGGCCTATCTGCTCGCCGGACTCATCGTGCTGGCGCTGAATCTCGGCGAGATCCCGGCCGCGTTCGTCACCATCGTCGAATACGCCTTTACTCCCGCCGCCGGTGTGGGCGGCTTCGCCGGCGCCTCGGTGATGCTGGCCCTGCAGATGGGCGTCGCGCGTGGCATCTTCTCCAACGAGGCCGGGCTCGGCAGCGCGCCCATCGCCCATGCCGCTGCCGAGACCGACAGCCCGGTGCGCCAGGGCACGGTCGCGATGCTTGGCACCTTCATCGATACGCTGATCATCTGCACCATCACCGGCCTGGTGATCGTGATCTCCGGGCAATGGAAGGCCGACAGCCCCGAATTCACCGACTGCGTCGCGCGCGGTGGGGTCATCGAGGAGCGGATCGACAGCTCCTGGATGATCCGCAAGCCGAGTACCGTCTGCATGCTCGAGACCACTGACGGCGGCAGCGAAGAGCACAATCGCAACATCACTGGCGCCGCCCTTTCCGCCGTCTCCTTTGGCGAGGAATTGCCCGGCAGCGGCGCCTATGTGGTCTCCATTGGGCTCGCGCTGTTCGCGTTCACCACCATCCT
>PWTO01000008.1 GCA_003562815.1 Chromatiaceae bacterium | reverse complement strand
CGTAACCCTGCGCCATCCAGTTGAACGAACGGGCCACGCCGACGCCGTCGTTGACGACCTGGATCGAGAAGCCGGTCGCCGTCTCGTCGGTCAGCACGAGCTGGTCCCCGGCCGAGGCGGCATGCAGCGTCGTGGTGACCGCGGGCACGCTCTGGAACGGCGGGTCGAAGGTCACCGCCAGAGCAGATCGCTTGCGTAGCGAGCGCCCGACCGCTGAAACTGACGGCGGGCGGAATCGGTCCACATGGCCATGATCGCCTTGCACTTGGCAGAGCAAGGACGTCATAACAGACTGATTCCGCTCCACAACCTTTCGGATGGGCTCTTATTTACCGCAGCAATCGATTACAGCCAAGCGATCCAATACCTCGTCGAACGGATCCATATTGATCCGCCAATAACCACTAAACGGGCGATCGAGGTCGACAAGCATGATGAGCAGAAATGTATACATAAAGGCAAGCGAAGGTATAATTAAATATAATATAAATGTATCTTCAGAGACTAAAAAATAAAACATCGCCAAGCTAACAAACGACAGGAAACCCAAAATAAATAACAAATACGGCGAAAGCTTACTCTGCATCAAGCTGATCCGTCGAGATCTTATCATCGTCAATTTTGCAAGACTATCAATAATTCCGTTTAATGCTACTTTATCGTTTTCTTCAGGAGTCTGAAGATCTTCAACGAGATCAATGCATTTGGACAAACGCTCCGCATTCCCTTTTCCGACGCCAGTTTTTATGTGGGCTTCCAGATGCCTGACATAATCAGCGAGTTCGTTGCGGATCGTGTTAATTGCAGATTGAGTTCGATTGTCGTCGACATTGTCAAAATAATTAATGAAAGAAAGAAGCGCGCCGATGCGCGTTGCCTCGTCGCGTAAAGTTGACTTTAACAAATCGTGATCGGTCATCGCACGCCAAAGCGTAAATGCAATACAAATAGCATAAAGGGTCGCCACAGTCTGAAAAAACAAACTTAATATCAACGAATCTGCGCCAGAAGATTGTAAGCGACCAACGAAATGCATGTTTTCTTGAAATATGTCGTAGACTATGAGGGCAAGCGTAGCGAAAAGAATTGGGATGCCTATCTGATAAACCGCAATTCCTACGCCCTGCCGGTATCGCGCAATGATCGCTGGTGCCACCAACGCGCCCCATAAACCTATAATGACAAACCATACCTGAAAATAAAAAGCACTAAGACAGCCCGCCAACACCACAAAGCCGGCCGATAGCGCGCCTTTTTCATTCTTCAATTCGTTGGGAAGGGCGAGCCTCGTAACCACAGAAAATGCTCCTTCAAACTGTGCAACCGGGATCTCCCAGTCGTAGTCGGTGAAACTACCTCACCGCAACGCTTAGGCGGCCACCGCACGCACGATGCCGCTGTAAGTGGGCGGCGGGGTTTTGACGGCGTGCTGGATCAGGCGGGCGACGCTGTGCCTGATGCCTTTGGACTGCCGGCGGTTGAAGCGTAAGGCGAAATCGCCCAGGTAGCGCTGCAGGTGCTCGGGCCTGACCGCGCCATGGTGGGTGCCGAGCGGCCAGCGGTTGGCGAGGCTGAAGACACCACGATGGCACGCTCAAGAAAGCAGAACCTCTAAAGCCTCGAGGTCGGCGGCGAGTGTGTCGAACCGTGCTTCACTCTCGGCCTGGACCTCTTTTTGCTCGACCGCTAGCTGCTCGACCTCGTTGCGTGTCGGCGGCCGCCGGGACTGATCTACTGTTGGTCCAGCTGTTTGCCGGGTGGTGTCAGCTGTTGCCACGACTGTGCCGGGTGTCGCCAAGTAATCGCGATGCACATACCTTTTGGCACCTCGGAACTCGACCACGTACCAAGCACCATCGTCAGAGAGGCCGGCAGTCTCGACCCGTTGCCCGGCCGACAGCGTGCCGACAACGCTGCCCGAGGTGCTCGGCTGGCTGCGCACGTTGACGCCGGTGCTGGCTTGCATGGTCGTCGTTGGTCCGGACACAGCCGGCGTCGGGGCGGGCTGGGACGGCGACGGGCGGGCGGACGGCGCATCCACGACGGTCGGAACGTAGTCTCGCACGCCGGCCAGCACGACCTCCTGCTCGACCTCCTCGGCGACAGCGATGCCGCCGGCGAAAATGTCGACCTTGTCGCCGAAGCGGCCGAGCAGCGTCGTGACGATCTCGCGATCACCCTCAATGCTCTTGCGGATCAAAGCCAAGCGCTCGCGGCCCTCCTCTGTCGACATGGTTCCAGCTTCGATCCCCTGGCGGATGGCAATCATCTGCTCAACCCGGCAGTCCGTGAGTCCCCGGGTGGCCTCGGCCGCTCGATTGAGGGTGGTCCGGTCAGTGGCGGCGTCCGCATTCACCGCTGCAACGAGCTGCTCTTGTTCGACCCCCTGGCGGTTGACGGCCACGAGATAGCCACCGACTGCACCGACCAGCGCCGGCGCCAGCAGTAGCAGTGGATTGCGATTGCCTGTTGCCATTACGGTGACCACGCCGGCCACGAGTCCACCCATGGCACCTATAATGGTCCAATCACGGATTTGCGTGTCAAAGGCTTCTTGCGTACTGATCAATGTGTCGCGGAAGCTGAAACAAGCGTCACTCTGATCACCGTAGCTGTACCGCATCATCGTGCCCGTGCAGCCCTGCAAAAAGAGTATCGCAATCGCAGCGGCGGCGACCGGACGCCGCCACGCTCGAAACCGCCGATCCGTCTGCATGCGTCGTTCCTCCGTTGGTTGCGTCATTCGTCAGCGCAGCCGCAAGTCGCCGAACCTCTGCTGGCGCTGCTCGCGCACATCATCCAGCGTCATGAGCCAGCGTTGCTTCATCGGCTCGCTGATTTCGCCCTGTCGTGTTATCGCCTCGGCGATATGCTCACGTAGCGGCACGAAATGCCGCAGGTAGGTCTCCAAGCCTTGATCGCGAAACTCACGTTCGACAGCCGTCAGTGCGTTTACGGTGGCGTCGGGCTCACTTCGGGACAGCTGGGAAACCATGCTCAGATAGTGCTCGAATTGGGCGTCCAGCTTCTCAACGAAATCGAGGATCAGACGGAGAAAGGCCGGTCGGCGCTCTTCCCAGGCTTGGCGGTCCGGGTCATCGCGCGGCCGGTCCACGACCCGTTCTTCGGCCTGCGCGAAGCGCAGCAGGGTATCGAAGAGGTGCCGGCCGCTGGAGCCGATCGCTGAGCTCACGATCAAGGCGGTCGTCACCCGCTCACGCAGTTCGGCGCGCGCTGCCTCGCGAGCCTTTGCCGCCTCGCGTTCCAGGGTGGTTTGCAACTCGGCGAGATCGAGGCAGAGCTCCGCCAGCCCCTCGCCAACAGTTGGTACATGTGCATCGCTTACGTAATCGACAGCGTCGAGGGCAGCACATTGCACACGTACGGCCTCGAGACCGCCGACGAGATCGACGCCGCTCGCATTCGGTGGGCGAACAATCCGCTCGCGTGCCTCGGCCATCGCATCGATAAGGGCGGGGTTCAGAAGACCTGTTTGCCAGGGTTTGCCCGCGTCGACACCGCCGACGAACACCGGCGCACCGAGTAGAAGGCGGGTCCCGGTCACGGCCGATCCGGCAGCGCCATCGAGCCGGTAGAGCGGGACTTCCCGGCGATGGCCGACGCCGATCGTGGCGGCGTTGGTAGTGCTGCTGCCGCCGCGCACCACATAGCCGCCGGGCTGGCCGTGCAGACCATCGGCCGCGGTCAGACGAAACAGATTGAGTACGATCTCTTCGGCATTGCCGAGCATGTCATAGAGACCGAGGACATTCGGCAAATACTGACCGACCCCACTGACGAGTGCGGCACCCGCCCGGCCCTGATTCAACGAGGCGACCTCCTCCAGCGTCGCCTGACGGGCCCTGCCGGTGGCCGGATCGATCACGCGATGCACGCGCTGACCACGCTGGGCCGGCGTGACGGCACCGCCCCTCGCGGCATACTCCCACTCCGCTTCCTCAGGAAGCCGAAGATAACCCGGGTTGCCCTGCTCCCAGATCAGATGCGGCAGCAGGCCTTCCGCGAGGCGCTGGCGATCGACGGCGAGTAGCCACGAAGTGTAGGCATGCGAAAAGGAGACTGCATCGAACCAGGAGAGACCCACTGCGGCCGGTATCTGACCCGGGCGAAGCTCGGCAAGCCCCTTGTTGAAGGTTTCGCAGAGCGGATCGTCTGCATCGATCGCCGCTCCGCGATGATCTAGCAGGCCCGACCGAAAAAGGGAGAATTGCGGCTCGGTCACCTCGTACTTGCCGAGGTAGTAGGCGCGCTCCTCTAGATTGTTGAAATCCGCTGCAAGGTCCGAGACAAGCCCGTCGCCGAAGCCGCTGAAACTGCCGGCCACCGCTTGATCCCACGGACCCATGGCGAGCCTGGCGTAGGATGCGGTTTGGTCGGCCGGCACGACATCGCCGAGGGCAGCCTGCTTCTGGTCGAGAATATGCTCCGCCGGCACCGGCACTTTGCGAAACAGCATTGCCCGGCCGCAGGGCATCGGTAGCTTGATCTCGTCGGGCAAGGTATGGGGGTCGGCAATCGGCGGGCACTCGTGGGCGTCAAGATCGCGCTGCCCCGCTGCACGCAGCGCCTCGATGCCGGCTTGGTAGCCAGCGGGATCGTCGACCGCACACCAGGGCATCGCCGCAGCATTTCCCGCCAGCAGGGCAAAAGCGAGCGTGGCACAGGCAATTCTCAGACCGATCAGGGTCGCACCGCTTGAAAGCTCTCGCTGCTTACTCATCCCGCAATCCTTTTGCCGGCTGGATTCGCGCCGCCCGCAAGCCTGCGGCACAAGCAGCGACGCCGGCGCAGACGAGACTGGCCGCGATCGCAAGCGCGAAATGTACCGGCAGCAGACGCGCCTGGACAGAGCGGTCGGCGAGGCGCTCGGCAAAGAGCGCGTTCACGCCGGGCTCGACTACGAGGTAGATGGCGATCGCCAACGCCGTACCGCAGGCGGCAGCGAGTAGCGCTTGAACCACCGGAAAAAACGCGATCAGGCGGCTGGT
>PWTO01000199.1 GCA_003562815.1 Chromatiaceae bacterium | reverse complement strand
CGCATCGCCAGCGAACGCGCGAGCGAGCTGCACGATCTGGTCGAGGACCGCCTGCCAGCGGCCTTCGACGAGATCCCCGCCATCGCGCAAGCAACCTACGACGCCTGCCAGGCCTGGGCCGAGGCCAAGGCTCGACTCGAACACGCACAGACCGCCGATGCCTGAGCGTTGCTCAGTGCGGCGACCGACTCTATCACTCACCTAGCGGAGCAAGCCAATGAGCACCATCACCGGACTCACCCGCGGCGGCGTCCAGTGGACCCCCGCCTTCATCGTCGATCTGAATCAGAACAACTGCATCGGCTGCGGTCGCTGCTTCAAGGTCTGCCCGCGCGACGTTTTCGAGCTGATCGATCGCGATGATCTCGAACTCGATGATGACGATGACTTCGATGACGACTTCGACGAAGCGCCTGGGATGGTCATGAACCTCAAGGATACCCTCGACTGCATCGGCTGCGAGGCCTGCTCGCGCGTCTGTCCCAAGGCCTGCCTGACCCACGAGCCGCAGGCGATTGCGGCTTAAGCTGCACGCCGCTAGGGATGCGCTTGGCGCATGGTTCATCTCCCCCAATTGCGCTAGCATCGCGATAGAACGTCATGCACAGCCCATTCAGGGAGGAGATTCCATGGCTTTTCGTTTCTGGCGCCGCGTGCAGATTTTTCCCGGCGTCACCCTGAATCTGAGTAAGACCAGCGCCTCGGTATCGCTGGGTCCGCGCGGAGCCAAGTACACCATCGGCCCGCGCGGGACACGCGCCACGGTCGGCTTGCCTGGCACCGGGCTCTTTTACACGGTGCAGAATCCAGGGCGCGGTCACACCCGTTCCGCATCCGCGCGACCGCGCCCGGATCGGCCACCCGTACCGGTGCGCGATCAACTCACGCTGGGCTTCTTCAAACGTCTGACCACCCCCACCGACGAGGCCGCCTTCGTTGATGGGCTGCGAGCCTTGCACGGTGGCGACGAAGCCGAGGCCCTGGCCCACTTCGAGCAGGCGCCTGAGCAGGCGGATGCCCGTTGGGCCGCCGGTCTCCTGCGTCTAAAGCGCGAAGAGCTTGATCTGGCCGAAGCGCATCTACAGGCCGCCCTGGCGCAGGTCGGGGCGCTCGGCAGCCTGTATGCCAAGTACGGTGTCCAAGCGACCACCCACCTGACGGTGACGCCGGAGGTGACCGCACACATCGGCCCGCGCGAGCGTGGCACGCGCTTGGCGCTGGCCGAACTGCATCAACTGCGTGGAGAGACGGCGCCCGCTCGGGCTCATCTGGAAGCGCTCCTGGCGCAGATACCCGAGGATGTGGTGGTCAAGGCCGCGCTCGCCGAGCTGCTGCTCGAGGCCGAGCCATTGCCAGCAGAGACCGCCGATCGGATCGTGCATCTGGCCGCCGGGGTCGAGAACGAAACACCGGTCCATGCCGCCTTACTGCTCTACAAGGGACGGGCGCTGCGGGCGCTCGGTCTGGACGACGCGGCGGTGGCCACCTTTACCCAGGCCTACCGGCGCAAGCAGGATCGCCCCGAGGAGCTGCTGCGCCAGATTCGCTATGAGCGGGCCTTGGCCTACGCCGCCGTCGGTCGTCGCAGCGATAGTCGCCGCGAGCTGTCGGCGATCTACGCCGAGGATCCCGGATTCGAGGATGTGGCGGTGCGGTTAGGCGCGCGGTGATGTTGGTCTCAGTGCATCGTACGGACCATGCGTTCAGCCAACCCAAACACGCGCATTGCGAAACAGCCGCATCCAGGGACTGTCCTCGCCCCACTCATCGGGATGCCAGGATTGCTGCACGCTGCGAAAGAGGCGCTCTGGGTGCGGCATCATGACGGTGACGCGGCCATCGGTATTGCACAGCCCGGCGATACCGTCCGGCGAACCGTTCGGGTTGGCCGGATAGCGCGTGGCCGGCGTGCCGTCGCTCTCGATGTAGCGCAACGCGGTCATCGGGCCAGCGGCCTGCTGCTGTGCCGCGTCGCGAAACTCCGCGCGGCCCTCGCCGTGCGCGACGATGATCGGCAACCGCGCGCCCTGCATCCCCTGCAGCAGAATCGACGGTGAAGGCGTCACCTCGACCATCAACAACCGCGCCTCGAACTGCTCCGAGCGATTGCGCACGAAGTGCGGCCAGTGCTCGGTGCCGGGGATCAACTCGCGCAGATTAGCGAGCATCTGACAGCCATTGCAGACGCCAAACGCGAAGCGGTCGGTACGCGCAAAGAAGGCTTGGAACTGCGCGCGCGCGCGGGCATGAAAGAGAATCGTCTTAGCCCAGCCCTCGCCGGCACCGAGCACATCGCCGTAGCTAAAACCGCCACAGGCCGCCAGCCCCTGGAAGCTGTCAAGCCCCAGGCGACCTGTAAGCAGGTCGGACATGTGCACATCGATGCAGTCGAAGCCAGCGCGGTCGAACGCGGCGGCCATCTCGATCTGGCCGTTGACGCCCTGCTCGCGCAATATCGCGAGCCGTGGTCGGGTACCGACTGCAATCCCAGGCGCGCTTTTGGCGGCGATCAGCGGCGCGGCAATGTCCTCGGCGGGATCGAAAGGCAGCGTCGCGCTCAGACCTGGTTCATCGGCACCGATGCGGGCGAATTCTTCGTCGGCGCAGTCTGGATTGTCACGCAGGCGCTGCATCTGCCAACTGGTCTCGGACCAGGCCTGTTGCAACTCGGCACGGCTAGCCTCAAACAGCAGCCGCTGGCCTTGGCGAAGGCGAATCCATCCATCGGCGCGCGGTGCGCCAAGCACCTGGCTGCAAGCACCGAGGCCATACTCGGCGAGCCGTTGCAGCACCACTGCCAGTTCAGCCGCAGGCACTTGCAGCACGGCACCGAGTTCTTCGGCAAACAGCGCCGCGAGCGGGTCGCGCTGCACCTCACCAAGCGCAGCGCTGGTGCCAGCAGCCGTCTCAGCCACATCTCTGCTGGCACCACCCATTGCATCCGCAGCGACATCCCGGGCAGTACCGCCGAGTCCGGGCAACCCACCCAGATCACAGTCGATCCCGCAACGCCCGGCGAAGGCCATCTCGCACAGGGTTGTGAACAGCCCCCCATCGGAGCGGTCATGGTAGGCGAGCAGCAGCCCATCGGCGCCGAGCTTCTGCATCGCCGCGAAGAAGCCCTGTAACAGCTCGGGGTCATCCAGATCCGGCGGTGTCTCGCCAATCCGCTCAAAGACCTGCGCCAGCGCTGAGCCGCCGAGCCGATCCTGCCCGCGCCCAAGATCGACCAGCACCAGCACCGTCGCGCCGCGATCAAGTCGCAGCCAGGGCGTGACGCAGCGGCGCACATCTGCCACCGGCGCCACTGCCGAAATGATCAGCGACAAGGGCGCGGTCATGTCGACGCGCTCATGTTGGGTGCCCTTTGCGGACTCGGCATCCGGCGCAGACTCGACATCAGGCGCGACCGCATCGCGCAAGCCCGGATCGCTTGGCCGCTCCCAGACCGTCTTCATGCTCATCGAGTCCTTGCCGACCGGGATCGCAATCCCGAGCGCGGGACAGAGTTCGAGGCCGAGCGCGCGTACCGTCTCGTACAGCCGTGCATCCTCGCCCGGATGTCCGGCCGCCGCCATCCAGTTCGCCGAGAGCCGCAGATCGCTGAGCGCCTCGATATCAGCGGCGGCCAGGTTGGTGACCGCCTCGGCCACCGCCATGCGCCCCGAGGCCGGCGCATCGAGCAATGCGATGGGGGCACGCTCACCAACCGCCATCGCCTCGCCGTGGAAGCCATCGAAATCGGTCAGGGTGACCGCGCAATCGGCGACCGGCACCTGCCAGGGACCGACCATCTGATCGCGCGCGACCAAGCCGCCGACGCTGCGATCACCGATGGTAATCAAGAAACCCTTGGCGGCCACGGTCGGCAGCCGCAGGACCCGCCTCACCGCCTCGGCCAGATCGATCGCAGCCAGATCGAGCCGGTCGCCGACGGCGGTCACCGACGTCACATCGCGGCGCATCTGCGGCGGCTTACCGAGCAGCAGCGACAGCGGCATCTCAATGGGGACGGTGCCAAACTCGGCGTCCTCAAGGATCAACCGTGCGTCATCGGTCGCCGCGCCGACCACCGCGTAGGGGCAGCGCTCGCGCGCGCAGATCGCCTCGAACTCAGCCAGGCGCGCCGGATCGATCGCCAGCACATAGCGCTCTTGCGCCTCATTGCACCAGATTTCCATTGGCGACATCCCTGGGTCGGCATTCGGCACTCGGCGCAGCTCGAAGCGCCCGCCACGGCCGCCATCGTGGACCAATTCCGGCAGTGCGTTGGACAAACCGCCGGCACCGACATCGTGGATGAACAGGATTGGGCTCGCCGCGCCCTGTGCGTTGCAGCGGTCGATGACTTCCTGACAGCGGCGCTGCATCTCCGGGTTGGCGCGCTGCACCGAAGCGAAGTCCAGATCCTCGGCGCTGGCACCGCTGGTCATGCTTGAGGCCGCGCCACCGCCGAGGCCGATCAGCATCGCCGGGCCGCCGAGCACGACCAGCGGCGCGCCAGCCGGAAATTCACTCTTCTCGACATGCATTGCGCGCACCGTGCCGACGCCGCCGGCGAGCATGATCGGCTTGTGATAGCCGCGCAGTTCAAAAGCATCCTCTGCACGGTTGCCTGTCCGACCCTCTGCGCTGGCGTCTACTCCGCCTTCTGTGCTAACGCCTACCCTACTGTCGGCACTGCTGCCTGTAGCGCCGGCGCGCGGTACCCGCTGCTCGAAGCTGCGGAAATAGCCGGCCAGGTTCGGGCGGCCGAACTCGTTGTTGAAGGCAGCAGCGCCGATTGGTCCATCGCGCATGATCTCCAGCGCCGAGCAGATGCGGCCTGGTTTGCCCCAATCATGTTCCCAGGGCTGCTCAGTACCGGGGATGCGCAGATTCGAGACTGAAAAGCCGCACAATCCAGCCTTAGGCTTGGCACCGCGCCCGGTCGCGCCTTCGTCGCGGATTTCGCCGCCAGCGCCGGTCGCGGCACCGGGATCGGGGGCGATCGCGGTTGGATGGTTGTGAGTCTCAACCTTGAACAGGATGTGCAGTGGTTCGCTGCTGCGCTGGTAGCGGCCAGTCTCGCCCACGGCGGCAAAGCGCGTGGCTGGCCAGCCGGCGATCACCGCCGCGTTGTCTTGGTAAGCCGAGAGCACGCCGTCTGGTGAACAGGCGGTGGTGTTGCGGATCATCGCAAACAACGATTGCGCCTGGGGCGCGCCGTCGATGACCCAGTCGGCATTGAAGATCTTATGTCGGCAGTGCTCGGAGTTGGCCTGGGCGAACATCATCAACTCGACGTCGGTTGGATCGCGGCCGAGCGCGGTAAACCGCTCGGCGAGATAATCGATCTCGTCGACGGAGAGCGCTAGCCCCAGCTCGCCATTGGCGCGGACCAGCGCCGCGCGTCCGTCGCCCAGCAAGGGGACTCGCGCCAACACGCGCGGCTCGGCCTGCACGAACAGGCGCTCGGCCTCGGCTGGATCGCGCAGCACGACCTCGGTCATGCGATCATGCAGGAGCGCCGCAGCGGTCGCCAGTGCGGTCGCGTCGAGCCCGCCAGCGGTCAGCGGCTGCAAACGATAGGCGGTACCGCGCTCGAGCCGGCGCACGGCCTCGAGCCCGCAGTGCTGGGCGATGTCGGTCGCCTTCGATGACCAAGGCGAGAGGGTCCCCGGCCGTGGCACCACAAGAAGCAGCGCATCGTCAGCGCGCAAAGCGGCGCCAGCGGAGGCGTTTGCGCTGACCCCCAAGCCCTGGGTGGAATCCTCTTCGGGTTCCGCCGTCGATCGATCAGGTGTCTCGGGCGCTGGACCATAGCGCAACAACCTGACCAACACGGCGTCTTCTTCGGCATCGAGTGGCCGCGCCAGATCAGCGAAGTGCACGAACTCAGCCGATAGCTTGCAATCGGGAACAGCGGACGCGCGCAACCGCGCCTCGAGCTTGGACAGACGGAAATCGGACAACGCGGGCGCGCCGCGCAAGATGCGCATCACAACGGGCTCCAAAGCAGCAATCGCGGGAATCGGCTCCTGGATGATACGCGACCTCAGCGTCTCGGGCCCAAAGAGCGTGCTATTGGCCCGTCGCGTCTGTGGCCTCAGCGATCAGAGCAGGCGCGTCAGGGCCGCCAATAATCGCCGATTTTCCAGCTCGGTGCGCACGGCGATGCGCAGATAACGCGCATCGAGTCCGGCATAGTTGGCACACACGCGCACCGCGATGCCTTCGGTCTGCAACAACCGCGCCGCGAGATCAGCCGCCCGAGGCCCCGCATCCGGGAGGCGCAGCAGGAGATAATTGGCGGCACTGTCGAAGACCCGCAGGCCGAGCCCGCGCAGCGCCTCGCTGAGATGCCGACGCTCGCTGCCGATGAGCTGGCGCGTGCGCTGTGCGAACGTCCTGAGGGTTGGATCTGTCAGCAATGCGCTGCCGGCGGCGGCGGCGAGGGTGTTGACCGACCACGCCGGCAACAGCCGAGCGAAAGCAGCGGCCCGCTCCGGCGCAAGCACTGCGTAGCCCAGGCGCAGCCCGGCCAAGGCATAGAACTTGGTCATCGAGCGCAGGACGATCAGGTTCGGCCGCTCCTCGTGAGGCCGCTCCCAGTGCACGGCGGAGTGCGCGCCGTCGGCGAAGTCGATAAAGGCCTCGTCGATCGCCCAGTCGATATGCGGATGGGCGCTCACGGCCTCGCGCAACTGCGCGGGCTCGACCAGCCGCCCGGTGGGATTATTGGGCTGGCCGATCCAGACCAGATCGCCCGCTTGCAGGTGCGCCGAGAGGCGCCCGAGATCGAGCGCGAAGTCGTCCTCGGGCCGCAGTGGAATCGAGCACAGCGGCCGCTGCCAGACCTCGGCCGCGCGCTGGTAATCGACATAGGCCGGCGCCGTCACCAGCACGCGCCTGGCCGCGAGCAACCGGGGCAGCCACCAGATGAGCTGCTCGGCACCATTGCCAACGACGATGCACTCCGAGGCAACGCCCAGATGCGCCCCAATCGCCGCCCGTAAGGCTGTGCAGGCGGGATCGGGATAGTGCCCGAGTTCATCGATCGCCGCGATCAGCGCCGCGCGTGCGACCGCCGGCATCCCGAGCGGGTTGATGTTGGCGCTGAAATCGAGCAGCGACTCAGCCGCCCGGCCACTGCGACGAGCCAAGGCCGCGAGGTTGCCGCCGTGCCTTGCGTCATCCGGCGCGTCCCGCCCGCCTCGTTCTCCCAGCGCGTCCAATTCGGCCGCCATCAGTCGGGCCACTGCGTGGCCCTAAGGGGGGCGCATCCGTGCGCGACCAGGCTCGGCAACCCGTCGCCGACCGGCACCCGAAGGCGCGAGCGGCAGGCGGGCGGTACTTCGAGCAGGATCAGCCGCTCATGGGGGATGCCAAGCAACTCGCCGAGGATGACGCGGATGACACCGCCGTGCGTGATCAGTAGCAGGTGATCGCCAGGTCCCTCCAGGATGTGGCGCCAGCCCGCGAGAACGCGCTGGCGAAAGACCGCGAACGGCTCCGAGTCCGGCGGATCATAGAGGCTGGGATCGGCCCAGAAACGCGCCAGATCTTCCAGCGGAAGCCGATCCGCGCGCCGCCCTTCCCAGGCCCCGAAATCGCGCTCCCGCATGGCTTCCATCGGCTCCACTAGCAACCCGAGGCCGGCACCAAGCTGCTCGGCAAAGCGCGCACAGCGCGCGGCCGGGGAGCAGAGGAGGCGATCCCAGGGCGCGGCGTCGATTGCCCCGTCGGTTGCCGCCTCAAGCTGCGCCCAACCGACGGCGCTCAGCGGATCATCGCGTCGGCCGCGAAAACAGGCTCCCCCTTCGACCTCACCATGACGGATCAGATCGATCAGGCGATGCGGCATGGTTCAGCGTCCTTAGGGGCAACGCCAGCCTCGGCGAAGGTTGCCATCTGCGCATGCAGGTCGCAGGCGAGACGCAGCAGCGGTACCGCAGCCGCCGCGCCACTGCCCTCGCCCAACCGCATCCCAAGATCGAGCAGCGGGCGCAGCCCGAGCGCTTCCGCCATCGCCCGATGGCCGGGCTCGGCCGAGGCGTGCGCGAGCAGCATCCAATCCGCCGCCCCCGGGCAGATCCGACTGGCGACAAGCGCCGCCGCCGAGCTGATGAAGCCATCGATCAGCATCGGCACCCGCTGCTGGGCGCAGGCGACATACGCGCCCGCCATCGCGGCAATCTCGAAGCCGCCAAGCCGCGCCAGGGCTTCGATGGGATCGGCAAGTTGGTCGCGATGCAGCGCCAAGGCCTGCTCGATCAGCTTGCGCTTGCGCGCGACGCCGCCGCGATCGAGGCCGGTGCCGGGACCGACCAGATCCGAGGCCGGGAGTCCTAATAACGCACAGGTCAGCGCCGTCGCCGCCGTGGTATTGCCGATCCCCATCTCCCCGGCGATGAACAACTCGACACCGGCTGCACGCGCTCGCTGTAGCGCGGCGGCGCCCTCGGCGAGCGCTTGCGCGAGCTGCGCGGCGGACATCGCCGGCTCTTCGGCCAGGTTGGCGGTACTGGCGGCGATGACCGCCTGGCGGATCAGCGGGTGCGCTAGCACCGGTGCCACGGTGCCAAGATTGACCAGTTCGAGCGCCGCGTCGATCTGGCGTGCCAGCACACTGATGGCAGCGCCACCAGCGGCCATGTTGGCGATCATCTGCGCGGTGACCGCCTGCGGAAAGGCCGAGACACCGGCGCTCGCAACACCATGATCCGCCGCGAAGATGACAATCCGCACCTGCTCCAGCGCCGGTTGCGCGCGCCCTTGCAAGGCCGCGAGCTGGATGGCGATCTCCTCGAGCCGGCCGAGCGAGCCCGGCGGTTTGGTCAGCTCGGCTTGGCGACCGAGAGCCGCCTCGCGCGCCTCCAAATCCACCTTGGCGGCGGGTGCGCGCAGCCAGTCAAGATCAGTGTTCAAGAGCGATTCCTCAGGCGTGTCACAAACAGCCCGCCAGTCTACCGGCGCCTAGAGACCTCCGACAACATCGATCTCGATCGCCTCGCTCCGCCCGTGAGCCAGGCCGTCGCACGCTCGGCCGCGCCGCTGACGATCAGGTACAGGCAGGGCACCACCAGCAAGGTCAGCACCATCGACAGGCTCAGGCCGCCGACCACCGACAGGGCCAGCGGACGCATGATCTCGACGCCCTCCCCGAGGCCGATGGCGAGCGGCGTCATGCCGAGCACCGTGGTAGAAGTCGTCATCAGGATCGGGCGCAGGCGCACCACGCCGGCCTCGACGATCGCATCGAAGGGCGCAAGGCTGCGGTCGCGCCGGCCGATCTCGATGTACTCGACCAGCAGGATGGCGTTGTTGACCACCACGCCGATCAGCAGCACCACGCCAATCATCACCGGCGCCGACAGCGGCAGACCGGCGAGCCAGAGCGCGCCAATCACCCCGATCAGCGACAGCGGCGCGGCGGCTAGGATCACCAGCGGGTTGCTGAGCCGCTCGTACTGCACCGCCAGCACGACGAAGACCAGGAACACCGCGAGCAGGATCACTGTCGCCAGCTCACGCTGGGTCTCCTGGATGGTCTCCCATTGGCCGCCGAAGATCAGGCTGAACTGCTCCGGCAGCTCCAGCCCGGCGAGACGCCGCTCGACCTCGGCCATGATGGTGCCGACATCGGCCACCTGGGTATTGATGTCGCCGTTGACCCGCACCACACGGTTTTGATTCTCGCGCTCGATGTGCGCGGGTCCGGCACCGAGTTGAAAGTCGGCGACATCGCGCAGCAGCACCGACACCGCGCCATCGCGGAACAGCAGCAGCTCGCCGAGGGTCTCGCTGTCGCTGACCGCCTCGGCCGGCAGGCGCACCCGCACGTCGTATTCCTGACCGCCGGTCAAGAAGCGGGTCGGGACCGCGCCATCGACCGCAGCGCGGATCGCCTCGCCGATCTCGGAGACCCGCAGGCCGAGATCCGCCGCCCGCTCCCGGTCCACCCGCACCCGCAGCAGCGGGGTCTGGTCCTCGCGCCCCACCTCGACTCCTTCGAGGCCGGGGATGCCCTCCAGCCGCGCGGTGATCTCACGCGCGTACGTGCGCATCGTCTCCAAATCGTCGCCGACCACCGTGATGGAGAGATCCGCCCCGGTGACCCCGAAGCGCAGCCCGCGAATCGTCGGCGGACGCACCGTGATGCGCGCGCCGGGCAGATCCAGGCGGTCGAGTTCGCGCTGCGCCAGCGCCACCCATTGCCCCGCGCTCAGCTCGGGACGGGTGCCGACCGGTGCGAGCTGCACCCGGATGTTCGCGGTGCCGGGACGCTCGTTGACAATGCCTCCGCCGAGGTGGCCGCCGACCAGCGCGAAGACCGTGTCCACCTGCGGCAGCTCGTCCAGGACCGCCTCGATCCGACGCGCGGCGCGGTCGGTCTCGTCCGGCGGCGTACCCGGCGGCAACACCATGCGCACCGACACATGGCCGTCATCGACTTGGGGCAGGAACTCGTTGCCCAGGCTGCCGCCCAGCATCAGCGCGCCCGCGAACAGCGCGGCGGCGAGCCCAACCACCACCCAGCGCAGGCGCAGCACGCGGCGCAGCAGCCAACGGTAGCCGTCGCCAAGGACCTCGACGCCCCGGTTGAACAGCCGCAGCGGGGCACTGTGCGCGATCCCGCTCTCGAAGCGCACCCGGGCGAGCAGCGCCGCGAGCATCGGCACCAGCGTCAGCGCAGCCGCCAGGGTGGCGAGGATCGCGAAGGCGATGGTCAGGATCAGGTCACGGAAGATCAGCGCCGCGATCCCCGAGATCATCAGGAAGGGCAGGACCGCCGCGAGGTTGGTCAGGGTTCCGGCGGTGATCGCCGAGACCACCTCGCTGGCGCCATCGTAGGCGGCCTGGTCCGGCGCCTTGCGCAGCTGCTCGCGGTGCCGGTCGATGTTCTCCAGCATCACGATCGCATTGTCGAGCAGCAGACCCACGCCCAGCGCGAGCCCACCGAGGCTGATGATATTCAAGGTCAGCCCGCTGGCGCCCATCATCGCGAAGGTCGCCATCAGCGCGATCGGGATCGACAGGCCGATCACGAAGCTCTTGCGCAGGCTGCCGAGGAACAGAAACACCATCAGCATCGCCAGCAACCCGCCCAGCAGCGCGGCGCTCGCCACGCTGCGCACCGCGCTGCGGATGAAGAAGGCCGGATCGCTGATCGCCTGGTAATGGATGTCCTCCGGCAGGTAGCCGGAGCGCTCCAACCGGGTCATGCTCGCGTTCACCTGGTCCACCCCCGCGACGGTGTTCGCCCCCGGCAGCTTGAACACCGAGACCTGCGCGGCGGGCCGACCGTCCAGGCGCACGAACAGCCGCTGTTCGCGATGGCCATCGCGCACCTCGGCGACCTCCGAGAGCCGGATCTGTCCGCGCGTCGATCCGGGCAGCCGCAGCAGCACATCCTCGATCTGCGCGACCGAGAGAAACAGCCCGTCGGTGCGGGCCATCACGTCGAAGCTCGCCGAGGTCACCCAGCCGGAGGCGATATCGACGTTCTGCGCGGCCAGGGCGTCGGCGACATCGCGCGGCGCGAGCCCGAAGGAACGCAGCCGCTCCTGGTCGAGGATCACCTCCACCTCGCGTTCCAGGCCGCCAGCGGCCTCGACCCCGGACACGCCTTGGATCGCGATCAGCTGCGGCACCAGCCGGTTCTCGACCCAGTCGCGTACCTCGGCCTCGCTGCGCACCGTCGAACTGAAGCCAGCCTGCCAGATCGGGTCTTGCGAGGCGTCGAACTTGTAGAGCCGCGGCGGCTCGATGTCGGAGGGAAGCTGGGTGCGCGCCAGTTCCAGGTAGCGCGCGGCGTCCTGCAGCGCCAGGTCGAGATTGGTGCCGTACTCGAACAGCAGGTTGACGTTGGTGCGACCCTGGGAGGCACGGCTGTCGATGGTGACCAGCCCCTCGGTGGCGGCGAGGTTCTGCTCCAGCACCCGCGTCACCTGCTGCTCCATCACCTCGGGGGCGACGCCGGGATAGTTCACCGTAACGCGGATCTGCGGGTACTCGATCGGCGGCAACAGATCCACCGGTAGCCGATCGACGAAGAACAGCCCGAGCACAAACACCACCGAGGCCAACGCCAGCGTCCCCACCGGGCGCCGAATCGCGGCATTGGCCGGGCTCCAGGCCATCGCCGCTCAGCCGCGCCAGCCGACGATGCGCACGCGCTGGCCAGCGCGCATGTCGATCGGGTTGGTGGCGAGCACGATGTCGTCGGGCTCCAGGCCGGCGCGGATCTCGGTCCACTCGCCCCGACTCACGCCAGGCTCGACGGTGCGGCGCTCCAGGCGTTCGTCGCGCACGCGATAGACATAGCGCTCGTCGCCGTCCTCGCCGAGCGCTGCGGCGGGCACCGCGAGGACCGCGCCGCGTTCATCCACGGGGATCTCGATCCGGGCCAGGAAGCCGGGACGCACGCCGCGATCGACCGCGTCCGCCGGCAGCGCGATCTCGATTGGCACCAGGCGGCTGTCGGCGTCGGCCGAGGGGAAGATGCGCCGCAGCCGGCCTTCGAGTTCCAGCTCAGGCAAGGCGTCCAGCCGCACCGGGATCGGCTGGCCGACCTGCAGATGCACCACGTCGCGCTCGGAGATGCCGGGGCGGACCACCAGTGCGTCCAGCGCGGCGAGTTCGAACAGGGTGTCGTGGGCATCGACGGCCTCTCCAGGCTCGATATAACGCGCGGTCAGTACGCCGTCGCGCGGCGCGACGATGTCGCCGAATGCGATCCGGGTCTCCCACAGCGTCACCTCGCTGTCGAGCACCGCCAGCGCGGCGCGGGCGCGCTGGTACTCGGTGGCGCTGACCATCTCGCCCGCTTGCAGATTCGCGTAGCGCTGGTACTCGAGCTGGGCCTCCTGCTGCAGGGCGCGGGTGCGCTCGAGTTCCGCCTGCTGCTCGGACGTGTCCAAGCGCGCGAGCAGGTCGCCCGCTTGTACGCGCTCGGCGGCCTCGAAAAACGCGGCGGCGACGGTCCCGCTGGCACGGCTCGCGAGCCGGACCTGGACCTGGGGCTCCACCGTGCCGGTCACCCGCACCTGCCGGGACAGATCGCGTGGCCTGACCTCGACCGCCGCGATCGGCAGACCGCGATCGGCGGATGCCACCGCATTGGCCTCTTGCGAGACCGCATCGCCATCGCAGCCAGCGAGCAGCAAGGCGCAGCAAAGGGCGCTTGTCAGCGCGCTCGTTCGGGCACACAGTTGGGCGCACCTCAGGGCACCGTCGAGCGCGCACCGAGAGCCAGGTCGCCAACCTGATGTGACCCGCTGAGGTCGAGCATCCCGCACCAATATCGTCTCCTGCCAAGGCCATCGCCCGAGGTGTGATGACAAACCGCAATACCCATCAGTGACCCAGGTACGGTTGCTGGGTTCCCAGGGCTCCCCGCAGGGCAGCGGCAGGCGCATGCGACACCATCGGCCTGGTCAGCCTCGGCGCCTATCGCCTATGCTGGCGAGTCGAGAATCGACTACTGCTCGCGACCGCCGCTCCGTCTCACCATGTCGAATGACCTACCTCATACGCCCTCGCCCACCGCGCTCGCGGCCTTGAAGGATGACCTCAAGGACTGGGGACGCGCGCTCGGCTTCCAGCAGATCGGCATCGCCGACTGCGACCTGCGCCTGGCCGAGGCGCGCCTGCGGCAGTGGCTCGCCGAGGCCATGCAGGGCGACATGGCGTACATGGCCCGACATGGCGACAAGCGCAGCCGTCCCGCCGAGCTGGTGCCCGGCACCCTGTCGGTGATCTCGGCGCGCATGGACTACCTGCCCGAACACCAGCAGGCCATCGATCAGGCGCTCGCCGACCCGGCCCGGGCCTTCGTCTCGCGCTACGCGCTCGGACGCGACTATCACAAGGTCTTACGCGCGCGCCTGAAGCGCCTGGCGCAACGGCTCGAAGCGCGCATCGGCGCCTACGGCTGGCGCGTGTTCGTCGACTCGGCGCCGGTGCTGGAAAAACCCCTGGCCGAGAAGGCCGGCCTCGGTTGGATCGGCAAGCACACCAATCTGATCAACCGCGCGGCCGGCTCCTGGTTCTTCCTCGGCGAGATCTACTGCGACCTGCCGCTGCCACCGGATGCGCCCGCGCGCGCGCACTGCGGCCAGTGCCAGGCTTGCATCGATGTCTGTCCGACCCAGGCCATCATAGCCCCCTTCCAGCTCGACGCGCGGCGCTGCATCTCCTATCTGACCATCGAGCATGTTGGGCCGATCCCCGAGGCCCTGCGCCCGCAGATGGGCAATCACATCTATGGCTGCGACGATTGTCAGCTCTGCTGCCCCTGGAATCGCTTCGCGCGCCTGACCGACGAGCGCGACTTTCTCGCCCGCGACGGGCTCGATACGGCCACCCTCATCGAGCTGTTCGGCTGGGATGAGCACGACTTTCTGTCGCGCACCGAGGGCAGCGCGCTGCGCCGTCTCGGCCATGAGCGCTGGTTGCGCAATCTTGCCGTGGCTTTAGGCAATGCGCCTCGGTCGGCGGCAGTCGATCACGCCTTGCAGCAGCGCCGCTCCCATCCGAGTGCGCTGGTGCGCGAACATGTGACTTGGGCACGACAACAACACGCATGCGAACACTGAATCTTTTTATCGCTCTCGCGCTTTACCTTGGCCTTGAGTTCGGCGGCGGCCTGCTGCTCGGAGAAGTGGCCAGTGGACTGGCAATCTTGACCGCGATCGCCTGGCTCTGGCTGAGCGAGGCGTTGCATCTGAGCGTCACCGCGCTGTTGGTGCCGGTGCTTGCGAGCACCAGCGGCATCCTACCGCTGGATGAAGCGCTAGCGACTTTCGCCAATCCGGTGATCTTCCTGTTTCTCGGCGGCTTCGCGCTCGCCGCCGGCTTGCGCGAGCAAGGCCTGGACCGCTGGCTCGCGACCTGGGTGGTGCGCCGCGCCGGCCCTGGGTTGGCCCGCGCCGCGCGGGCGCTGTTCTGGCTCACCGCGCTGATGTCGATGTGGATCAGCAACACTGCGACGGCGGCGATGATGCTGCCGTTGGCGCTCGGCCTGCTCGCGACCCTGCCCGCCGAGACCGCGCGCAACACGCGCATCTATGTGCTCCTCGGCATTGCCTTCGCGGCCAACATCGGCGGCATCGGTACCCTGGTCGGGAGCCCGCCGAATGCGATCGCAGCCGCGAATACCGATCTTGGTTTCGCCGCCTGGCTGATGATCGGCGTGCCTTTGGTGATCCTGATGCTGCCGCTGATGGAACTCGCCTTGCGCCTGAGCCTGCGGCCGCAACTCGCCGGCCGGGTCGAACCGGTCGGCGAGCCACTGCGCTGGGGCCGGGCGCAGTCGCTGATGCTGTTGGTGTTCGCAAGCACCGTGCTCGCCTGGGTGTTCGGCGGCCCGATTGCCAACTCGCTGCAGATCGACACGGGCTATGATGCAGCGGTGGCGCTGCTGGCGCTGATCGCACTGCATGCCCTCGGCCTGGCGCCCTGGCGCGCGATTGCCGAGCGCACGGACTGGGGCGTGCTGTTGCTGTTCGGCGGTGGGCTGACGCTGAGCTTGGTGTTGGAGGCGAGCGGCGCCGGGGCCTGGCTGGCGAGCTTGCTCGCCGGACCTTTCGCAGCGATGCCGGTGGTGCTGAGTCTGATCTTGCTGGTGCTGTTTGCGATGGCGCTGACCGAGGTGGCCAGCAATACCGCTAGCGCGGCCCTGCTGATCCCGCTGTTTATCGGGCTGGCGCCACAGATCGACAGCGTCGCGATCGCCATCCTGGTGGCCTTGGCCACCTCCTGCGCCTTCCTGCTGCCGGTCGCCACCCCGCCGAATGCGATCGTCTTCGGCAGCGGCCAGGTGCCACAGCGCGCCATGGTACGCAGTGGTCTCTGGGTCAGCGCGGCGGTCCTGCCCTTGCTGTTCGCGCTCGCGGCGCTGTTGGCCTGGGGGTTGAGCGATTACCTATAATCAAATCCAACGCTTCGCCGATCTCAACCGCCTGCTGCTGGAAACTCAGTGTTGATCGGTGGTCCAATCGCGCTCAACACTCGGCAGCTGCGCGCTCAAACCAGGCAACAACCTGAGCAAGATAGGCATTTCCATAAATCCGTTCAAAGCGTTGCGTTTCCTCCTGCTGCGGATCGGTCAAGATGCCAATTCGCTGCTGGATGTAGTCGGGAGTCAGACGCAGACCGCACTTGTGCTCGATGCAATAACGCCAGCGCTCGTAGTTTTGCGGAAAGAGCTCTTCCTCGTAACGCGCACGAGTGGCAGGGTCGAGTTTGGGTTCTTCAGTCATCAATAAGCGACTCGCATGCGTCTTGTGCAGGTTTGCTGAGAAGTGCGCTGAAATCGAAAGGTAAACTCAGTCCTCAGCATCGCGCATCCAGACCGGAAACGGGTCCGTAAACGAACACCATTCGGAAGGCCCCGCCGCCAACTCGTCCTCAGTCAGCAGACACGCATCGAGCCGAGCCCGCATCGCCTCGACCTCCAGATGCTGCCCGATGAATACGAGCTGTTGGCGCCGGTCGCCAAAGTCGCCCTCGAAGTCCGACAGAATCCGGGCACGTTGCTCCGGATCATCCGGCCAGTTCGACTCCGAGACCGCCGACCACCACCAACCCGCCGCACCGTGGCGCACCACCCTTCGCGGAAGGTGAAGGTCTCGGCGACCGGCAATGGCTCGGAGATGCCGGTCGATTCGATCACCAGATAGTCGAAGCGTCCCGCCCGCGCCAAATCCGCGACCTCGAGCAGCAGATCTTCGCGCAGCGTGCAGCAGATGCAGCCGTTGCCCATCTCGACCAGCTTCTCCTCGGCGCGGTTCAGGGTGACCTCCTTGCCCACCAGATCGGCGTCGATGTTGACCTCCGACATGTCATTGACGATCACGGCGACGCGACGCCCCTCGCAATTGTTGAGGATATGGTTGAGCAAGGTGGTCTTGTCCGCTCCGAGGAAGCCGGACAGGACCGTTACGGGAAGCCGTGCATCGGCCTCTTGCATGGGGATGGGTTCAGCATTCATTCAGGGGTCCAGCCCTTTGAAGGTGATTATAAACTATTGTAATCTATAGGCATCTTCTAGCGACCCTGGAGCTGATGACCCGATGTTTGACGGAGTCCTGCAACGCTTTGCCGTTCGTCATCCGCCATCACAGCGGCCTGACGGTCAAACCGCTCGGCGCTTTGCAACCGGTGGGCCACGGTGGCGATGGCGCGCTGTTCGAGCAGCCCGTGCAGGTCACCGATGCCGAGGGACACACCTGGACCTGGCGGCGCGTGGTGCTCAAACTCAAGCGTGCGACCCGCAACGGCGATCGGGCGCTGATCGTCTTGACCAACCTGCCCGCCGAGCAGGCCGATGCCGCCACCGTGGCCGCGCTCTATCGCGGGCGCTGGACCATCGAGACGGCGTTTCAAAAGCTCGAGGGCCCTCTCCACTCCGAGCTCAACACCCTGGGCTATCCGCAGGCGGCGCTGTTTGGCTTCTGCCTGGCGCTCGTGGCCTTCAACCTCTATGCCGTGGTCATGGCGGCGCTGCGCGCCGTGCACCCCGAGGCCAACGTCGATGAGACGGTCTCGGAATACTCTCTGGCCGCCGAGATCGCCCGCACTACCGAGGGGCTCGACATCGCCGTCGAGACGCAACACTGGGACGTCTTTGCGCAGGCGGATCGGGCTCAGCTCTGCGCCTT
>PWTO01000133.1 GCA_003562815.1 Chromatiaceae bacterium | reverse complement strand
ACTCCGGCACCCTGCGCCCACAGCTCAGCTCCTGCTATCTGAGCACGGTGCCGGATGATCTCGATGGCATCTACGGCGCGATCAAGGACAATGCGCTGCTGAGCAAATTCGCCGGCGGTCTCGGTAACGACTGGTCGCGTGTGCGCGGCATGGGCGCTCATATCAAGGGCACCAATGGCAAGAGTCAGGGTGTGGTGCCTTTCCTGAAGGTGGCCAACGATACGGCGGTAGCAGTTAACCAAGGCGGGAAGCGGCGAGGCGCGGTTTGCGCCTACCTCGAGACCTGGCACATCGACATCGAAGAATTTGTTGAGCTACGCAAGAACACCGGCGACGACCGCCGCCGCACGCACGACATGAACACCGCCAACTGGGTGCCAGACCTGTTCATGAAACGCGTCGCCGAGGATCAGCACTGGACCCTGTTCTCGCCCGACGAGACGCCGGACCTGCATGAGCTCACCGGCCAAGCCTTCGAGCAGGCTTATGTCGCCTACGAGGCCCGCGCCGAGCGTGGCGAGCTGAAGGTGACCAAGCGCATCAAGGCAGTCGATCTCTGGCGCAAGATGCTGGCGATGTTGTTCGAGACCGGCCATCCCTGGATCACCTTTAAAGACCCCTGCAACCTGCGCTACACCAATCAGCATGTCGGGCAGGTGCATAGCAGCAACTTGTGCACCGAGATTACCCTGCACACCAACGATCGGGAGATCGCGGTCTGCAATCTAGGCTCGGTGAACCTGGCCGCCCATGTAACCGAGCGTGGGCTCGACACCACGAAGCTGCGCAAGACCGTGCGCACCGCGATGCGCATGCTCGACAACGTCATCGACTACAACTTCTACAACGTGCCGCAAGCGCGCAATGCCAATCTGCGCCACCGACCGGTCGGGCTCGGATTGATGGGCTTTCAGGATGCGCTCTATGAGCTGCGTATCCCTTATGCCAGCCAAGATGCGGTGCGCTTCGCCGATCACAGTATGGAGGCCCTGAGCTACTACGCGATCGAAGCGAGCAGCGAGCTGGCCGCCGAGCGCGGGCGCTATCAAAGCTTCGACGGCAGCCTCTGGAGCCAGGGCATCCTGCCGATCGACAGCGTCCAGCGCCTGGCCGAAGGCCGCAGCGGCTATCTGGAGATGGATACCAGCAGTACACTGGACTGGAACGAGCTGCGCAAGCGGGTGCAAACCGTCGGCATGCGCAACAGTAACTGTCTCGCAATCGCACCGACCGCGACCATCAGCAACATCGTCGGCGTCAGCCAATCGATCGAGCCGACTTATCAGAACCTGTTCGTGAAGTCCAACCTCTCGGGCGAGTTCACCGTGGTCAACCCCTACCTGGTGCGCGACCTCAAGGCGCTCGGGCTCTGGGACAGTGTCATGGTCAGCGATCTCAAGTACTACGACGGCAGCCTGCAGCAGATCGACCGCATCCCCGATGCGCTGAAAGCACTCTACGCGACCGCCTTCGAGGTCGATCCACGCTGGCTGGTCGAGGCCGGCAGCCGGCGGCAGAAGTGGCTGGATCAGGCGCAGAGTCTGAATCTGTACATGAGCGAGCCGAGCGGCAAGAAGCTCGATAACCTCTACAAGCTCGCCTGGGTGCGCGGGCTGAAGACCACCTATTATCTACGTTCGATGGGCGCCACCCATGTCGAAAAATCGACCATGGCGGATGCGAGCAAGGCGAATCGGCTCTCGGCGGTCGGCGGTGCCTATCAATCGCCGGGGAAGGCGAAGGCGAACGGGGCCGGCAAGCCTGTTGACGCGGTGCCCAAGGCTTGCGTGATCGATGATCCAGAATGCGAGAGCTGTCAGTGACAGGTATCTTGATCGGCACGAAAAGGGCAATATCGACTGAAACCGATCACACGGGTTTGGATTCATCGACCTTAACGTGGAGACTCACATGCTTGCCCTCGCTGCCTTTCCGCTGGAACTCTGGAGCATCCTGCTCGAGCTGGCGCCATCGCTGCTGATTGGCCTGCTCATCGCTGGGCTGATCCACGCCTATGTGCCTTCGGCTGTGATCCGGCGCGGTCTCAGTCGGCCCGATCTTGGCAGCGTGGTGCGGGCGTCCTTGGTCGGCGTGCCGCTGCCGCTCTGCTCTTGCGGCGTGATCCCGACCGCGCTCGGCTTGCGGCGTCAAGGCGCCTCGCCTGGCGCGGCCACTTCCTTCATGATCAGCACGCCGCAAACGGGGGTCGATTCGATCCTGGTCACTGCGGCCTTCCTCGGTTGGCCGTTCGCGATTTTCAAGCTGATCGCCGCCTTTGTCACCGGGGTGATCGGCGGCGTTCTCGTCAACCGGACAGCCCCCGCAGAACCGGCCGCGAGCGACGCCGCTGAAGCCGACAGCACCGATGATGACCGACCGCAAGGCCGGTTGGCACGGATCATCGAAGCGGTGCGTTACGCGGTGTTCGACTTGCTCGGCGCCATCAATACCTGGTTGATCATCGGTGTGCTCGCGGCGGCTTTGGTGACGGCGATCACCCCGGCCGACTTCTTCGCCGGCCGGCCTTGGGCCGGAGGTCTGCTCGGCATGCTGGTGATGTTGGCCATCGCCCTGCCCCTCTATGTCTGCACCACGGCCTCGGTGCCGATCGCGGCCTCGTTGATCGCGGCCGGGTTGCCGGCGGGCTCGGCACTGGTGTTCCTGATGGCGGGGCCGGCGACCAACCTAGTCACCATCGGCGCGGTCTATCGCACCCTAGGCGCGCGGGTGCTTTCGGTGTACCTGGGCACCGTGGTGGTGATGAGCCTCGGCTTCGGTCTGCTCTTCGACCAATTGCTGACCAGCGTACCGGTGCAAACGCTGACGCATGAGCACCAGCAGGGCTGGCTCCCGGCGCTCTCGGCACTGCTGCTGCTGGCGTTGATGGCGATGCTGGGGCTGCGCCAATACCGCGCACGCAGACAGGCGCAAGCGCGCTTGGCGAGCGTGCAGGCCGCCGAGGCCGGCATGCAGACGGATGCGCGGCCGGGCCTCGACACCAGCGCAGCCGGCGGTCGCATGATCCTCAACGTCAAGGGTATGACCTGCGGCCACTGCGTCGCCACGGTCAAGCAGGCGCTGGAATCCATCGAGCAGGTCAACGAGGCGTCGCCCGACCTCGCCACCGGGCAGGTGGTGATTCGCGGCGGCTTCGTCGAGACCAGCGCCTTGGAGCAGGCCATCGAAAGCGCCGGCTTTCAGGTCGCGAAGCGCGATTGACGTCGATCAGACCATCGGAGACACTGACCCGAGGCGTAACAGCAATGCGCTAGACTCAGTAGCACGATCCGCTAAGGAGGCGATCAGCTAAGGGGGGCGCCGGGCAGGCAGCACTCCAAACCGCATACGGCACTGGCTGCCGTGTCACTATCGTTCGAGTTGTGCGTTGATCGACCGATGGTGTGCGCGTGCTCAATGCACGACCGTTGCGAGAGTGAGCGATGAGGATCTACGTAGGTAACCTGAAATATTCGGTCAATGACGATACCTTGCGCGAGATGTTCGGCGAGTTCGGCGAGGTCGCCAGCGCGGATGTGATCAAGGACAAGTTCTCCGGACAATCCAAAGGCTTTGGGTTCGTCGATATGCCGAACACGTCCGAAGCCGAGGATGCGATCCAAGCGTTGAATGACACCCTGCAGGACGGTCGCAAATTGACCGTGAACGAGGCCAGACCCCGCACCGAAAGACCGCAACGGAGTTTCTGAACGCGGCCCTTCCCCTGCTTGCCTGCGCTGCCCGGCGCTTGACGAGTGCGCCGGGCAGCGCGGGCATTTGCGCGAACCGCCCTCAGTCGATACCCAGCTGCGGCCAGAGTCGGTCGATCCGCGCCTTCACCTCGGCGTCCATCTCAATCGGCCGGCCCCATTCGCGCGTCGTCTCGCCGGGCCATTTGCCGGTCGCGTCGAAGCCGATCTTCGAGCCCAGCCCCGAGACCGGCGAGGCGAAGTCGAGGTAGTCGATCGGCGTGTTCTCGATCATCACCGTATCGCGCGCCGGGTCCATGCGCGTGGTCATGGCCCAGATCACATCCTTCCAGTCGCGAGCGCAGACATCGTCGTCGACCACGATGACGAATTTGGTGTACATGAACTGACGCAAGAACGACCAGACACCGAGCATTACCCGCTTGGCATGACCGGGATATTGCTTCTTCATCGCCACCACCGCGAGCCGATAGGAACAGCCCTCGGGCGGTAGGTAGAAGTCGGCGATCTCCGGGAACTGCTTCTGCAGGATCGGCACGAAGACCTCGTTCAGCGCGACACCGAGGATCGCCGGCTCATCCGGCGGCCGGCCCGTGTAGGTGCTGTGATAGATCGGCTGCTGGCGCTGGCTGATGCGATCGATGGTGAAGACCGGGAAGTCATCGACCTCGTTGTAGTAGCCAGTATGGTCGCCGAAGGGGCCTTCTGGGGCCGTGTCATCGGGATGCAGATGGCCCTCGAGGACGATCTCGGCGGTCGCCGGCACCTGCAGGTCGGAGCCGAGGCAGCCGGCGAGTTCGGTGCGACTACCGCGCAGCAGGCCGGCAAAGGCGTATTCGGAGAGGCTGTCCGGCACCGGCGTGACCGCGCCGAGGATGGTCGCCGGATCGGCGCCGAGCGCGACGGCAATCGGGAACGGCTTGCCGGGATGCGCGCGCTGCCAGTCGCGGAAGTCGAGCGCCCCGCCGCGATGTGCCAGCCAGCGCATGATGACCCGATTGCGACCGAGCACCTGCATTCGATAGATACCGAGATTCTGACGCGACTTCTCCGGCCCCCGCGTGATCACCAGCCCCCAGGTGATCAACGGTGCCGCATCGCCAGGCCAGCAGTGCTGGATCGGAAAGCGCGACAGATCGACCTGCTCGCCCTCGAAGACCTGCTCCTGACAAGGCGGATGGCGCCGCACCTTGGGCGCCATATCCAGCACCTTTTTGAAGATGGGCAGGGTGCGCCAGGCCTCCTTCATCCCCTTTGGCGGGTCGGGCTCCTTGAGGAAGGCGAGTAGCTTGCCGACCTCGCGCAGGGCCGCGACCGATTCCTCGCCCATGCCGAGCGCGACCCGCTGCGGCGTGCCGAACAGGTTGCCGAGCAGTGGCACCTGGGAACCCTTGGGACGCTCGAACAGCAGCGCCGGGCCGCCGGCGCGCAGGGTGCGGTCGCAAATCTCGGTGATTTCCAGATGCGGGTCGACCTCGATGCCGATGCGCTTGAGTTCGCCACGGCGCTCGAGCTGATCGATGAAGTCGCGTAGGTCCTGATACTTCATGGCTTAGCGTATCACTTAGCGCATGGCCGAGGGCCGATAGACCAGGCAGTGCACGCTGAACAGCTGCTCGGGATCGGTCCAGACCTGTTCGGGCTGGAAGCCGGCGCGAGCCGCCAGCGCATGAAAGCTTTCGACGCTGTATTTATGCGAACACTCGGTATGGATGGTCTCGCCCTCGCGGAAGGCGAAGGTCTCGCCGGCGACCTGCACCTGCTGATCACAGGTGCTGAGCAGGTGCATCTCGATGCGGCTCTGCTCGGCGTTGAATAAGGCCTCGTGGCGGAAGCGACGAGGATCGAAGCCACCGTCGAGTTCGCGGTTGATGCGGCTGAGTAGATTCATATTGAAGGCGGCGGTGACCCCGGCGGCATCGTTGTAGGCGCGCTCGAGGCGCGCGCGATCCTTGATCAGATCGACGCCGATCAGCAGCCGCCCCTCGGCACCGAGGATGACGCCGACGCGATGCAGCAACTGCTCGGCCTCATCGGGCTCGAAATTGCCGATCGATGAGCCGGGGAAGAACACTGCGCGCGGATGCGCGTGATCATCGACCGGCAGCGCGAACGGCGCCGAGTAGTCGGCGCAGACCGCATGCACTTCGAGCTTCGGGAAGGTTGCCGCGAGCGCCTGCGCTGACTGCCGCAGATGCGCGCTGGAGATATCGACCGGCATGTAGACCGCCGGTTGCAGGGCTTCGAGCAGGACGCGGATCTTCAGGCTGCTGCCACTGCCGAGTTCGACCAACAGCGCCTCGCGACCGAGCCGTTGGGCCATCTCGGCGCCGTGTTCGCGCAGGATGGCGATCTCGGTGCGGGTCGGATAGTACTCGGGCAGTTCGCAGATGGCATCGAACAGCTTCGAGCCTTCGGCGTCGTAGAACAGCTTTGGCGACAATTGCTTGCGCGGCTTGGCCAGGCCCGCCAAGACCTCGGCGCGCAAGTCGGCGGGCGCGGGATGATAATCGTGGAAGAAGATCGGGTTGGCCGTGGTCGGGTCGGTCGAGGCAATCATTCCAAGTCCTCCGCCAGCCGGATGCCGTTGAACTGCCAGCGCTCGTGGGGATAGAAGAAGTTGCGATAGGTGGCGCGCGCATGGTTGCGCGAGGTGGCGCAGGAGCCACCGCGCAGCACCATCTGCCCGCTCATGAATTTGCCGTTGTACTCGCCGAGCGCGCCATCCACGGCGCGATAGCGTGGATAGGGCAGATAGGCCGAGGCGGTCCATTCCCAGCAATCGCCGAACAGTTGTTGCAGCGAACCGGCGCTCGCTGGGGAGGGGTGGAAGCGGCCGTCATCGACGAAGTGGCCGTCGACCGAACGCCCAGCGGCCGCATGCTCCCATTCGAATTCGCTCGGCAGCCGGCGCCCGGCCCAACGCGCATAGGCCTCGGCCTCGAAGTAGCTGAGGTGGCAGACCGGCTCGGCGGGGTTCAGGGGACGGCGACCGCCGAGCGTGGTCTCGTGCCAAACGCCATCGAGCGGCTCCCAGTACAGCGGTGCCTGCCAGCCCTCGCTGTTGATCCGCGCCCAGCCGTCGGAGAGCCAGAGCCCTGGGTGGCGATAACCGCCATCGTCGATGAAGGTCTGATACTCGGCGTTGGTGACCAGGCGATCGGCAAGCCGGAACGGCTCGAGCAGCCGCTGGTGGCGGGGGAATTCGTTATCGTAGGCGAAGCCCCGAGCGGCGCTCCGGTCTTGGTCCCCGTGCTCGTGCCGAGTCGGCTCTGGGGCACCGAAGCTGTGGACGCCACCCTCGAAGGTCGTGAAGGTCAGCGGCACGGGGTCTTGCGCCGCCGCGACCGCCAGATCCGCGCGATAGGCCGGACGCAGCGGATTGTAGGCCAGGTTGTACTTGATGTCGGTGATCAGCAGCTCTTGGTGCTGCTGCTCGTGGTTGAGGCCGATCTCGAGTCGCGTCTGCACGGTTGCCTGGTGCTCAGCCGGGCATTCGCCGAGCAAGCGCGCCATGGCATCATCGACATGGCGGCGGTAGGCATAGACCTCGGCCACGGTCGGGCGCGAAAGCAACCCGCGTTGCGGGCGCGGCCAGAAGCCGGCCTCGGTCTGCTCATAGTAGGAGTTGAACAGGTGGTCGAAGTGGGGATGGAATTCCTGGTAGCCTGCGAGGAAGGGTTTGAGCAGGAAGGTCTCGAAAAACCAGGAGACGTGCGCGAGATGCCACTTCGGCGGGCTCGCCTCGACGGCGGTCTGGAGCATGTAATCCTCGATTTCGAGGGGCTCGCAGAGCTGCTCGGTGAAGGCACGCACACGGCCATAGGCGGCGGAAAGGTTGGGTTCGTCCATTGGGGGCATCAGGCTCTCCTGGTGTCCGGTCTGAAGGGTTGAGAGAGTGCAAGGCGATCGATGGCATCAAGCGCTGGCGATGACGGTGAAGAAGTCGCTCAATTGGCGGTCTGCGTGTCGAATTTCCAGTCGCCGCGCTTTTCCATGCTAGCAACAAGGATAACCCGAGGCCCTGTTTCGATGTCGGCTCGCGTCCTCGGCGGCCCGTTTGCCCGCCTCGCGCTCGCCTCGCAACGACGCCCTCGCCTCAGTCCCTCAACCCCGCTGTCGGAGTCCTGCTTATGAAGGCGATTTGGTTCGATCACGCGGTGCGACTGCGCACCGATCTGCCCGCGCCCTCCCCGGTTGCCGGCGAGGCGCTGGTGCGCGTCAGGCTCGCTGGTGTCTGCTCCACCGATCTGGCCCTGCTGGATGGTTATTATCCCTTCAGCGGCGTGCTCGGCCATGAATTCGTCGGCGAGATCACCGCTGCCCCGGAGGCACCGGAGCGGGTCGGCGAGCGCGTCGTCGGTTCCATCAACCTGAGCTGCGGTCACTGCAGCGAATGTCGGGCCTGTCGGTCGAGTCATTGCCTAAACCGCGCAGTGCTCGGCATCAAACGACACGATGGTGCCTTCGCCGAATACCTGTGCCTGCCGCTCGGGAATCTGCATCGGGTGCCGGAGACGGTGCCGGATAGCGCTGCGGTCTTCACCGAACCCCTGGCGGCCGCGCTGCAGATCCCTGAACAGGTCCATATCACGCCCTCGGCGCGGGTGCTCGTGGTGGGCGCAGGCCGGCTCGGGCAGCTGATCGCGCGCGTGATCGCCTTGACTGGGGCCGAACTGGACGTTGTGGCGCGACATGACCATCAACGCCAGCGTCTGGAGGGCATCGCCACGCGTTGCCTGCAAGCGTCGGAGGTCGCGACTGGCGGCTACGACATCGTGGTCGAGGCCAGCGGCGCACCCGGCGGCTTCGCGCTGGCGCGCAAGGCGCTGCGCCCGCGCGGCACCCTCTGCCTGAAGAGCACCTACCGTGGCGCGGTCGCGGTCGATCTGTCGTCGTTGGTAGTCGACGAGATTCGCGTGCTTGGTTCGCGCTGCGGTCCCTTCCTCGCCGCGTTGCGGCTGCTTGAGCGCCAGCACGTGGACCCGACCCCATTGATCGATGCGCGCCTGCCTCTGGCCGAGGGGGTGCACGCGCTGCGACGCGCCGCCGAGCCGGGCGTCTTGAAGGCGCTGATCGACTGCCACTGAGACCCTGCCTGGACAGGCCTGGTGCGCGCTTGCTCAAGACGCTTTCGCACCGATACGGGCATAATGGGCCGATCCCTTGCTGAACACAGGCCGTCGTCATGCAACTGTTCAACATCATCGCGGTTCTGCTCACGCTGTCGGCGCTCTTCGCTTGGTTCAACCACCGCTTTTTGAAGCTGCCAACCGCGATCGGGCTGATGCTGATCGCGCTGCTGATGTCGCTGTTTTTGCTGTTGCCGATTCCGGGCACCGAAGGACTCGAGCACGATATCCGCCTGATGGTCGATAGCATCGATTTCGACGCCACAGTGCTGCACGGCATGCTCAGTTTCCTGCTGTTCGCGGGTGCGCTGCATGTGAACCTGAAGGAACTCGCCGAGCAGAAATGGGTGATCGCGGTGCTCGCCAGCGTCAGCGTCATCCTCTCGACGCTCATCGTGGGTGGCGTCGCCTGGCTGCTGTTCGCGGCGCTCGGGCTGGACATTCCGCTGATCTATTGTCTGCTGTTCGGCGCGCTGATCTCGCCGACCGATCCGATCGCGGTGCTCGGTATCCTGAAGAGCGCCGGCGCCCCCAAGAGCCTGGAACTCAAGATCACGGGCGAGTCGCTGTTCAATGATGGCGTCGCCGTGGTGCTCTTCATGGTGCTGCTCGAGATCGCTATCGGCGGCGAGCATGTCACCCTCGGCAGTGCCTTCGTCCTGTTCTTGAAGGAGGCCGTCGGCGGGCTGCTGTTCGGCCTCGCCAGCGGTGGTCTTGCCTATCTGATGCTGCGCAAGATAGACCACTATCAGGTCGAGGTCTTGATCACCCTGGCCGTGGCCAGTGGCGCCTATGCGCTGGCCGAGCACCTCCACATCTCGGCACCCATCACGGTCGTCATCGCCGGGCTGCTGATCGGCAATCAGGTGCGCGATCGTCTGATGTCGGACCAGACCAAGGGCCATCTGGACAACTTCTGGGAGTTGGTCGACGAGATCCTCAATGCGGTGCTGTTCGTGCTGCTCGGCTTCGAGGTGCTTGTGGTGAGCATCACCGGCTCGACCCTGATCGCTGGGCTACTTGCCATCCCGCTGGTGTTGGCGGCACGCGCCTTCAGCGCTGGCGTGCCGGTGGCCTGGATGCGGCGTTTTCGCAGCTTCGCCCCCGGTGCGATCAGCATCCTGACCTGGGGGGCCTTACGCGGCGGTATCTCGGTGGCGCTGGTGCTCTCGCTGCCTGAGTCCGAGATCCGCGACGTCTTGTTGACCGTCACCTACATCGTCGTGGTGTTCTCGATCATGGTGCAAGGGCTGACGCTTGGGATGGTGGTGCGCCGGGTTGGTGCCCGTGCCGCGCAAGAGATGGAAGATACTGAATTGCCCCGCAGCCCCACTCAACCCGGCAGCGAGCTTTGAACGCCGGCATCCCCGCCACTGGCACCGACCCGCGCCGTCCCTATGCCGATCTGACGCCCGATCGGGTGCTGGATGCGGTGGAATCGCTCGGGTTCTCGGTCGATGGCCGGCTGCTGGCCCTGAACAGCTATGAGAATCGTGTCTATCAGGTCGGCATCGATGACGCCGCGCCGCTGATCGCGAAGTTCTATCGGCCTGGACGCTGGTCCGATGCGGCCATCGCCGAGGAACATGCGTTCGTTCTGGCCTTGGCCGAGCGCGAAATTCCGGCGGTCGCGCCCCTGCTGATCGAGGGCCACAGCCTGCACCGGCATGCGGACTATCGCTTCTCGCTGACCCCGCGCTGCGGCGGTCGCGATCCGGAACTCGAGGATCTGGACATCCTGACCCGGATCGGTCGCTTCATCGGCCGCATCCACGCGCTCGGCGCCAGCCAGACGTTTGCGCATCGACCGACCCTGGACCTCCAGCATTTCGGCGAAGAGCCGGTTCGCTTCTTGCTCGCGCAGGGGTGGATTCCGAGCGCGCTCGAGACCGCCTACCGCAGCGTCATCGAGCATGCGCTGACCGCGATCGCGGCCTGCTACGAGCGCGCGGGGACGTTGCGTCTGCGGCGCCTGCATGGTGATTGTCACCGCGGCAATCTGCTCTGGACCGAGACCGGCCCCCACTTCGTCGATTTCGACGACGCCCGCACCGGGCCGGCGATTCAGGATCTCTGGATGCTGCTCTCTGGCGATCGCCAGGCGATGACGCTGCAGTTGGACGCGATCCTCGACGGCTACCGGGATTTCTGCGACTTCGATCCGCGCGAGCTGCACCTGATCGAGGCCCTGCGTACGCTGCGGCTGATCCATCACGCGGCCTGGCTCGCGCAACGCTGGGATGATCCGGCCTTCCCGAGTGCCTTCCCCTGGTTCGACTCGCCGCGTTTCTGGGAGGAACAGATCCTGATCATGCGCGAACAGATCGCGGCCATGCAGGAAGGGCCGCTGACGCTGTTTTGACGCTGCCCGATCGCCGAGATGCCGGAATCGGCGGCGCGACGACCTGGCTGAGCATCGCGAGCAGGCTCCTGCTCGGCCTCCTGCTCAGCCTACCGCTCAGCGCCTGCGGCACGCGGGCGCTAGCGCCCATGGGGTCCGCCGCATCGAACTCGCCGAGCACCGCCGACGCAGCGCTACTCAAGCCACGGCTGCTGCCGGCCGAAGCACGCATGGCCGACGGCTATCGGCTGCCTTTTCAACGCTGGGGCTACACGGAGCAGCCTCGGATCGTCGTCCTTGGTCTGCACGGCTTCAACGATTACAGTCAAGCCTTTCAACCGCTCGGCGAGCATCTCGCCGAACTCGGCGTCACGACCTATGCCTTCGACCAGCGCGGCTTCGGTCGCACGCGTCAGACCGGGCGCTGGCATGGCGGCGAGCGGCTCGTGGCCGATCTACGCACCTGGATCGGGTTGCTACGAGCACGCCATGCGCACGCGCGGTTGATCCTCATCGGCGAAAGCATGGGGGCGGCGGTCGCACTCAGCGCCGATGCCGAGGCGCCCTTGGACGTCGACGGACTGGTCTTGATCGCGCCTGCGGTTTGGTCACGCGATAGCATGCCTTGGTATCAGCGCGCTGCGCTCGCGCTCGCCGCCCGAGCACTGCCCGGACTCAAGCTCACTGGCGAGGGCATCCAGATCGCTCCCTCCGACAATAAGCCGATGCTGATCGCGATGGGTCGCGACCCGCTGGTGATCAAGGCGACACGGATCGAGGCGCTCTGGGGGGTGACGAATGTGATGGACCAGGCCGTTGCCTGGCCCGCCGTGCGCCGGCACCGTGACCAACAGCCGCCGACGCTGATCCTGTATGGGGAGCACGACAGCATCATCCCTGCGCGGGCTTTTTGCCGCTTTATCGACGCGGTTCCCCTCGATGCGCCAGCACTTCGGCTCCTGCTCTACGCCGAGGGCTGGCACATGCTAGCGCGTGATCTGCAGGGCGCGCGGGTGCGCGCGGACATCGCCACCTGGCTGCGAGATCCGAGCGCGGCGCTGCCCTCTGGCGAAGCGCTCGACGCGCGCGCCGAGCGGCTGCGCCAATTCTGCTCATCGACGGCGGGTATCGATGTTGACGCACCCACGGGGCTCGTTCGATGATAGATGTGTCGTTCGTTCAAACACCGCAGCATTGCATCAACGTGAGCCGAGCACGCTATTACGATGTCAAGAGATCCCTATGAGCCCCGTCACGCAATCACCGAGCGCGTGACCGTTGCTGGCAGCGAGCTGGTCGACTACGTCAAACAGCTGGTCGCCGAAGGTAACGTTCGTCGCCTGATCATCCGCAAACCTGGTGGCGCAACGCTGATCGAGGTTCCGCTCACGGCGGGTGTCGCCGTCGGCGGCGCGCTGACGCTGCTCGCGCCGATCATCGCCGCCCTCGGCGCCATGGCGGCGCTGATCGCAAAATTCGAAATCGATATCCTGCGCTCCGACGAGGAGCGCAAGCAGCGCAACGATAAGAGCGACCCGAACGTGCTGCCCTAGAAGCGATGCAAACAGCATCTCGGCACCCAAGACGGGCGCCGCCGATTCAAGGCGCCCAACACGCGCCCATGCTCCTGACAACCTCTGACCAAAGCAATCGATGAAGAAGCTCAAGACCACCGGCGATCACACCATTTACGAGAAGCGTTCGGGCCGCCATGCGGTCAAGGATCGGAAAAAACGCTGGGTGCAAGGCGACGACAAGGTCGCCGTACTCAGGGCCGAAGGCCTCCTGAAGACACCCGAACCCAAGGCACCGGCTACCGAGGCTGATCCTGGCGACGACGACGACGCCGCTTAGTCAGCCAGCGTTTGTGCGACCGTCCCGACGGTCGCCTGAACGTCCGAACATGAGCGGTCGCAACAGGTATTGGAGCGCCGCCCAGGCTAAGGCAAGACTGCCCAGCGCGGCCAACAGCGGCGCCGCAGCCGGGTAACCGCCGTCATCGAACAGCAGCCCGACGGCGGCAAAGGCCGCGAGCACGACGAAAGCCAGATGCACGCCCTCGTCATAGAGGCCCCAGAGGCTGCGCCGGGCGAGCCAAACGCCGATGAGTGCCGCGATGGCACCGCCGGCTAGCCCGGCCAGTACGTCAAGAGGCCAGTGCACCCCGACCGCGACCCGGCTGAAGCCGGCTGCCATTGCCAGCAGGATGAAGCTCAGCCGCCAACGGATACGCTGCGCAAAGTAGGCGAGCACACCGAAAAACACCGCCGCAGTCACGCTATGCCCAGACGGAAAGCCGTGGCGCCGATGGCCCTCGCCAATCAGCCGAAACGCCTCGGCCGGTAGCACCGCTGGGGGCCGTGCGGTATCGATCAACGGCTTGAGTCCGCGCGCGTAGGCGATCGCGACCAGCGCGGCGCAGATCAGACTCCAAAACACGCGTGGATGCCGGCGCGAGAGAAACAGCGCCAGGGTCAGGGAGACGCGCTCATCGCCAAGCACGGTGAGCCACTGCCACAGGCCGGAAGGCCATGTCGAGCCCAGCCGATTCAAGGTCAAAAAACCGCTGTGATAGCCGCCGCTGACCCATAAAGCGACGGCCGCCGCGAGGCAGAGCAGTGCCCAAGCGCCTAGCCAGCGCGCTCCGCCGGGAGAAACGGCTGGATCGCGCTCAGCCGCAGTAGCCAGCGCGCGCCGCAGTCCAGCGCCGAGGCCGAGCAGGCCAATTGCATGCAGAGCGAAGCGGTGGCGCGCGCGGTTAGCATTCACGGTGGGTCTTCGACAGAATTGATCGCTGTAGGCTCAGATTTAGGCCCAGGCCCAAGCTCAGACTCAGGCGCAATCAGCACCAGTGCCACCGGCCCTTGTCGATAGTGCGGCTCCAGCCGGTTCGGCGCCACTGCCTGCGCTAGGCGCTCAAGCTGATCGATGCGCAGAAACACCAGCTCGCCGACCTCGGGTCGGTCACGCGCGGGTGTGATGGCTTCTCGGTAGACGCTGAAGCTCGGCATGCTGGTGCGATAGACCACCGTCGGCCGATCCAGCCCGCGCGCGAGCAGCCCGGCCTGTTTGACCGGTTCTTGCATCACGGCAAACACCGCCGGCACCAGCAGCCCGAACACCAGCAAGGTCTGTACGATGCCGGCCAGGATCAGGCGCTGCCACACGCCAACGCGCGACCAGCGCAGCAGTCCAATCAGCGCCAGCAGCCCGAGCCAGGTGCCGAGCCGATACCAACCGTCGAGCACAAATGCCGCATCCGCGAACATGGCTTGCTCATGGGCGCGGTTGGCTTGGGTTGCTAACAGCCCCAGCAGATCCGGCAACGCGACCATGAGCAGAACCAACAGCAGCGGCGGCACAAAGGCCAGCCAGCGGTTGCTCAGCGCATCGCGATGCCGCGCCATCAGAATAAACAACGGGGTGAGACCGTAGACCAGATAATGCGGCAGCTTGGTGCCCGAAAACGAGAACACCACAAACACCGTCAAAAACCAGAGCAGCAGGAACCGATCCAGCTCATCGGCCCAGAGCCGGTGCAGCCTTGGCAGCAGACTCAAAAACCAGCCGCTAAAGGGCAACAGCACCAGCGGCAGCATGACGACGTAATAGCCCGGGAAGCCCGAGTGCCCATGCTTGACGCCGCTGTAGCGGCCAAGGTTGTGGCCGAGGAAGAAGCTCTGGAAGAAACCCGGGCCGTCGTCGATGTAGATGGCGAGATACCAGGGGCCGGCCACCAGCAGAAAGATCAGCCAGCCACGCCAGTCGAAGACGGCGCGCCGCCAATCGCGCCCGGCGCCAACGGAGACGAAGAACAAAAGGCTCACCAGCAGCGGGAAGAAGACCGCGACCGGGCCTTTGGTCAGGAACCCAAGCCCGAGCCAGAGGTAGACGCGCCACAGCGTCCCCTGCCGCGCGCGCAAGCGCCAGCGATACATATCGAAGAAGGCCAACGCAATGAACAGGTTGAGCACGGCATCCGCGACCGCTGCCTTGCCAATGATCGCCACCTGTAGCCCGAGCGCCATCGCCACGCCGGCGATGGTCGCGGTGTCGGCGTCGAGGCGCGCGCGCACGAACCACCAGAGCGCCCCCACCCACAGGCTCGCCGCCAGGGCCGAGGGCAACCGGAGCGCGAATTCGCTCCAGCCCAGTGCCGAGACCGAGGCCGCTTGTAGCCAGTAAATAAGCACCGGCTTGTCGTAGCGCGGCTCGCCGTCGCGGTGCGGGGTGATGACATTGCCGCTGGCGAGCATCTCGCGGGTGGCCTCGGTGAAGGCGCCCTCATCGAGATCGTAGAGCGGTACCGCGCCGAGCTGCCAGAAGAAGGCGAGCCAGACGATCAGCACCAAGAACCAAGGCGAGACCAGAAGGCGCGTGAGCAGCGAGTCAGGCGCCGTCATCCACCCTGTCCTTCGCGACCTTCCAGCCGGCGGCGACCGGGTCGGTTTGTCGGCGGATGCAGTGATGGGTGCGCTCGCCGGAGGCAAACAGGGTCCGAGTCATGATCTCGGCCAGGACGCCGGTGGTCAAGAACTGGATCGAGGCCACCAAGAGCAAAATGGTGACGAAGAACAACGGACGGTCACCGATATTCTCGCCAAGGCCAAACTTGACCCAGGCCAGCCAGCTCATCATGAACCCGCCGACCAGACCGAACGCGAGTCCAACGGCACCGAAGAAGTGGCCGGGCCGGGCGTCGAAACGCAGAAAAAAGAACGCGACCAGCAAATCAAGCAACACGCGGAAAGTGCGCGAGAGCCCATACTTGGACTGCCCCCGCGCGCGCGCGCGATGACCAACCTCGGTCTCGCCGATACGCTCAGGCGCCGTGACCCTAGCCACCCAAACAGGGATGAAACGGTGCATCTCGCCGAACAGGCGGATCTCCTTGATCACCTCGGCGCGGTAGACCTTGAGGCTACAGCCGTAATCGTGTAGGTGCACGCCAGTGACCCAGGCAATGAGCCCATTGGCGATACGCGACGGGATCTTGCGCAACAGCCAAGCATCCTGGCGCTCGCGCCGCCAGCCTTGCAGGAGATCCAGATCACGGGCGAGAAGCTCGTCGATCAGGCGCGGGATCTCGGCCGGATCGTTCTGCAGATCGCCGTCCAAGGTCGCGATCAAGCCCCCGCGCGTGGCATCGAAGCCGGCTTGCATCGCCGCCGTTTGGCCGACATTGCGCCGGAAAGCGATCACCCGCACGTGCGCGCCATACTGCGCCGCCTGCTCGAACAGGGCCTGCTCGGTGCCATCCTGGCTGCCGTCATCGACCAGGATCAGCTCCCAGGGATGGGCATAGCCCCGCAGCCCCTCATGCACGCGCGCTAACAGCGGCGCGACATTCTCGCGCTCCTGATAGAGCGGGATGACGAGCGAGAGGCTGCGATTGTCGGGCTCACGCATGATTTAGGGTCGAGCGGCGCGAGCGACTCCCGGCGTTCGGCGGCAAGATCGAGCCCACCGCCGAACACACCGCTCACCGAGCCGACCTCAGCCCTCGTTGTGATAGCCCTGGATGCGCTCGACCTCGTTGCGCGAGCCGAGGATCACCGGCACCCGCTGATGCAGCCCGTCGGGCTGCAGCTCCATGATGCGCTGCTTGCCAGTGATCGAGGCGCCGCCGGCCTGCTCGACGACGAACGACATCGGATTCGCTTCGTAGAGCAGACGCAGCTTACCGCCCAATCCCTTCTCCGCCATCTTCGAATCCATCGGATACATGAAGATGCCGCCGCGCGTGAGGATGCGATGCACCTCGGCGACCATCGAGGCGATCCAGCGCATGTTGAAATCCTTCCCGCGCGGACCGTCCTTGCCAGCCAGACACTCATCGACGTAGCGCTTGACTGGCGCCTCCCAGAAGCGCTCGTTCGAGGCGTTGATCGCGAACTCGGCGGTGTCGGCCGGGATGGTCATGTTTGGGTGGGTGAGGATGAACTCGCCGATGTTCTGATCCAGCGTGAAACCATTCACGCCATTACCGGTGGTCAGCACCATCATGGTCGAGGGGCCATAGAGCGCATAACCGGCGGCCACCTGCTCGGTGCCAGCCTTGAGGAAATCGCGCTCGGCCGCATCGCCATCCGTGGCAGCCATGCGCAGGATGCTGAAAATCGTGCCAACCGAGACATTGACGTCGATATTCGAGGAGCCATCGAGTGGATCGAAGGTCAGCAGATACTTGCCGCGCGGATATTCCTTCGGGATTTCGTAGATCTCGTCCATCTCCTCCGAGGCCAGGGCGCCGACATGGCCGGACCACTCGGTACATTGGATGAACATCTGATTGGAGAGGACGTCGAGCTTCTTCTGCGTCTCGCCCTGCACATTCTCGCTGCCGGCACTGCCGAGCGCGCCAACCAGCGCGCCGTGGTTGACCTGATTGGAGATCATCTTGCACGCAGTGACGATGTCGTTGAGCAGCGCGGTAAACTCGCCGGTCGCGCCCGGCGCGTGGCGTTGCTCTTCGGCGATGAACTGGGTGATGGTCGTACCGTGGT
>PWTO01000298.1 GCA_003562815.1 Chromatiaceae bacterium | reverse complement strand
TGGAGCCGATGAGCGGATTCGAACCGCTGACCTACTGATTACGAATCAGTTGCTCTACCACCTGAGCTACATCGGCCGGGGGGATGGGCTAGCTGTACAGCTAAACCGAGCCCGATATCCTAGGGGATCGGGAGGGCGGCAACAAGGGTTTTGTTCAGAGAGTCGGTCTCGCTTGCCTGAGCGGTGCCTTAGGCGCCTCGCGAACAGCGCGCCAAGAGGCGATCGAGCGCATTCGCGAACGCCTGACGATCCGCTTGGCTAAAGGCCGGCGGCCCACCGGTATCCAGACCGCTGGCGCGCATGGTGTCGAGGAAGTCGCGCATATTCAGTCGCTGGCGCACGGTCTCCGGCGTGAAGGCCTCGCCGCGTGGGCTCAGTACCTGGCAGGCCTTGGCGACCAGCTCGGCCGCCAGCGGGATATCCGAGGTAATCGCCAGATCGCCGGCCCGCGCCTGAGCGACGATGTACTCGTCGGCGACGTCGAAACCGGCACCCACCCGCACGGTCCTGATCCGCGCCGAGGGCGGTACCTGCAACGGCTGGTTGGCGACCAGCGTGAGCGTAATGCCCACCCGCTCTGCGGCGCGATAGAGAATCGCCTTGACCGGATTCGGCGTGGCATCGGCATCGACCCAGATCTGCATCTCCTCACCCCCGTGACTCCTCGCTGTGACGCACGCTCGACGATTTCTTCTCAGCCGGGCATGCAAGCTGCGCTATACTGTGATGTTGCCCGGCGTGCAAGCCCCCTCGCGCGGCTGCGCCCGCCGGTCTGCTCATTCTCTCTCCCGCTCCTTAGGCCGTTCTTTCATGTCCGACTCCGCTTCCACCCCGAGCTTCGCCGATCTCGGGCTGCCCCCTGCCTTGCTCAACGCGCTCGACGCCGTGGGCTACGAGACGCCCTCGCCGATCCAGGCTGCGACGATCCCGCACCTGCTTGCCGGCAGCGATCTGCTCGGTCACGCCCCGACCGGTACCGGCAAGACTGCAGCGTTCGCACTGCCCTTGCTGGCGCGCATCGACCTCGCCCAACGCACGCCTCAGGTGCTGGTGCTCACACCGACCCGCGAGCTGGCCCTGCAAGTGGCCGAGGCCTGCCAGCGCTACGCCAGCGCGCTCGGGGGCTTTCAGGTGCTGCCGATCTACGGCGGCTCCGATTATGGCGCCCAGATCCGTCAGCTCAAACGCGGCGTGCATCTGGTGGTCGGCACCCCAGGGCGCATCATGGACCACATGCGCAAGGGTACCCTGAGGCTGGATGCGCTGCAGGCGCTGGTGCTGGACGAGGCCGACGAGATGCTACGTATGGGCTTCATCGACGATGTCGAGTGGATCCTGGAGCAGACCCCGGCGCAGCGCCAGATCGCGCTGTTCTCGGCCACGTTGCCGAGCCAGATCCAGCGTATCGCCCAGCGCCACCTGAACGAACCGAAGTCGATCAGCATCGAGGCCGCCACCGCGACCGCCGAGACCATTCGCCAGCGCTATTGGCTGGTGAGCGGGATGCACAAACTCGATGCGCTCACCCGCATCCTCGAAGTCGAGCCCTTCGAGGGGCTGCTGCTGTTCGTGCGCACTAAGACTGCGACCACCGAACTCGCCACCCGCCTCGGCGCGCGAGGCTGGACCGCCGCAGCGCTCAACGGCGACATGCCGCAGCAGCAGCGCGAGCAGATGGTCGATCAATTGCGCAGCGGTGCGCTCGATATCCTGGTCGCGACCGATGTCGCCGCGCGCGGACTCGATGTCGAGCGCATCAGCCATGTCGTCAACTACGATATCCCCTACGACACCGAGGCCTACATTCACCGCATCGGCCGCACCGGGCGCGCCGGGCGTACCGGCGAGGCGATCCTGTTCGTCGCTCCGCGCGAGCGGCGCATGCTCGCCGCCATCGAGCGCGCGACACGCCAGCGCATCGAGCCGCTGACCCTACCCTCGACCGAGACCGTTAACAACAAGCGCATCGCCGATTTCAAGCAGCGTATCACCGACACCCTCGCCGCCGGCGAACTCGGCTTCATGCAGAGCCTGATCGAGCAGTATCAGGAAGAGCACGATGTGCCGGCGGTCGAGATCGCGGCCGCGCTGGCCAAGCTCTCGATCGGCGATCAGCCGTTGCTACTGACCGCCCCCGAACGGCCCGAGCGCTCGCGCGAGCGCCCCGAGCGCGGTCGCGGCCCGCGCCGCGATGACGACGAGCGTCCGCGCCAGCAACGCCGGCCGCCGTCGAGCCCGGATCAGGGCATGGAGCGGTTCCGCATCGCCGTCGGCCATCGCAATGGGGTCAAACCTGGCAATATCGTGGGTGCCATCGCCAACGAGGCGGGGCTCGACGCGCGCCATATCGGTCGCATCGATATCCACGAGGAGTTCAGCCTGGTCGATCTGCCCACCGGCATGCCGCGAGAGCTGTTGCAGGATCTGCGCAAGGTGCGCGTCTGCGGGCGAGCGCTCGACCTCGCGCGCAGCGAGGCGGGCGAAGCGGCGGATCAAGGCACCGATCGTCCGCAGCGGCCGAAGGGGCCGAGAGCCGGCCCGCCCGGGGCCGATCGCGACCGCCCGGCGAAGAAACCGGCGAAGAAAAACAGATAACTGGGCTCGGTTTTGGGTTAGACTCACGCACTTCGGGTGCCTGGACCGGTCGGCACCGCTCGCGACCATCCGCCCTGCGCGGACGCGGTCGCCGAAAATCGCTTGAGCCGTTCGCCGCTCTCCTGCTCCGCCACCCTTCTAAGGCACCGCGCAACCGGCCCTAGGCCAATCGCGCGCCGGGTGAGAGCAGGGTTTTCGCTGACCCGCAAGCATCGCCGCTTAAGGCAACTCATTTATCCAGCCCGGACCGGCTCCTGCCTCACTGAGGACGGGAGGGCCCATCTGGAGTCCAGAATCGTATGTCCTTCGACACCCTTGGCCTGTCGGCCGAACTCCTGCGCGCGGTTCGCGAGCAGGGCTATACCCAACCCACCCCGATCCAAACCAAGGCCATCCCAACCATCCTCAGCGGTGGCGACGTGATGGCGGCGGCGCAAACCGGAACTGGCAAGACCGCCGGCTTCACCTTGCCCCTGTTGCAGCGTCTGAGCACCCAGACCTCACGCCAGAGCGTCGAACGATCCGGTGGCCAAGCGAGCGGCCAAGCAGGCAGACAGCCAGGCGGTCAAGCAAGCGGACAGCCCGGCGGCCCATCGGCCAGGCAGGCCAACGGCCGAGCATCCGCCGGGACACGCCGCCCGATTCGCGCGCTGGTGCTGACCCCGACCCGCGAACTCGCGGCCCAGGTCCAGGAGAGCATCCAGACCTATGGCCAGTATCTGCCGTTGCGCTCGGCGGTGATCTTTGGCGGAGTCAAGATCAACCCGCAGATCGAGCAACTGCGTCGCGGCGTCGATATCTTGGTCGCCACGCCGGGCCGGTTACTCGATCATGCCGGCCAGGGCACGCTCGATCTCTCCCAGGTCGAGACCCTGATCCTCGATGAGGCCGACCGCATGCTCGACATGGGCTTCATCAACGACATCAAGAAGGTGCTGGCGCTGCTGCCGCCGAATCATGCACGCCAGAATCTGCTGTTCTCGGCGACCTTCTCCGACGACATCAAGCGCCTCGCCGAGCGGCTGCTGAACAACCCCGAGCTGATCGAAGCCGCGCCGCGCAACACCACCGCCGAGCGCATCGACCAGGTGGTCTATCCGGTCGATCGCCATCGCAAGCGCGAGCTACTGAGCCACATGATCGGCGCCAACGACTGGCGCCAGGTGCTGGTCTTCACTCGCACCAAGCATGGTGCCAACCGGCTCGCCGAGCAGTTGGAGACCGACGGCCTCAGCGCCGCCGCGATCCACGGCAACAAGAGCCAGGGCGCGCGCACCCGTGCGCTCGCCGGCTTCAAGAGCGGTGATGTGCGGGTACTGGTCGCCACCGATATCGCCGCGCGCGGGCTCGATATCGACCAGCTCCCGCATGTGGTCAACTACGAGCTGCCGAATGTGCCGGAGGACTACGTGCATCGGATTGGCCGCACCGGCCGCGCCGGGCGCGAGGGCCAGGCCGTGTCGCTGGTCTGTGTCGATGAGCACCGGCTGCTGCGCGACATCGAGCGCCTGCTCAAACGCGAGGTGCCGAAGATCGTACAGCCCGGCTACGATCCGGACCCGAGCATCCCGCCGGAGCCGATCAAGAACGGCCGCAGCGGGCCGCGTCCCGCAGGCGCGGGTGGCCGTGGCGCAGGAAGCCGTGGCGCGGGTGGACGCAGTGCCGCAGCCCCGGGGCAACGGCCGCGCCGCGCTGGCGCGGGCAGCGGCAGGGCGAGCGCTAGCACCGACGGCAGTCGCGAGGACAGCCGTGCTGCCAGCAGCGGGCGGGGTCACGGCAACAGCGCCGATGGTCAAACCGGGCATCGCTCGGCGGGCGGTCCCGGCGGCCGGCGTGCTTCGGGGGCCTCGGCATCGACACCGGGATCGGCAACGGCCAAACGCGGTCACGGACGGCGTCAAAGCGCCGATAGCAGCCGCCCGAGCGGCCACCGCCATCCGCGCCGCGCGCGCACGCAGGAGACGGCGGCGCTGCTCGGCGGCGGTCGCGACGACTGATGCGAACCCGATGCGAACAGCGCTAAATTGACCCTCCAGGCCAACGCTGAGCGCCGGCCAATCTGATCGCCGAACATTCCGATCTGCGCCACGCACTCGGTGCTGGTGAACACCTTCGGGATCTCCCATGCTCAAGATCACCGCAACCATCCAGATTCCGGAGCAGGAACTGCAGGAGCGTTTCGTGCGCTCCCCAGGGCCGGGCGGTCAGAACGTCAACAAGCTTGCGACGGCTGTGCAGCTCAGTCTGGACGTGAAAGGCTCGCCATCGCTGCCGGAGCCAGTGCGTGCGCGTCTGCTCGCCAGCGGCGATCGGCGCATCGACCGCGACGGCGTGCTGACGATCCACGCCCATCGCTTTCGCACGCGCGAGCGCAATCGCGCCGATGCCCGGGCACGACTCGTCGCAGTGATTGCGCAGGCGAGCGTTGCGCCGAAGCCGCGCACGCCAACCAAACCCACGCGCTCCGCCAAACGTCGTCGTCTTGACGAGAAGGTACGGCGGGGGCGCATCAAGTCGATGCGTCGGCCGGTCTCCGATGCCGACTGAGGGTGATGAACCGGCCAGGACCAGCCGGGCACACGCATCTGGCGAGCCACCCGCCGTTTCCGTATCCTTGCACCATTCACTCGCTGCCAGCGCGCGAGCGCATGGCTCTCCGACGACAACCCCATCGCCAGCCTTAATGAAACAACACATCCAAGGATTGGTGCGCGCTGCGCTCGAGCAGCTGATCGCCCAAGCCATCCTCGATCCCGCTACCTTCAGCGACGGGCTGCCGGAGCCGCAGGTCGAGCGCACCCGTGATGACAGCCATGGCGACTTCGCCACCAACACCGCCATGGTCTTGGCCAAACGCGCCGGCACCAAGCCGCGCGCGCTGGCCGAGCGTATCGTCGCCGCCCTGCCAAACTCGGCGTTCGTCGAACGTGTCGAGATCGCCGGCCCCGGGTTCATCAATTTTCACCTGGCCGCCGATGCCTTCCATGCCCAGGTCGCCGAGATCATCGCCCAAGGGCCGACCTTCGGCCGCTCGCGGATCGGCGCCGGCCAGCGGGTGCAGGTCGAGTTCGTCTCCGCCAACCCGACCGGGCCGCTGCATGTCGGTCATGGGCGCGGCGCCGCCTATGGCGCCGTGGTCGCCGATCTGTTGGAAGCGGTCGGTTTCGATGTGCATCGCGAGTACTACGTCAACGACGCCGGGCGCCAGATGGATATCCTCTGCGCCTCGGTCTGGCTACGCTATCTCGAACTCTGCGGCGAGGCGCTGCGCTTCCCGAGCAACGGCTACAAGGGTGACTACGTCTGGGATATCGCCGCCAGCCTGCACCGCGAGCATGGCGATGCCTATCGCGTCGCGGCCGACGAGGTCATGGCCGGTCTGCCCGCCGATGAGAGTAAAGGCGAGCCGAACGGCGACAAGGAGGCCCACATCGATGGGCTGATCGCCAACGCCAAGCGGTTGCTCGGCGACAATCGGTACCGCTTCGTGTTCGAGCTGGGGCTCAACACCATCCTCGATGATATCCGACAGGATCTCGGCGAGTTCGGCGCGAACTACCAGGAATGGTACTCGGAGCGCACGCTCACCGAGAGCGGCGCGGTCAACCGCGCGCTTGAGCGCCTGCGCGAGGCTGGTCATGTCTACGAGCAGGCCGGCGCGCTTTGGTTCCGCTCCAGCAGCTTTGGTGACGAGAAGGACCGCGTGCTGGTGCGCGAGAATGGCCAGACGACCTATTTCTCCTCCGATATCGCCTATCACATGGACAAGCTCGAGCGCGGCTTTGCGCGCGTGATCGATGTCTGGGGCGCCGATCATCACGGCTATGTGCCGCGCGTGAAGGCGGCATTGACCGCGCTTGGCGACGAGGCCGATCGGCTCGATGTGCTGCTGGTGCAGTTCGCGGTGCTCTATCGGGGTGGCGAGAAGGTGCAGATGTCGACCCGCTCCGGCGAGTTCGTGACCCTGCGCCAACTGCGCAAGGAGGTTGGCCGCGACGCGGCGCGCTTCTTCTATGTGATGCGCCGCTGCGAGCAGCACATGGACTTCGACCTCGATCTGGCCAAGCGCCAGTCCGCCGACAATCCGGTCTATTACTGCCAATACGCCCATGCGCGGGTCGAGAGCGTGCTCCGCCAGGCCGCCGACAAGGGCCTCCTGGTCGAGCCGAGCCCGGGCACCACGCACCTCGATCGGCTCGGCGAGCCGCATGAGCTGGCCTTGCTCAAGACCCTGCCGCGCTACCCCGAGGTGGTCGAGGCCGCCGCGCTCGGTCACGAGCCGCATCTGCTCACGACCTATCTGCGCGAGCTGGCCAATGCCTTTCATACCTATTACAACGCGCATCCGTTCTTGGTCGATGACGACGCATTGCGCGATGCGCGCATCAAGCTGATCCTCGCCGTGCGGCAGGTGTTGCGCAACGGCTTGGGGCTCATCGGTGTCTCCGCACCCGAACAGATGTGACCGAGGCTGCAATGCCCAAAGACTACCGCCGCCCGACCCCGACTCCGCCCTCACGCCGCCATAGCAGTCGCCGTGGCACCTGTGCCTTTTGGTTCCTGCTTGGTGGCCTGCTTGGCGCCTTTGGCGTTGGCTACGCCTGGATGAACCATGAGCCGACCGCCTCCGGCCCAGGTAGCGAACAGGCCACGGCCCGCCCGTCGGCGAATCCGCCGCAAGAGCGCACCTTCGACTTCTACAGCCTGTTGCCGGAAGAGGAGGTGCTCCTTCCCGATCAAGAGGCCGCCGAGCCGCGACCGCGACCACCGGCACCGCAGCAGCCGACCGAAACGGCGCCCTCGCCGCCAGCGCCCAGTGCGGCTCCCAGTCCAGCGCCCAGTGCGACTCCCAGCCCCAGCACGGCAGCAAGCGCGGTTCCCAGCAGCGGCCGCAGCACCTACTTGCTCCAGCTCGGCTCCTTCCGCAATAGCGCGGACGCCGAGCGGCTCAGGGCGCAGCTGGCGTTGAAAGGTATTCAGACCAGCATCCAAACGGTGACCATCGACAATGGCCAGGTTTATCATCGCGTGCGCACCGCTCGCTATGAACAATCCGAGGCCCAGGCGATGCGCGCCAGACTCAACAATGAGGGCCAAGAGAGCATCATGATCCGTGCGCGTTGAGGCGTTTTGCGCTAGACGCAAAAAAGCCCGCAAAACGGCGGGCTTAAAATGGCTGGGGGACTAGGATTCGAACCTAGGTTGACGGAGTCAGAGTCCGTAGTCCTGCCGCTAGACGATCCCCCAAAACGAACGCATCGATTAACGCTTTGAGAACTGGGGCCGCTTGCGCGCCTTGTGCAGGCCAACCTTCTTGCGTTCGACTTCACGCGCGTCGCGGGTCAGGAAGCCCGCGCGGCGCAGCGGCGAACGCAGGCGCTCGTCATGACCGACGAGGGCTCGGGCAATGCCGTGGCGGATCGCGCCCGCCTGGCCGCTCGATCCGCCGCCGACCACAGTCGCGTTGATATCGATGCGGTTGACCAAATCGACGGCTTCGAGGGCTTGGCGAACCAGCATGCGCGCGGTTTCGCGACCAAAATATTCATCGAGCGAGCGCCCGTTGACGTTGATCTGCCCGGAGCCCGTGCTCAGGAACACGCGCGCCGAGGAGCTTTTACGACGCCCTGTGGCGTACTGTTTTTCCATGGTTCAGGTTTCCGAGAAGAAAATGCAGTGAGTCGACTAGATGTCGAGCGGTTGCGGTTGCTGGGCCGCGTGGCGATGCTCGGGGCCAGCAAAGACCTTGAGTTTCTTGAACATCGCGCGACCGAGCGGGTTGCGCGGCAGCATGCCCTTGACCGCGAACTGGATGACGCGCTCCGGGTGCTTGTCGAGCATCTGCTCGAGGCTTGCCGAGCGCAGGTTACCGATGTAACCGGTGTGGCGGTAGTACATCTTGTCGGTCATCTTGTTGCCGGTTACCCGCACCTTATCGGCATTGACGATGACCAGATAGTCGCCGGTATCGACATGCGGCGTGTAGGTGGGCTTATGCTTTCCGCGCAGCCGGCGTGCACACTCGCTCGCGAGCCGACCCAGCGTCTTGCCTTCAGCATCGATCAGGTACCAAGCTCGCCGGACTTCAGCCGGCTTTGCGCTTTGGGTTGTCATGGCATCGCTCCCAGCGAGTCATCAGTAAAAAATAGACCGCCTAATATAAACAATCCTTGCGACCCCCGCAAGCCTTTCGAGCAGCAAAGGCGCGTGCGATCCGCATCGACACCCGAAAGATTAGGCCAAGTCGATTTTTTCTTGCAACCGATGCTTGCCAAGCACGCGCTGAGGATATATTCTGCAGGGCTTCGACAGGCGCGTAGCTCAGCTGGTTAGAGCACCACCTTGACATGGTGGGGGTCGTTGGTTCGAGTCCAATCGCGCCTACCAAACAGTCGGTCATCGGCAGCACGGAGGGGGCCGGGCCTTCCGAGCCGTCAGTCTTGGCCGGGGCGCAATGCGCATCGGCTCCGAGGCTGGCGGTTTTTGGTTTCGGGTGGGCGCGTTGTGGTTGTCTTCCCTTTTCATGTGGTCCCTCGTATCGGCCACCACTGACACCGAGAGGTTTCGAGATGCCAACCATCACGCTTCCCGATGGCTCCCAGCGCCAATACCCGCAGGCTATCACGGTGCGGGAGGTCGCGGCCGATATCGGCGCCGGCTTGGCCAAGGCCGCCCTGGCGGGCCGCATCGATGGCCAGCTGGTCGATACGTCTTATCGCATCGCCGACGATGCCCAGCTCGCCATCGTCACCAATCGCGACGAGGATGCGCTTGAGCTGCTGCGCCACGATGCCGCGCATGTGATGGCGCAGGCCGTGCAGGAGCTGTATCCGGGCACCCAGGTGACCATCGGGCCGGCGATCGAGAACGGCTTCTACTACGATTTCGCGCGCGCTGAGCCCTTCACGCCGGATGACCTGAGCGCGATCGAGCAGCGCATGCAGGAGATCGTCAAGCGCGATCTGCCGATCGAGCGCGAGGTCTGGGAGCGCGAGCAGGCCAAGGCCGTGTTTCGCGACCTCGGCGAGCACTACAAGGTCGAGATCATCGACGACCTCATTCCCGAGGGCGAGGAAGTCTCGGTCTATCGCCAGGGCGACTGGTTCGATGTCTGCCGTGGTCCGCATCTGCCGAGCACTGGCAAGCTCGGCAATGGCTTCAAACTGACCAAGCTGGCCGGCGCCTACTGGCGCGGCGATTCCAGCAACGCCATGCTGCAGCGCATCTACGGCACCGCCTGGCGCGACAAGAAAGAACTCAAGGCCTATCTGAAACGGCTGGAAGAGGCCGAGAAGCGCGATCACCGCAAGCTCGGCAAGCAACTCGACCTGTTCCATTTTCAGGACGAGGCGCCCGGCATGGCGTTCTGGCATCAAAAGGGCCGAATCATCTATCGCCAAGTCGAGGACTACATGCGCGCCAAGCTCGGTGAGTATGGTTACCAGGAGGTCGAGACCCCGCAGGTGCTCGACCGCTCGCTCTGGGAGCGCTCCGGGCACTGGGAGAAGTTCGCCGACGATATGTTTACCACGCAGCTCGATGAGCGCGATTACGCGATCAAGCCGATGAACTGCCCGGGGCATATCCAGATCTTTAATCAGGGGCTGAAAAGCTATCGCGAGCTGCCGCTGAAGATCGCCGAGTTCGGCGTGGTGCATCGCAGCGAGCCGTCCGGCACCTTGCACGGACTGATGCGCGCGCGCCGCTTCACCCAGGATGACGCGCATGTGTTCTGCACCGAGGATCAGTTGCAGCAAGAGGTCGCGACCCTGATCGAGATGGTGTTCGAGACCTACCGCGACTTCGGCTTCGATCAGATCGACCTGGCGCTTTCATTGCGACCGGAGAAACGCGTCGGCAGCGACGATCTCTGGGATAAAGGCGAGGCGGCCCTGGATCAGGCGCTGCGCGACAAGGGGCTGGATTTTCGCGTGCAACCGGGCGAGGGCGCCTTCTACGGGCCGAAGATCGAGTTCACGCTGCGCGACAGCATTGGCCGCACCTGGCAGTGCGGCACCATCCAGGTCGATTTCTCGATGCCGGGTCGGCTCGGCGCCTATTACATCGGCGAGGACAATGCCAAGCAGGTGCCGGTGATGATCCACCGCGCCATCCTCGGTTCGATGGAGCGGTTCATCGGCATCTTGATCGAGCATTACGCAGGCGCGCTGCCGCTGTGGCTGGCACCGGTGCAGGCGGTGGTGCTGACCATCACCGACCACCAGCGCGCCTATGCCGAGCAGGTGGCTAAGGTCTTGCGAGACAAGGGCTTCCGTGTCGATGCAGACTTGAGGAACGAGAAGATCGGCTTTAAGATTCGCGAGCACACGCTGCAGAAGGTGCCGTACCTGCTCGTGGTGGGCGATCGTGAGATGGAGGATCGGACCCTGGCCCTCCGCGATCGCCAAGGGACGGACTTGGGCGTGGTTGCCATTGATGCGCTGGCGCAAACACTCGGTGACGAGAGTGCCCGACGCACGCACTGAGCAACCGTCCTACTGCCTCAGTGGCGCTTGACGGTGTGAGCCACAGGTTGTGACCCGCTTGATTGCTGCGGCCTGTGTTATTCGGTGTGCTCGCCGGCCTGAAGCGACTGGTCTGATCCTCAGACGAGCGCTTGGCTCGATGGGCCTGTCATCAGGTGTCGTGTTGAGCCGCACCCGGAGCTGGGGTTGGCGGGGCAGTGCGACGCTGTCGATCTTTTCGTAGTTCGGAGGAAGTCTGCTATCGCTGCACCAAAACGCAACCGCGTCAATGAGGAGATCTCGGTTCCCCAGGTTCGCTTGATCGCCGAGGACGGCGAGCAGGTCGGCATTCTCGACCTGGCCGATGCCATTCGGAGGGCGACCGAAGTGAGTCTCGATCTTGTCGAGATCGTTCCCAACGCCGATCCACCCGTCTGTCGGCTGATGGATTACGGACGCTTTCGGTTCGATCAGAAAAAGAAGCAGAACGAGGCGCGCAAGAAGCAAAAGCAGGTTCAGGTCAAGGAGGTCAAGTTCCGGCCTGGCACCGATATCGGCGATTACCAGGTCAAGCTGAAGAACCTGACCCGCTTCCTGCACGAGGGCGACAAGGCCAAGGTGACCATGCGTTTTCGCGGTCGCGAGCATGCGCATCGTGAACTCGGTCTGGAGTTGCTGCGGCGGGTCGAGAAAGACCTAGCCGATATCAGCATCGTCGAGCAGCAGCCGCAGATGGAAGGGCGGCAGATGATCATGGTGCTGGGGCCGAAAAAGCATTAAACACCAGTCCCGATACGCGGCGCTCGGGCCGGGCTTCCGAGGCGCCGTATCCAATAAAGTTGCCGGCCACGTCGGCGGCACGCACATGACGGAGTAAAAAATGCCCAAGATCAAGACCAATCGCGGTGCCGCGAAGCGCTTTGCGCGCACGGCATCCGGACTGTTCAAGCGCAATGCCTCGCATCGGCGGCATATCCTGACCAAGAAGGCCACCAAGCGGAAGCGCCAGCTACGCAAGAATCATCTGCTGCACAAGTCCGATAATCGGGCCGCGCGGCGCATGATGCCGTATTGCTGACGATGACCTGATTCGAGCAGGGGGCCGCACGCGAAGCCCGATCGCCATGCAAAGCGGTGACGGTAGCCGCGCCGAGTCCTGCTCCACGACGATGATTTGAACCGTTCGGAGAACAAGCCATGCCACGCGTCAAACGCGGCGTCACCGCGCACGCTCGCCACAAGAAGGTCCTCGACCAAGCCAAGGGCTATTACGGTGCCCGCAGCAAAGTCTATCGGGTCGCCAAACAGGCCGTCATCAAGGCCGGTCAGTATGCCTATCGCGACCGCCGTCAACGTAAGCGCCAGTTCCGCGCGCTCTGGATCGCCCGCATCAATGCGGCCGCGCGCCTGCACGGGCTGTCCTACAGCCGTCTGATCGCTGGCCTGAACAAGGCCGGTATCGAGATCGATCGCAAGATCCTCGCCGAGCTGGCGTTCGACAACGAACCGGCCTTCGGTACGCTGGTGGAGCAGGCCAAGGCCGCCCTGGCCGAGGCTTCCTGAGTCGCGGCGACGATTGGCTCGCTGCCTGTTGCGAATCGAGCGACATCATCCGTCACTCGGCGCTGATGGGCAGCGCCTCATGGCCTGGCAGGTGTTCCACCTGCATCGATGGTCGTTGGCTGCGCGCTGCCGCAGTCGCTATGCTTCCCGCCTTGAAGGACGGGGTTTCTCGCGGAGGAACTGATGACGCAACGCCCCGATGCGACGACGGCGGCCGATTCCTCGGCCGCGCTGGCCGAGCTTCAGTCCGCCGCGCTCGCGGCCGTGACCACGGCTGCAGATTTGACCGCGCTCGATGAAGTGCGGGTGCGCTATCTGGGTAAGAGCGGACGGCTCACCGCCCAGCTCAAGGCGCTCGGCGCCTTGCCGAAGGACGAGCGGCCGGCGGCCGGTCAGCGCATCAATGAGGCCAAGCGGGTGGTGCAGGAGGCGCTCGAGGCGCGCCGCGCCACGCTCGAGGAGCAACGGCTCGCGGCACGCCTGCGCGATGAGTGCATCGATGTGACCCTGCCGGGGCGTGGTCAAACGCCCGGCGCCCTGCATCCGGTCACGCGCGCGATGCGGCGCATCGAGCGGTTGTTTGCCAACGCCGGCTTCAGCATCGCCGAAGGGCCCGAGGTCGAGGACGACTATCACAACTTCGAGGCGCTCAACATCCCGGCGCATCATCCGGCGCGCGCGATGCACGACACCTTCTACTTCCCGGATGGTCGCCTGCTGCGCACCCACACCTCGCCGGTGCAGATTCGGGTCATGGAGACTCAGCCGCCGCCGCTGCGCATCATCGCGCCCGGGCGCGTCTATCGCTGCGATTCCGATCTGACGCACACGCCGATGTTCCATCAGGTCGAGGGCTTCCTGGTCGATCGCGAGGCGACCTTCGCCGATCTCAAGGGGGTGCTCTACGATTTCCTGCGTAACTTCTTCGAGCAGGAGGATCTCAAGCTGCGTTTTCGGCCCTCGTACTTCCCGTTCACCGAGCCCTCTGCCGAGGTCGATGTGCAATGCGTGAAGTGCGGTGGTCGGGGCTGTCGCGTCTGCAAGCAGAGCGGCTGGCTGGAGGTGTTGGGCTGCGGCATGATCCATCCGGAGGTGTTCCGCCAGGTCGGCATCGATGACGAGCAGTGGCTCGGCTATGCCTTCGGCATGGGCGTGGAACGGCTCGCCATGCTGCGCTATGGCGTCGATGACCTGCGGCTCTATTTTGAAAACGATCTGCGCTTCCTGGCGCAGTTCGCTTAGCTGTCTGTTCCTGCGGAGTGACCGATGCGTTTGAGTGAATCCTGGCTGCGCGAATGGGTCAGCCCCCCGCTGGCCGCGCAGGCGCTTTGCGATCAGTTGAGCATGGCGGGGCTCGAGGTCGGTGCGCTCGAACCGGTGGCGCCGGCCTTCTCTGGGGTCGTCATCGGCGCGGTCGAGGCCGTCGAGCCACACCCGGACGCGACCAAGCTGCGCGTATGCCGCGTCGATGCCGGTGAGGATGAGCTACTGCAGATCGTCTGTGGCGCCGCCAATGTCGCGGCCGGGCAGCGGGTGGCGGTGGCGCGTGTCGGCGCCGTGCTACCGGGTAACTTCAAGATCAAGAAGGCCAAGCTGCGCGGCGTCGCCTCGCAAGGCATGATCTGCTCGGCCTCCGAGCTCGGCTTGGCCGAGACCTCCGAGGGAATCATGGTCTTGCCGGGCGATGCCCCGGTTGGTGAGGATGTGCGCGACTGGCTGGCGCTCGACGACCAGGCCATCGAACTCGATCTGACCCCCGATCGCAGTGATTGCCTGAGCCTGGCTGGGGTCGCGCGCGAGGTCGGCGTGCTCAACCGGTTGCCCGTGACCGAGCCGGCGGCGAAGCCCGTGCCGCCAGTGCACGATGAGCGCCATGGCGTGCAACTGGAGGCTCCGTCAGCTTGTCCGCGTTACCTCTGTCGCATCGTGCGTGCGCTCGACCCGAGCGCCGAGACGCCACTGTGGATGCGCGAGCGGCTGCGCCGCAGTGGGCTGCGGCCGATCTCGCCGGTGGTCGATGTCACCAACTATGTGCTGCTCGAACTTGGCCAACCCTTGCATGGGTTCGATCTGGCCAGGCTCGAGGGTGCGATTCAGGTTCGCCGCTCGCGCTCGGGAGAGCGCCTGGCGCTGCTCAACGATGAGACGGTCGAACTCGATGACGACACGCTGGTGATCGCCGACGACAACGGCCCGCTGGCCATGGCCGGGATCATGGGCGGGGCCGCGAGCGCGGTCTCGGAGACGACCCAAGACGTGCTGCTCGAGAGCGCCTTCTTCGCACCGCCAGCGATCGCCGGTCGGGCACGGCGCTATGGCTTGCATACCGACTCCTCGCATCGCTTCGAGCGCGGCGTCGATCCCATGCTGCAGCATCGCGCCATCGAGCGCGCCACGGCGCTGCTGTGCGCGATCGCCGGCGGTCAGCCGGGGCCGGTGGTCGAGGCCGTCTCCGAGGCCGATCTGCCGCAGCCGGTCTGCCTGCTGCTGCGCCGCCAGCGCATCCAGCAAGTGCTCGGCATCGCGCCCGATGACGCCGAGGTGACCGATATCCTTGGCCGCCTCGGCATGACGCTTGAGCCGCATGCCGAGGGCTGGCAGGTGAGCGCGCCCTCGCAGCGTTTCGATATCCAGCGCGAGGTCGATCTGATCGCCGAGATCGGCCGCATCCATGGCTATGACGCGATCCCGGTCACCCATGCGCGCTCGGCGGCTTTCACCCGGGCGCCGCGCGAGATGGCCTTCGATCTCGATCGCGCGCGCCAGACCCTGGTCGCGCATGGTTACTCCGAGGCCATCACCTATAGCTTCGTCAGCCCGGAGCAGAATGCCTGGTTCGATCCAAGCCCGGCCTCAGCGGCGCCGCTGACCCTGGCCAATCCGCTCTCGGCCGAGCTGTCGGTGATGCGCGGCAGTCTCTGGCCCGGCTTGATCCAGGCGATGCGCCAGAATCTGGCCCGCCAGCAGCCGCGCGTGCGTCTGTTCGAGACCGGCTTACGCTTTCTCGGCGGGGCCGAGGCGCTGCGCCAGACACCGAGTCTGGCGGTCGTGGCGGTCGGCCCGGTGGTGCCCGAGCAATGGGGTCAGGAACGTCGGCTGGCGGATTTCTTCGATCTCAAGGCCGACCTCGAAGCGGTGCTGATGCAAACCGGACGGCTCGAGGCGCTGTGCCTGCAAGCGCCGAGCAGCGATGCAGAGGCGCATCCGGCGCTGCATCCGGGCCAGAGCGCGGCGCTGCGGCTCGGCGAGCAGCCGATCGGTTGGATCGGCACCTTGCATCCGCTGCTGGCACAGCGGCTTGAGCTGCCCACTGCGGTGCAGTTGTTCGAGATCGCTCTCGACGCCCTCGGCCTTGGCGAGCGACCGGCGTTCGAGCCGCTGTCGCGGTTTCCGTCGATTCGCCGCGATCTGGCCATCCTGGTGCCCGCCGAGCTGTCGTTCGAGCAGGTCCGTCAAACCGTGACCGAGGCCGCCGGTGACTTGCTCAAACAGCTGATCCTGTTCGACCAATACCAGGGCGACACCATCGAGTCAGGTCGAAAAAGTTTGGCTTGCGGATTGATTTTACAGGCATCTTCCCAGACACTGGTGGATGCCGAGGTCGATGCTGTGGTGCAGCGCGTGGTCGAGCGGCTAGAACAAACGCTCGGCGCTCGGCTGCGCGCCTGAGTCCGCGTCGGCGCTGTTGGTTTAAAGGAGCAGAGTAGGGTTATGGCACTCACCAAGGCGGATATGGCCGAACATCTGTTCGAGGTACTCGGGCTCAATAAGCGCGAGGCCAAGGATGTGGTCGAGATGTTCTTCGAGGAGATCCGCGTGGCCCTGGAGCAGGGCGAGCAGGTCAAGCTCTCCGGTTTCGGCAATTTCGATCTGCGCGAGAAGAAGCAGCGCCCGGGCAGGAATCCGAAGACCGGAGAGGAGATTCCGATTACCGCGCGGCGCGTCGTCACCTTCAGGCCCGGACAAAAATTGAAATCGCGGGTCGAAGCCTATGCCGGACCCGAGCGCTAGCCTCAAAGAGCTGCCACCGATCCCGTCCAAGCGTTACTTCACCATTGGTGAGGTCAGCGAACTCTGCGATGTCAAGCCCCATGTGCTGCGCTACTGGGAGCAGGAATTCCCCCAGCTCAAGCCGGTGAAACGGCGCGGTAACCGTCGTTACTATCAACATCATGATGTGCTGATGGTGCGCCGTATTCGCGGGTTGCTCTATGAACAAGGATTCACCATCGGCGGCGCTCGCCAACAGTTGAGTGGCGAATCGGCGAAGAAGGACAGCACCCAGGCGCATCAGATCATCAAGCAGTTGCGGATCGAGCTGGAAGAGGTGTTGCATGATCTTCGCCGTCGGCTGCATTGACCCCGATCGTCTCTGGGGGTATGCTGGCCAGCTTTCCGGGCGTAGCGCAGTCTGGTAGCGCACCACAATGGGGTTGTGGGGGTCGCAGGTTCGAATCCTGCCGCCCGGACCATCTTGCAAGAACGCGGTAATGGCTCAGCGCTGTTACCGCGTTTTTTTATGCTCGCCCGCAATGAGCGCGAGGCTATGTCGAATCACCACTCATCCAATCAGCGGCTGCGTCTGCACACCGAGACCGAAGGCGAGTCGATCCGGGTGCGCGGTCTGGTGCAAGGGGTCGGCTTCCGGCCTACGGTTTGGCGCCTGGCGCGCGCTGCTGGACTCGCCGGCGATGTCTGCAACGACGGCGAGGGCGTGCTGATCCGGCTCTGGGGCACCAGTGCCGAGATCGATGCCTTTTGCCACGCGCTGATGATCGAGTGCCCGCCGCTCGGGCGTATCGATGGCATCGAGCGACGACCTTGCGATGCGCCGGCACCGGACAATTTCAGCATCGTCGAGAGCGGTGCCGGCCTGGTGCGCACCGGCGTCGTCGCCGATGCCGCGACCTGTGAACGCTGTGCGGCCGAGATCGCCGACCCCAGTGATCGCCGTTATCGCTATCCCTTCACCAACTGCACGCACTGCGGGCCGCGGCTGAGCATCATCCGCGCGATTCCTTACGATCGCGCCAACACCAGCATGGCCGCGTTTCAGATGTGCCCGACCTGCGCGGCCGAGTATGCCGATCCGGCCGATCGGCGTTTCCATGCCCAGCCGAATGCCTGTCCGGTCTGTGGACCCAAGGTCTGGCTGACCGATGTCGAAGGCTGCGATCTGCTGGCAGCCGATGGCTTGAGGCCTGATGTGGT
>PWTO01000100.1 GCA_003562815.1 Chromatiaceae bacterium | reverse complement strand
ATGACTTCAACCGCGTCATCGAGATCGCGGAACGTGAACGGTATCGGGTGAAGCTGTTCATGGAACAGATCGACCCGCGAGAGAAGACGCTGGTATTTTGCGCCACCCAGGAACATGCCCTGGCGGTCCGCGACCTGATCAACCAGCTCAAGACCAGCACCGATCCCCATTATTGCGAGCGCGTCACAGCGAACGACGGCAAGGAAGGCGAACGCTTCCTGAAGCAGTTTCAGGACAACGAGAAGACCATCCCGACCCTCCTCACCACCTCGCAGAAGCTCTCCACCGGCGTGGACGCCAGGAATGTCCGCCACATCGTGCTGATGCGCCCGGTCAACAGCATGATCGAGTTCAAGCAGATCATCGGCCGGGGGACGCGGCTGTTCGATGGCAAGGACTATTTCACCATCCACGATTTCGTGAAGGCCTACGAGCACTTCAGTGATCCGGAGTGGGATGGGGAACCGCTGCCCCCCGAGCCCTGCGAACACTGCGGTAACAGCCCTTGCAGTTGCACCAGGCCGCCGCCCGAGGGATGCGATGTGTGTGGCGAGCGGCCTTGTGTGTGCGAGAAGGAACCGCCGGAACCTTGCGAAGTCTGCGGCGAGAGGCCCTGCCTCTGCGAGAAACGCCGCAAGGTGAAGATCCGGCTGGCCGATGGCAAGGAACGCACCCTCCAGCACATGACCGCCACGGGCTTCTGGGGTCCGGACGGCAAGCCCATCTCTGCGGCTGAGTTCATCCAGCGCCTGTTCGGCGATCTGCCCGAATTGTTCAAGGACGAAGACGAACTCCGCCGCCTGTGGGGCCGCCCGGATACCCGACAAAAGCTGCTGGAAGGGCTGGAGGAGAAAGGCTACGGTACGGAGCAACTGGCCGAGGTGGGCCGGCTGATCGAGGCCGGGAACAGCGATCTCTACGATGTGCTGGCTTATATCGCCTTCAACCTAGCGCCGGTGACCCGGGCCGAGCGCGTGGATGCCCACAAAGAGCGCATCTTTCAGGGCCACGACTACCGGCAGCAGGAATTCCTGAGATTCGTCCTCGATCACTATGTCGCTCAGGGCGTCAGCGAGCTGGACACAGCCAAACTGCCGCAACTGATCGAATTGAAGTACCACAGCCTCGGCGATGCCGTGCAAGAATTGGGGCCTGTGCGCGAGATTCGAGCGGCGTTTGTTGATTTTCAACAGTATTTGTATTGAGTCAACACCCGCTGCGGCGCGCGCTGGGCATTGACGAACGCGGTGACGAACTCCTCGACCGGGGATTGCAACAGCGCTTGCGCCGAACCCTGCTGGACGATGCGCCCGGCGCGTAGCAAAACCAGTTGATCGCCGAAGAACACCGCCTCGGCCAGATCATGGGTAACCATCAGCACGGTCTTGTGCAGGCGCTGGAAGATCGCCGCCAGCTCGCGCTGCAGCTCGACCCGGATCATCGGGTCCAGGGCGCCGAGCGGCTCGTCGAGCAGGATCAGGTCTGGGTTCAGCATCAGCGCGCGCATCAACGCCGCGCGCTGGCGCTGACCGCCGGAGAGTTCGAGCGGAAAGCGGTCCAACAGCGGTGTCGGCAACCGCACCAACTCGGTCAGCTCCGCAAGCCGCGCGCGCCGTCGGGGCGCTGCCCAACCCAGTTCGCGCGCCATCAACTCGACATTGGCGCGCACGCTCAGATGCGGAAACAGCCCGCCCTCCTGGATCATGTAGCCCATGCGCAGGCGCGCCGCGCGCAGATTCTCGGCGCCGAGTGGCGCGCCCTCGAACCAAACCTGGCCCGCATCGGCCCGGATCAGCCCGGCCGCCAGCCGCAGCAGCGTTGACTTGCCGCAGCCGCTGGGACCGATCAGCACTGTGGTCGCGCCCTCGGGGCAGTCGAGATCGATCCGGTCGAGCGCAAGCTGGCCGTCGTAGCGCTTGCAGACGCCGCTGTAGTTCAACATGTTTCCGATGAGCGGCCGATTAAGCGGTAACGTCGAGCATAGCCGATTCAGCGTCCAGATAAGTCGTGACATGCGCCAGGGCTCTTCAGCCAACGCCAAGAACCTGGCACACTTGCCGATGCTCTCGGCGTGCCTCATCCACGCCGCAGCCACCCGAGCCCCAGTTGCCGCCATGTTCGCCAACCGGCGGGGCTCGTGCATGACAACCCTGCATCCACCCCTGGGGACATCGAAAGAACGATCATGAGCGATAGCGTCAAGTACCTGCTCGACGAAGAGCACCTGCCGAAGTTCTGGTACAACATCAACGCCGACCTGCCCGAGCCGATGGCACCGGTCCTCCACCCGGGGACGAAACAACCGATCACGCCCGACGATCTCGAGCCGATCTTCCCGCGCGCCGTGATCGAGCAAGAGATGAGCACCGAGCGCGAGATCGAGATCCCGCAGCCGGTGCGCGAGGTCTATCGCCAGTGGCGCCCGGCGCCGCTGTTCCGCGCCCGGCGCTTGGAGCAGGCGCTGGATACCCCGGCGCGTATCTATTACAAGTACGAAGGCGTCAGCCCGGCCGGCTCGCACAAACCGAATACCGCGATCCCGCAGGCCTTCTACAACAAGGCCGAGGGCGTCAAACGCATCACCACCGAGACCGGCGCCGGCCAATGGGGCTCGTCGCTGGCGCTCGCCGGCACCTTCTTTGGCCTTGAGATCCAGGTCTTCATGGTCAAGGTCAGCTTCAACCACAAGCCGTATCGGCGTGCCTACATGGAAACCCTCGGCGCCGAGTGCATCGCCAGCCCGAGCGACCGCACCGAATCCGGCCGCGCCATCCTCGCCGAGCATCCCGACAGCACCGGCAGCCTCGGCATCGCCATCAGCGAGGCGGTCGAACTTGCCGTGCAGCGTGATGACACCCGCTATGCGCTCGGCAGCGTGCTCAACCATGTGCTGCTGCATCAGACCGTCACCGGCCTGGAAGCGATCGAGCAGATGCAGATGGCCGACGATTATCCCGACCTGGTGATCGGCTGCACCGGCGGCGGCAGCAACTTCGCCGGCATCGCGTTTCCGTTCCTGCACCAGGCCCTGCGCGATGATCTCAAGACCGAGTTCATCGCCGTCGAACCCTCGGCCTGCCCCACGCTGACCAAGGGCCGCTTCGCCTACGACTATGGCGACACCGCCCAATTGACCCCCCTGGTGAAAATGTACACACTCGGTTCCGGCTTCGTGCCACCGGGCTTCCATGCCGGCGGTCTGCGCTACCACGGCATGGCGCCGCAGCTCAGCCATCTGGCCAAGCTCGGCCTGCTCAAACCGCGCTCCTACAACCAGCTCGAGTGCTTCGACGCCGGCATCCGCTTCGCCAAGGCCGAGGGCATCCTGCCCGCGCCCGAGGCCAATCATGCCGTGCGCGCCGCGATCCACGAGGCCGAGAAGTGCCGCGAATCCGGCGAGTCCAAGGCCATCCTGTTCAACCTCTGCGGGCACGGGCACTTCGATATGCAGGCGTATATGGACTATAAAGAAGGCAAGCTCGATGATCTGAGTTATGACGAAGGCGAGATGGCGATGGCCCTCGCCGGACTGCCTGGCGGCTGCGAGTAGACGACCGCCCATCGCAACGGTGCAGCCAAGTCAGCCGAATCAGCCGAGTCCGTTGCGACCACCACCGACGGAGACTGTCATGTCGATGTCCACTGCGAACACTCGAGCCCGTCAACACGGGCGCCGTCAACACGGGTGCCGTCTCCAACCGATCCGCGTCGGCGGCACCGTGCCCATGTTGAGCGCCTGCGCGCTCTTGCTCTGCGCCTCCGCCCTCCTTGCCGAGGAGGATCCTCGGCCAGCGAGCGGCGCCGACCCATTCGGGACGACCGATGCCGAGACAAGCGGTGCTGGGGCGACCGAGGCCAACGCGGCCGCCGCCGAACATCGGCTGCATGAGCACCAGGATCGGCTCGACGTCGAGAGTGTCGATGCCCGGATCGAGCGGCTTGAGCAGCAGCTCGCGCAACGCGAGGCACACATCGAGCGCCTACAAGCGGCCGAGGCCAGGCGCGCCGAGGCCAAGCACCAGCTCGAGCAGCGACTCGAAGCGCTCCGGGCGCGCTTACCGGCGCCAGAGGGTGGCACTCTAACGGCGGCTGAGGCACGCGCCCGCGCCCGTGCGGACGCGCAGACGCTCGAGCGTCTCCTGCGCGAAGGTCAGGGGGTCAACAACCCGCAACTCTGGCAGCAGATCCGCGAGACCGAGCATGCGCTGCATCGCAGCCAGTACCTGTTAGCTCGTGCCGAAGGCGATCGCACCGTCTATCGGATGCGCCCGGGCGACTCGCTCGCGCACATCAGCGCGATGGTCTACGGGACTGATCAGGCGTGGCAGCGGATCTTCGAGGCCAATCGTCACCTGCTCGATGATCCAGACCGCGTGTTGCCAGGGTTGACCTTGGTCATTCCGTAAGCGGCTCTCTCGACCATGTGAACTGAACGCCCGCGCATGGACAAGAACACCCGCAACTATCTGACCGTCACCGCCGGCTACTGGGCCTTTACCATCACCGACGGCGCGATCCGGATGCTCGTGGTGCTCTACTTCCACCAGCTCGGCTACTCGCCGTTCGAGGTGGCGATGCTGTTCCTGTTCTACGAGGTCTTCGGCATCGTCACCAATCTGGTCGGCGGCTGGCTCGGTGCGCGCATCGGGCTCAATCTCACCATGCACATCGGTATGGGCCTGCAGGTGTTCGCGCTGGCGATGCTCACGGTGCCCGATGCCTGGCTCGGGGTCGTCTACGTGATGGCCGCCCAGGCGCTGTCCGGCATCGCCAAGGATCTGAACAAGATGTCGGCCAAGGCCACGGTCAAGACCCTGACCGGCGGCGGCGCGGCCGGCGAATCGAAGCTGTTCAAGTATGTCGCCGTGCTCACCGGCTCCAAGAACGCGCTCAAGGGCGCCGGCTTCTTCGTCGGCGCCGCGCTATTGCAGGCGTTCGGCTTCCGCAATGCGCTCTTCATCCTCGCCGGCGCGCTGTTCCTGGTGATGATCGTCACCATCGCCCTGCTGCCCTCCGGGGTCGGCAGGCTGAAGGAGAAGACCAAGTTCGCGCAGGTGTTCTCCAACACGCCGGCGATCAACTGGCTCTCGGGCGCGCGTTTCTTCCTGTTCGGCGCCCGCGATGTCTGGTTCGTGGTCGCACTGCCGGTTTTTCTCTACGATGTGCTCGGCTGGGATTACGCCGCTGTCGGTGCCTTTCTCGCGCTCTGGGTCATCGGCTATGGCATCGTTCAGGCGGGTGCGCCAGCGCTGATCCGCCCGAACACGCAGGGACAGGGCCCCGGCGGGCGCACGGCGCTGCTCGGTGCGCTGGTGCTGGCGTTGATCCCGGCCGGCATCGCGCTAGGCATGACGCAGGGGCCGGGATTCGCGCCGACGCTGGTGACGACGCTGACCGATGTCACCGGCGCAGACCTCGGCTGGCTTGCGGCAGCCTCGCCGACCGAGATTCAGAGCGCTGTGTTGATCGGCGGACTGCTGTTGTTTGGCATCGTCTTCGCCATCAACTCCGCCGTCCACTCCTATCTGATTCTGGCCTATGCCGATGCCGACAAGGTCGCGCTCAACGTTGGCTTCTATTACATGGCCAATGCCGGTGGCCGGCTCGTCGGCACCGTGCTCTCGGGCCTGATCTACCAGCTCCAGGGTCTGGAAGGCTGCCTTTGGTGGTCGAGCGGCTTCGTGCTCGCCGCCGCCCTGCTCTCGCTCTGGCTGCCGCGCGTTTCCCAAGCCGACACCGCCGAGCACAGCATCCAAGGGCGCCAAATCGCAGCACGGAGGCTATGATTCGAGGATCACCACGACGAGGAGAACTGATGATGAGCGAGCGTTTACCAACACCACTCACCCCAGCGCAGGCCCATCAACTGATCCAGGATGACCCCCAAGCCCTGTTTGTCGATATCCGCTCGACCATGGAGTTTCTGTTCGTCGGCCATCCCGCCGGCGCCGTCCATGTGCCCTGGATCGATGAACCGGATTGGACCGTCAATCCGCAGTTTCTCACCGAGATCCGCAAGCGCTTGCTCGGCGGTGCCGTCTGCACGGCGGAGGAGGCCTGCGCGCCCGTCGTGCTGATCTGTCGCAGTGGCAAACGCTCACTCGAGGCCGGCAAGGCGCTGCTCGAGGCCGGCTTGCCGACGGTCTTTCATGTCGACGAAGGCTTCGAGGGCGAACTCGACGAGCAGCACCACCGCTCGACCCGTGGCGGCTGGCGATTCCGTGGCTTACCCTGGGAGCAATGCTGAGCCGGCCCCGCTAGGCGGCACAGCTTGCGCGCCGGCGGCGCGTCTTGCGGGCCTCGCCGCACTCAGGCATTGGCCTGACCCGTTGGGCGCACCGGGTCCAGCCGGACCTGGGTGGCCTCGGTGCGGCCCGCCTCGGCCGAGCGCTTCGTGCCTCGGCTAGCCGCCGCCGCGCTCCCGCGCTCGACGAGATCGCGCAAGCTGATGTTGTTGAGATAGCCGTAGATGCGATCGCTCAGATCCATCCACAGATCATGGGTCAGGCAGGGGCCTTCGGCCTGACAGTTGTGAGCGCCACCGCAACGGGTGGTATCGACATGCTCATCGACGGCGGTGATGACCTCGGCGATAAAGATGGAGCCCGCCTCGCGCGCCAAATTGTAGCCGCCGCCGGGGCCGCGCACGCTCAGCACCAGGCCGCGCTTGCGCAGCTTCGCGAACAACTGCTCCAAGTAGGACAGGGAGATGCCCTGACGCTGCGCGATATCCGCAAGCGCGATCGGGCCCTCTCCATGATGGAGGGCCAGGTCCAAAACCGCCGTCACCGCATAGCGCCCTTTCGTTGTCAGTCTCACCTCGACCCCTCCTCGCTGATAGTCTTGTCTGACGACATCCTATGATAACCGACCAAACTCATCAATTTTGCTCGGTCGGCTCCGAGCTGACCGCAGCCGGGTCGAGCACGCAATCGTCGAGGTCGTTGAGATGCTCGAAGTGGCGGGTGATGCCCTGCTCCTCGAGCGCCCGCGACATGGCCTCCATGCGCCGGTCCATGATGTGGATATGATCGAGCATCCGATTCACCGCATTGGCAACCGGATCGGGCGCATCGCGGGTGGCTCCATAGGCATCGAAGCCCATGCGCTTGGCCGTATCCGCGCGCCGGCGGGTGGCCGCATCCGCAGCATGCTCGATCACCCGCCCCGGCACCCCGACCACGGTGCCGCCGGCCGGCACCGGCTTCAACACCACCGCGTTCGAGCCGATGCGCGCGCCGTCGCCGATCTGGATCGGCCCCAGCACCTTGGCGCCGGCGCCCACCACCACATCGCGCCCCAGGGTCGGATGGCGCTGGCCCTTCTGCCAGCTCGTTCCGCCCAGTGTGACGCCGTGATAGAGCGTGCAATCGTCGCCGACCACGGCGGTCTCGCCGATCACCACGCCCATCCCATGGTCGATGAAAAAACGCCGCCCCAGGCGCGCGCCGGGATGGATCTCGACCCCGGTCAACAGGCGCGCCAGGTTCGATAACATCCGCGCCAGCCATTTGAACCCGCGCCTCCAGAGGGCATGCGAGACCCGGTGTATCATCACCGCGTGCAATCCGGGATAGGCGGTCAGCACCTCGAACGCATTACGCGCGGCCGGGTCGCGCTCGAACACACAGTCGATCTCGTCGCGTAGACGCTTGAACATCAAAACGCTCTCCTCGCGGGATCGGCGGCTGACCGCCTGCATCAGCGGCGAAACCGATCCGGGTGTTTTCGTCCCTCGGCCGCAGACAGGAGACCGCGCAGGATATTCAGCTCGGTCCGATCCGGGCGCGCCCGATTGAACAGCCGTCGCAGCCGCCGGCGCAGGGTACTGGACTGCTCTGGATCGGCAAATCCGATCCGCGTCATGGTGTGCTCCAAGTGCCCATAGAAGCTCGCCATCTCATCGGCAGTCGCCAGGTCGCTCCTCGGCGCTTCAGCCAGCACTCCATCCAGGGACGGGTCCGAGGCCGCTGCTGCTGGCTCCTGCGCCCGCCTCGCGCCGGCCTCGCCCTGCAGCGCCACACGCCGCAGCTCATAGGCGAACACCTGTGCGGCGGCGGCAATATTGAGCGAACTGTACTGCGGATTGGCCGCTATCCGCGTCAAGAAATGACAGCGCGCGAGTTCGTCGTTGCTCAGCCCCGAACGCTCCCGCCCCAACAGCAGCGCGACCTCGCCGACCTCGGCCTCGTGCAATAAACGCTCGGCGCAAGCGCCCGGATCGACCTCCGGCCAGGCCAGGGAACGCGCGCGCGCACTCGAACCGATCACCAAGCGGCAGCCAGCCAGCGCCTCGTCGAGCGACGCACACACCCGCGCACGTGCCAGCAGATCATCGGCCCCTGCCGCGCGCGCCAGCGCCTCGGCATCGAGCGCCTGCTGCGGGCGCACCAGCACCAGGCGCGTGAGGCCCATGGTCTTCATCGCGCGCGCCACCGCGCCCATGTTGGCGCTGAGGCTGGTCTCGCCCAGCCCGAAGCGCACCCGGTCGAGCCGCTCAAGGCCCGGCTGAGCCGCAGAAGTGGTATCGCTTGCATCCATCACATCAGTTCTTCAGACTTTTCCGATCCTCTCACTCTACTCTCGAAGGCGCCGCTGCGTTATTGTTACCACCATGGATGCCATGCTCAACATTGCTATACGCGCCGCGCGCCAGGCCGGGCGCATCGCCGTTCGCTCCTACGAGCGCGGTGCCGATCTGCGGGTCAACGAAAAAAGCCGTAACGACTTCGTCAGCGAGGTCGATCGCGCCTGCGAGACGGCCATCATCGAGGAACTGCGCGGCAAGTTCCCGAATCACGCCATTCTCGCCGAGGAGAGCGGCAGCCGCCAGGGCCGTGACGGCAGCGATGAGTTCCAGTGGATCATCGACCCACTCGACGGCACCACCAATTATCTGCACGGTTTCCCACAATGGTCGATCTCGATCGGCCTGCGCTACCGGGGGCTGATGGAGCAGGCCGTCGTCTACGACCCCTTGCGCGAGGAACTGTTCACCGCCAGCCGCGGCGGCGGCGCCATGCTGAACGATCGGCGCATCCGCGTCAGCGACCGGCGCGGACTCGAGGGTGCCCTGATCGGCACCGGCATCCCGTTTCGGGATCAATCGCACCTGACCACCTATCTCGGCATGCTCGCGGCGATGATCCGCGATACCGCCGGCATCCGCCGCCCCGGCTCGGCAGCGCTGGATTTCGCCTATGTCGCCGCAGGCCGCCTCGATGGCTTCTGGGAACTCGGGCTCTCGCCCTGGGACTTTGCCGCCGGTGCGCTGCTGGTCGCCGAGGCCGGCGGCACGGTGACCGATCTCGCTGGCGGCGACCGCTTCTTCGACACCTGCAACCTGGTCGCCGGTGGCCTCAAGGTCCACCGCGCGATGATCGAGCGCCTCAAGCCCTTTCGCTCCGGCGACCTCGCAGCCTAGTCACACCGAGTCACAGCCGAGTCAATGACGGCGCACCACAACGCACTTCCACCCGCCATCCAACCCCTTTGCCCCGACGCCGATGCCATCACGGTCGCGGTCAGCGGCGCGGGCGGCAGTGGCGCCGTCACGGCCGGGCTGATCCTGCTCGCCGCAGCGCGCCGGCGCGGCGACTATGGGTTCCTGACGCGCGCCGCCGGCCCGCAGGTGCGCGGCGGCGAGTCGGTCTCGATCCTGCGCTTCGGCGCCCAGCCCATCGGCTGCATCGGCGATCGGGTCGATCTGCTCGCCGCGCTCGACTGGCGCAACATTATGCGCTTCGTCGATGAACTCCCGCTCACCGCCGAAGGGCTGATCCTGACCGATCCGGCCAGCGGACCCGTGCCAGAGGCGATTGGCGCGAGCGGCGCCACGGTGCGCACCATCGACTTCAGCGGCAGTGCCCGCACGCATCCGGGCGGGCGCGCGAACATGGTCGCAGTCGGCGCCCTCGGACGCGAGGCCGGACTCGAACTCGCGGCGCTGCTGGCCGGCGCCGAGGAGACCCTAGCCGACAAGGGCCAGGCCATCGTCGATGCCGCCCATGCCTGCATTCGCGCCGGCTATGAAAACGCGCCGATGCGCGCCGCCAGTCCGTCTCCAACCAAGCGCCCATCGGCCAACGGCCAAGAGGCAACCCCGCGCTGGCAGCTCAGCGGCAACGCCGCCGCCGGCCTCGGCGCGCTGCGCGCCGGGGTGCGCTTCGTTGCCGCCTACCCGATCACCCCGGCGAGCGAGATGCTGGAATGGCTCGCGCCGCGCATCGAGCGCCTCGGCGGAAGCCTGATCCAAGCCGAGGACGAACTCGCCGCGATCAATATGTTGGTCGGCGCCAGCTTCGGCGGCGCACCGGCACTCACCGCCACCTCCGGCCCCGGCCTGAGCCTGATGAGCGAGGGCATCGGACTGGCGATCGCGAGCGAAACGCCGCTGTTGGTCGTCAATGTCGCGCGCGGCGGCCCGAGCACCGGCCTGCCGACCAAGTCCGAGCAAGCCGATCTGGACCAAGCCGTCCACGGGCTGCATGGCGACGCCCCGCATCTGGTGCTGGCCCCGCTCAGCATCGCCGACTGCAGCTTCAGCGTCGAATGGGCCAGCCGCCTCGCCGAGCGCTTGCAGAGCGCCGCGATCCTGCTCTCGGATCAGATACTCGGACAGACGCAGGCGACCATCGACCCACCACCCCGCTGCCCACCAGTCCCTGAGCGCAAGGGGGTCGATGCGCGCGGGATCGGCGACGGTGAAGGTCATGGCGACTTCGCCCGCTACGCGCTCACCTCGGACGGCATCTCACCGATGCCGCGTCCCGGCCAGCCCGGCTGTACCTACACCGCCGACGGCCTCGAGCACGATCCGTGCGGTACCCCCTCGAGCCGTGCCAGCGACCATGCCCTGCAGCTGGCCAAACGCCGCGACAAACTGCTCGCGTACGACTATGGCGCGGCTTGGGCCGAGATCGACTGTGGCGCACAGCAGGAGACGCCCGGTGTCGAGCCCGACGACATCGAGGCCCCGAGACTGAGCCTAGTCACCTGGGGCTCAAGCTGGGGTGCGGTGCAAGAAGCTGCCAGTCGGCTGCGTGCGCACGGAATCCATGTGCAGGCCATCGCACTGCGGCTGATCGCACCGTTGCAACGCGCGGCACTGCGCTCGGCGCTCGGCCGTGCACCAGTGCTGGTCATCGAGCTGAACCATTCCGGCCAACTGTTTCGCTATCTTCATGGCGAGCGCAGCCTGCCCGCCAGCGCCCAATCGCTCGCCCGACCCGGACCGCTGCCGCTCCGCCCAGCGGAAATTGTCGCTGCAGCGCGACAGCTCCTGCAGATGCCGTAGTTCAGGGTTCAGAGCGCCTGCGCGAGAGCGTCCGATAGACCTGCGCCAGGCTGTCATCGCCACCCACATTACCGGGAAAGATCACCACCGGCAGCATCGGAAAGCGCGGATGATCCTGCGGACAGCGCACCACCGAACAGCCCGCATGCACCTGCCCGAGCCCCCGCGCGGTGCGCAACGCCAGCGCCTTGCTCAACGTATCGTTCGAGGTAATCCCACCCTTGCTGATCAGAAAGCCGATATCAGGCGGTAGCTGCTGACCGACCCGCACCAGCAAATCCGCCACCTGATCCCCAAACGCCAAACGCTCCGCTTTGGTCGCAAACTGCCGCTCGCCGCGACTGGTATAGAGCACCGCGCCCCGGCGCTGGCGCATCGCCGCCTCCACTGCGCCGATCAACTCCCCGACCAGCACCTCTGTCGCATCCAGCCGATCCAGATCGATCTCCAGCCCCACCGCATCGGTCTGTGCCAGCAACGCCTCCAACTGCCGCGTCGACTGACCGACATGCGAGCCCATCAGCACCACGCCCGGCCGGCCACCGCGCACAAAGGTCGCCATCTCTGCGGCCGGCACCGGCTGCGGCGCCAGTCCCGCCAAGGCCGTCAACAGACTCGCCGCGCTGCGGAACAGAAACCGCTTGCCCTGCCCCGCTGCTGCCAAGACCTGCCGCGCAAAGCGATCCAAATCCGCCTGCTCCTCGGCATCCACCACACCACAGCGATTCCCTTCCAAGCGCATCAACCGCGCCTCCAACGCTCCACGCACATCGGCCAGCGAAAACCGTTCTACCTCCTCTGCGGCAATCCGCCCCGCCGTCTTTTCCGCAACGTAATCTGGCAAGAACGCTGTGCTGAATCCAAACACCGAATCCCGCGCAAACTCCGTCTCGTGCACCGGCACTGGCGCACCGTCGACCATCAGATAGTGCGTCCCATCCCGCGTCAAGCGCCCGCCCTCGAAGAACGCCGGTACCAGAAAATGCGCATCAAAGGGCCCCAACACCTCTTCGATCACATCCGTCTCCACCGGATAATGTCCGCGCAAGGTGCTGTCCGAGCGACTCACCACCACCGGCTGCACGGGCTCCCCAGCCGCCTCCATCCGCGCCAACGCAGCGCGCAGATTCACACCAATCTCGCGCGTCACCGCCGCCGCCGATGCCGCATCCATCCCCCGCGTATTACTCAACACAAAGCACAGCGGCGACGCATCCCGCAGCCCCTCCAACAGCGTCTCGACATCCCAGCGCGTGAGCAACAGGCATCCATGCACGGTCTGCGAGCCGGTCGGGTCGTCATCGATCGCAATAATCTTGGTCACAGATTCAGCCATATCCCAACCCAATCAGCCTCAATTAAGGTGCCAATCAACCCAGCAGTCGGGAAGCCCGTCCAGCTGCTACGGCGCCAGCAACGCAACAAGCGATCAGCCAATCAAGCCCAAGGCCCGAGCCGCCAACGCCTCCCCGGTGATGCCATTGAACGCCATGATCTGCGCTGGCGAGGCCGTCGTCTCCCCCCGCTGCCAGCCAACCAGATCCCGCGCCCCAGCTCGCGAGCGCAACATCACCGGCTCCAAGGCCACCGTGCCGCCACCGCTGACCGCTACCAACGCCGCCCCATCGAACAGATCCGCAAAGGCCGAATCGTCCATGAACCGCTCATCCGCCTCCGCGCTCTGAGCCCAAGCCACATCGCCCGCCCGATACAACCGCCGCGGATTGGCCACCGTCACGATCCGCACCCGATGCCCAGCCGCCTCCAGCGCCTCCTTCGCCTCGAACACCGGCAGCAGCACCATATCCCCGGTCACTGCGAACACCACCAACGACCCCGCACCTGCCGGCGACTCATATAGGGCCACCGCCCCCTCGTCGATCGCCTGCGCCGCCTGATCCAGCGTCGTATACACCGGCAACGCCGATTTGCTCGCCACGATGCTGATGCACTTATTGAACTGCGAGGTCGCCCAAGCAAAGGCTGCCTGCATCATGTTCGCGTCCGCCGGATAGAGCAGATAACTATTGCCATTGCGCATCTGCCCACCGAGATAGTTCTCGATCTCCGGGCGCTGATGGGTCCAGCCGTTGCGCCCCTGCTCCAACGCACCTGCCGTGAACATACTCACCACCGCCGGCGTGCGCCGCCGCAGCTCTGCCATCGCCTGCGCCACCGTCTGCACGATCGGCCAGCCATTGATTGCGAAGCTCTCATACGACAGCCACAGCGAGCGCCCACCGAACAACGCAATCCCTGCCGCCAGACCCGCACAGGCATCCTCGCTCAGCGGCTCGTAGACCTGGCCCGTCGGTGCCTGGTTATAGAGCGCATCGACGGTCGGATGGCGAATCTTCAACCGCTCATTGATCACCTTCATCGCCGAGGCTTCGTTGCCATCGGCATTGGTCACCACGAACAGCGGATCGCGCTCACCGAGCGTCGCCACCATCTGCGCCATCGCGGTCGATGGCACCGCCTTCTCGCCGACCGCGAACGCCTGCAGCGGCAGCTCACCGACCTCCGGCAACGCCCGCTCGGTCTCGGTCACCGCAACCTGGCCCGCTGGACCACCGCCTGCGCGCGCCATCAGCGTGCGCACCAGCGCCCAGGCCTGCGGCGCCAGCGCGCCATGCTGCAGCGCCTCGGCAATGGCCGGCTTCTCCGGCCGATCGCCCGGATACAGGTTGTGCGACTTGGCCCCGCGTGCATGCATGCCCGCACCTTTGAGCTGCTTGACGATCACCGCCGTCAGCGTCCCGCCCAGCGCCGACTCGCCCGCCTCGCGCATGCCGTCCAACACGGCCCGGGTGAAGGCTGCCCGCGCCGACTCGCTAAACAGGGTGCTATCGACATAGGCCTCGGGCTGACTGGCATCGTCGAACGCCTTGGCATCGATCAAGATCACCCGCTCGAAGCCATGCGTCTGCCAGTACGCCGTCATCTGCGCGTTGTCCATCAAGGACACCATCGAATGATGCTCCTGGCTGTAGCCGTTCCAGATCAGCACCGGCAGGAAGTTGGTCACCTCCGGATAACTGGTGTGGAAATGCTTCATCGCCGAGAGGATATAAGGCTCGCCGAGACCGCCATCGCCGATGGTGCAGGGAAACAGCGTGTCGCGATTCAGATAGGCCCCAGCCATCGCGAAATGCTGCCCCTGTCCGAGCGGCCCGGCCGGCGCCAGCAGGCCTGGAATGGCCCCAGAGAGATGCCCGAGCAGCCCATCGCGCTCACGGAAGCGCTCCTGCATCTGCGTCATGGTGCGGATACCCATCGCCTCCAGCGAGCCATCCAAGAACATGCTGCTGTAGAAGCCCGGCGCATGATGGCCGACCTCGGTGACGATGTTCTTATGCCCGAGCATGATCAGCGCCGCGATCGCATCGGCCGCGCTGGCGAAGCCGCCCGGATGTCCGGACTCCTTGGACGCGCACAGTTGCAGCGTCGTGTAGCGCAGCGCATCGGCGATCAACCGCGTCTGATAGACCGCCGCCTCATCGATGTCGACAATCGCCGACTGCCCCTCGGCGATCACCGGCTCGCTGAGCGCAGCAAAGCGTGGCGGCAGATCGCCGACATGGAGCATCCCCTCGCAGAAAGCAGGGATCGCGGTTGCAGCATCAGAAGCAGTCGTCGGGGCCGGAGCGGTCATCGTCAGAATCCTCGTCGATCAGAAAGTCGTTCAGCGTGGAGCGGGCGCGTTCAAAGTGGGCCAGTGCCTGCCACCCGGCTCTATCGCGCAAGAGAATGCGACCTAGAACCGCATTCCGCAATAAGGGCTCGACGATGAAGAGGCCGAACGCGATGTCGGCTGCATCGGCGTGCTGCTCTACGTGAAAGCACCGGCCGCGCCATCTCCGAGCAGCTCGGATGGCGCGCCTCGGGTGGAGCGCCGAGGCGAGCCCGACGGGGTCTTGTAGTTTCTGCCGAGGATGCCAAGATGGAAGGCGCCATGCGTCGTGCAACACTGCGCAACTGCCGAGACTAAACCATGCGCCATCTACCTGCCGAATGGGAGCCGCAACAAGCGGTGATGCTGACCTGGCCGCACGCGGGTACCGATTGGGCCGCACAGCTTGACGCAGTCGAGGCCGTCTACCGACGCTTGGTGCAGTTGATCATCCGCGATCAGGCCGTGCTGATCGTCTGTCGAGACGAGGCGCATCGGCGTGCGATCCAAGCGCAGCTGAGTGAACCTGCCGCAGGAGCCGAAGCCAGCGCCAAGGGCCAGAGCGAGCGCATCCGGTTCGCCGTTGCCCCCAGCAACGACACCTGGGCGCGCGATCATGGGCCGATCAGCGTCATCGACCGCGCCACCAATGCGCGCATCCTGATCGACTTCCGCTTCAACGGCTGGGGCGGCAAGTATCCGGCCGAACTCGACGATCGGATCACCGCGCGCGTCTACGCTGCGGCCAGCGAACGCGAACGTCTGGAGCCAAGCCCGCTCGTGCTCGAAGGCGGCGCCATCGAGAGCGACGGCGCGGGCAGCCTGCTTGCCGTGCGCCGCACGCTCGTCGATCCCAAGCGCAATCCAGACTGGAGCCAAGCCGCGATCGAGGCCGAGCTACGTGACCGGCTCGGCGTCGAGCGCATCCTCTGGCTCGAGCACGGCCAGCTCAGCGGCGATGATACCGATGGCCATATCGACACCCTAGCGCGCTTCTGCGATCCGCAAACCCTCTGCTATGCCGCGAGCACTAACCCAGAGGACTCGGATCATCCGGCGCTCGAACAGCTCGCCGCTGAACTGCGCGCGCTACGCCAGCGCAACGGCGCGCCCTATCGGCTGATCGCGCTGCCGCAACCGGCGCCGATCCATGACGAGCACGGCCAGCGTCTACCGGCCGGCTACGCCAACTTCCTCATCACCAATCGGGCCGTGCTGGTCCCGGTCTACGATGATCCGGCGGACGCCATCGCCTGCGAACGGCTCGCGCGCTGTTTCCCCGGCCGGCGCATCGAGCCCGTCGACTGCCGGCCACTGATCCGCCAGGGCGGCAGTCTGCATTGCATCACCATGCAGTTAGCCGCAAGCGCTCAGAGGCTCAACAGCGTCATCATGTGTTCGACCGAACAGGCCTCGAACGCGGCCTGATCGGCGCAAAGCGCGAGGATCGCATCGCTGTTCTTCTGGCTGATGCGCCCGCGCAGGTAACGCTCGAACTTGGTTTTAAGCAGCGGGATACCCTCGGCCCGCCGGCGGCGATGCCCGACCGGATAATCGACGCTGACCTTCTCGGTGCTCGAGCCGTCGGCGAAGAACACCTGCACCGCGTTGCCAATGGCGCGTTTGTCGGCCTCCAGATACTCGCGTGTGAAGCGCTCGTTTTCGACTACTTCCATCTTCGCGCGCAACCGATCGATTAGCGGATTGGCCGCTGCCGCATCCTCGTAGTCATCGGCACTGAGGCTGCCCTGGATCAGCGGCACCGCGACCATGTACTGCAGGCAGTGATCGCGATCGGCCGGGTTGTTCAGCGGCCCGGTCTTGTTGATGATGCGATCGCCGGATTCGGTGGTCTCGATCAGGATGCGCTCGATCTCGCCGAGCCGGTCCTTGACCTGCGGATGCAGGGTGATCGCCGCCTCGACGGCGGTCTGGGCATGGAACTCGGCCGGGTAGCTGATCTTGAACAGCACGTTCTCCATCACATAGGTGCCAAACGGCTGCGCGAGCTGGAGCGGCTTGCCCCCGAAGCTGACATCCTGGAAGCCCCAGCCCTTGGCGGTCAGCACCGAGGGATAGCCGATCTCGCCCTTGAGCGCCGTGTAGGCCAGGAACAGCCCGCGTGCAGAGGCATCACCGGCGGCCCAGGACTTGCGCGGGCCGGTGTTCGGGGCATGGCGATAGGTACGCAACGCCGAGCCATCGAGCCAGGCGTGGGAGACGGCGCTCAGCACCTCGTCGCGATTGCAGCCGAGCATCGCTGCGGCCACGGCGGTCGAGGCGATCCGTACCAGCAGCACATGATCCAGCCCGACGCGGTTGAAGCTGTTCTCGAGGGCGATCACGCCCTGGATCTCGTGCGCCTTGATCATCGCCTGCAGCACATCGCCCAGGGTCAGCGGCGCCGCGCCATGGGTCAGGGCTTGACGCGACTGGAAATCCGCCAGCGCCAGGATCGCGCCGAGGTTGTCCGAGGGATGGCCCCACTCGGCCGCCAGCCAGGTGTCGTTGTAGTCGAGCCAGCGCACCATGGCGCCGATATTCCAAGCCGCGCGCAGCGGATCGAGCTGATAAGAGGTGCCCGGCACCCGCGCACCGCCCGGTAGCTCGACGCCGGACACCACCGGCCCGAGCAATTTGCTGCAGGCGGGATAGTTCAGCGCATAGAGCGCACAGCCGATGCTGTCCATCCAGTCATAGCGGGCGGTCTCCATCGCCTCGCGACTCTGGCGCACATCGACGTCCAGGGCATAGTCGGCGATCCGTTGGATCACCTCGTCATAATCGGGACGCGAGGCGTCCAACGTAGCGGCTTTGCTCATTCAGAAACGCTCCTCAATCGGCACCCAAGCGCGGTTCTCGGGGCCTGTGTAGT
>PWTO01000283.1 GCA_003562815.1 Chromatiaceae bacterium | reverse complement strand
TGCTCGGTGAGGCCGCCGGGGGCGACGATGAGGATGCGCCGGGCATCGGCGCGCATCAGCAGTTCGCGGATGAGCAGGCCGGCCATGATGGTCTTGCCGGCGCCGGGGTCGTCGGCGAGGACGAAGCGCAGTGGCTGCTTGGGCAGCATCACCTCGTAGACGGCGGAGATCTGATGCGGCAGCGGTTCGACGTTGGAGGTATGCACCGCCATCATCGGGTCGAACAGCGCCGCCTGGCTGATGCGGTAGGCCTCGAGCCCGAGCTTGAAGGCGGCGCCCTCGGCATCGAAGGCCCAGGGGCGACCGGCTTGAGCGAGTGTCAGCATGCGATGTTCCTGAGCCTATCCTGCAGGCAGGCCGGACAAACCATGCTGCAGCCAAGCGCCAATGTCATAGGCGAATAGGGTCAGCACGCCCATGAGCAGCACGAAGAGTTGGCTGGGCTTGCGCAGGTTGCCAAAGCCGCGGGCACGCACCAGCACCACGACCGGCAGGATGAAGATGAAGACGCCGACCAAGGGCGCGATCAGCATCCCGAAGGCCTTGATGATCGAGGGATTGGCGATGGTCATCCCCCAGGCTAAGCCGAGCACCAGCACCAGCAGCAGACATTCGCTCCAGCGTCTCGTCACCATCGGCCCGCCGCCACCGCCGAGTCGATGGATGACCTCCTGTGCCGAATCGCGCACGGCCAGGAAAACGCCGGCGAAGGAGGTGAACAGCGCACAGAGTCCGATGGGTGTCCCGATCTGAGCCAGGATCGGCGACAGCCCCTCTTTGTGGCTCAGAATCGTGAGTCCGTTCAGATTCGCTTCGCTGCCGGCCTCAAGCTCCGCGGGCGTCAACGCCAGGATGCAAGAAAAGACGAAGAACAGGACGAACAACAGCAGCAATGCGGAGGTCGTCAAGACCACCCGCTTGAGCCGCACCTCGCCACCTTGGGGCCAGTCCCGATGCGCGCGCTTCAGGGCCATCACCATCGATGACATGGCCGGAAAGAAGATGAACGAGAAGGTCAGGATCGGCAGCACCAACAGCATGTCGTCAACCAGCCGTAGCGCACTCACCGGGGCCGCGAAGCGCGACAGATCCCAAAACGGGATCAGATAGACCGAAAGGCCGAGCAGCGCGACGATCAACAGCCCCGAGATCAGGCTCATCAACCGCAGCAGGAGGCCCTGCCCGATCCAATACAACAGGGCGAAGCCGAGCAGGATGGCGAGGCTGAGATAGGGCTGCTGCGCCCAGTTGCTCGCGGTCCAACCCTGTTGGTGCAAGTACTCGCCTAAGTTGGTGTTGAGCCCGATCGCATAGGACGCGAGCACGGCCTGGAAGGTGATCAGGAACACCAGCAACAGCACCCAGTCCAGCCCGCGCCCGAGGTAACGCCCAGCCACACCGGCATAGTCTTGCTCGCCATCGCCGAGCAGCAGCATCTCCAACACGCTGCGATGCGACAGATAGACCAGCGGAAAGATCAGCACCCCGAGCAGGATCAGCGCCCAAAGGCTGCCGCTGCCGGCCTGCAGCGGCAGATAGAGAATCCCGGCGCCGATGGCGGTACCGAACAGCGCCAAAACCCAGGCAAGTTCGCTGAAAGCCGGGGGCGTGCGCGCACCGTTCCAGCCCTCGCCTTGGCCCAGGCTGCTGTCCGTGCTGCCACGCTCTGCGTCTTGTCGCACGATGATGCTCCTCCGCTTCGACCTCTCAGCCCGCGCTCAGTGCAGGAATCCGGCTCGTTCCAGATAGCCGACATAGAGCGGGATCAGCGCCTCATAGTCGGCCGCGAGTTCGACGCCAGCGGCTTGAAGCGCTGCGAGCGTTTTCTGCTGCTCGACCGGCGGCGCCTCCCCGGACAGATCGCCGGTGTAGAAATCCTTGATCTGCGTGAGCGCGTTATCCGAGCTCAGATGGCTCAGACGCTGCTGCCAGACCGCAGCCGGCTCCCGCTGCGCCGGATGGCCACAGTGGCCGAGGCGAGCGAAGAACTCGGCGAGCGGCAAGGTCTTCGGATTGGCCAGGTTGGCGACCCGCAAGCCCGCGGACGGCGCGAGACAGAAGGCTACGATCGCCGCCGCGAGCCGATCGACCGGCATCATCTCGATCGGCATGGCGACATCTGGAAAGGCGCCGAGCTGCAGACAGCCCTTGACGAAGAGCCAGAAGTGGTTGCGGTCGAAATTGCTGTAGCCGGTCGCGCTGCTGCCGGTGATGTTGCCGGGCCGGGCGATCACCGCCGGCAGCCCGCACTCGCGCACCGCCTGGGCGACACGCTGCTCGGCCACCCACTTGGTCAGGAGATAGCCGTTATCGACCGCCGGTGCATTGGGCAGGACGTCCTCGGCGACCCGATCGCCCCCCTGGAGCGAGGCGCCAACGGTGATCGTCGAGACATCGCAGAAGGGTTTTTGCCGTCCGCTCAGGGCCAGATCCAGCAGCGCCTCGGTGCCGCCGACATTGATCGGCTTCATGGTCTCGTAGTTGTAGAGATGGTGGACGAAGGCGCCGCAGTGCAGGATGGCGTCGATCTCCCGCGCCAGACGCGCGCGCGTGGCGTCATCGAGCCCGAGTCCGGTGGCGCCCAGATCCCCGCGCACGACCCGGATGCGGCTGAAGTCCGGATCGACCCCGGCCTTGGCCGCGCTCGCGCGCAGCGCGCCAAGCCCCTCGGCCGCGTCCTGACAACGCAACAGGCAGTGGACCCGTTCGCAGCGCTGGCTCAGCGCCGCAAGCAGGAAGATGCCGAGAAAGCCGCGCGCGCCCGTGAGCAGGACCGACTGCGGTGCTGCCTGAGAGGCGGCCAGCCGCAGTGCCGGATCGGACGGCTGCGGCGCTGGATCGGACCGTTGCAGCGGCGCCTTGGCGTCAGCGAGCGCCGTGGCGATGTCATCGGTCTCTTGCGCGGTGGCCAACGCGGCAATGGTCGGCGCGCGATAAAAATCGTTGATGCTGAACGCGAGCCCCAGCCGTTTTTCCACCTCCGCCTGCATCCGCACCACCAACAATGAGTTGCCGCCGACCGTAAAGAAGCTGTCGTCGCGGTCGATTCCGCGATAGCGCAGGATGGCCTCCCAGATCTCGGCGATCTGTTGCTCCAGCCCCGCGCGCGGCGGATTCTGACTGCGCTTGCCAGCCACCGCCGGCAGCGCCTTGCGGTCGATCTTGCCGCTCGGCGAGGCCGGCAGCTCACCCAGATGCACGAAGAAGGCCGGGATCATGTAATCCGGCAGGAACTGTGCCGCATGCGCGCGCAACGCCGCCTCAGACAGATCGGCGTCGGCCAGATAATAGGCCACCAGAGCGCGATGCTCGCCCTCCCCCTTAGCGGCGCAGACCACCTGCTGAATACCGGGGAAGCTGGCCAGGCTGTTCTCGATCTCGCCCAGCTCGATGCGAAAGCCGCGCATCTTGATCTGGGCATCGTGACGACCGAAGAACTCGATGGTGCCATCGGGCAGGAAGCGCCCGAGATCGCCGGTGAGATACAAGCGGGCATAGGGCGAGCCGCCGAAGGGGTCGAGCACGAAGCGCTCGACGGTCAGATCGTCGCGATTCAGATAGCCGCGCGCGAGCACCTCGCCACCGATGCCGATCTCGCCGACGGCACCCTGGGGCACCGGCCGATGCGCGCGATCAAGCAGATAGAGACGATAGCCCGGCAGCGGCTTGCCGATGATGCGCGCATTGGCGCCGGGCTCAATCTGGCCGAGCGAAGCCATCACGGTCGCCTCGGTCGGGCCGTAGAGGCTCATGAAGCGGGTCTGGCGCGACCACCAATCGGCGCTCGGCTGATCGATCACATCGCCGCCGAAGCCGAGCATCCTGAGCGCCGGCAGCGGCTCGCGCGGCAGGTTTTGCAGCACCACCGGCGACATCACGGCGTGGGTGACACCCATCTCGCCGAGGGCCTGATGCAAGGCCGCCGGTTCCTTGCGCGCGTCCTCCGACACCACAGCCAGCGTGTGACCGTTCAGCAGCGTCGGGAAGATCTCGAGCACGCTGGCATCGAAGTTCATCGACGCGATCAGCGACATGATCGCGCCCTCGTCGAGTCCCATCGCCGAGGCGGCGCCAACGGCCAGATGCACTACCGTATGGTGCTCGATCATCACGCCCTTGGGCTGCCCGGTGGAGCCCGAGGTGTGGATGATGTAAGCCAAGGCCTCCGGGCTGACCGTTGGCAGATCGCCAGCGGCCGCCGCCAGATCCTGCTGCGGATCAAACCAGCTCAGCTCGCCGAGCCCGATCTGCGCGAGCGCCTGGCGGCTGGCCGAATCAGCCACCACATCGGCGAGACCCGCATTATCGACGAAGAAGCGCAGCCGTTCGGCCGGATAGCTCGGGTCGAGCGGCACATAGGCGCAGCCGGCCTTGAGGATGCCGAGCACCGCCGCGACCAGCGCATCGCTCTTGCGCAGGCTCAGGCCAACCCGGCTGCCGGGCGTCACAGTCTGCAGCAGGCCGGTCGCGATGCGGTCGCTCCACGCGGCCAGCGCCCGATAGGAGGTCTCGCGGCCGTCAAAGATCAGCGCTGTCTGTTCCGGCACCCGCGCGGCGACCGCCGCGAAACGGACCGGGATGCTGGTTGTCGGCAGTGCCGTGCCCACATCCGGGTCCGCATCCGTGCGCGGCCCGCAGGCAAAGCCCATGAAACGGGCCAGATCGGCGTCGGACTGATAACGCAGCTCGCTGACGCGCGCCTCGGGCGTGCGTGCGGCCGAGGCAACCAGATGCTTGAAGGTGCTCAGAAAACCGACCACGGTCTCATCGCGAAAGCGCGCGCCGTCGTATTCCAGCCGCCCCTCGATGGCACCATCCTGGCTCTGGTAGAAGATCCCGGTCAGATCGGCCTTGGCGCTCGCCGTCGGCAGCTCGTCGGCCTTGAACGTCGCACCGCCGAAGGCACCCTCCAGCCCGATGCCGCTCTGCAGGCTGAAGATCAGGTTCAGCGATTCAAGCCCGGCGATCTCGGCGTCATACGGCGTGGCGAGCAGATGATCCTTGTCGTCGAGCATCTGCTGATGCACCGCGACCGCAAGTGCGCTGAACGTCGCCCCTGGATCGAGCCGCTGGCGCAGAAACCCCATGGTCACGAACATGCCGTAGATCGCCTCGGTGCCGGCGATGTCGCGCCCGGCATAAGGGTAGGCACAAACCAGCTCACGCTGCCCGGTCAGGCGCCAGATCCAGACCAGATAGAGCGCGAACAAGAGCGGCGAGAGGGTGATGCCAGCGGCATCGGCAAAGGTCTTCAGCGCGCTCGCCGTGTCCGGCTCGAAGCGCAGCGCGAGGGCCCGATTGGTGTCTGGCACCTCGGCTGGCATGCCCGCCTGTCGATCGATCGGCAGCTCGGTATGGGCATCGGCGCCGGCGAGCTTGTCCTTCCAGTAGGCGATGGACTCGGCGAAGGGCGCACTCTCGGGCAGGCAGCGCGACCACTGGCAATAGTCGAAGATGCTCAGACGCTCAGGCACCGGGCGGCGCTCGTAGCGCGTGCCGAGTTCCTCCAGCAACAGATTGAAGGACCAGCCGTCGAAGATCGCATGATGGATGCAGAACAGCAGACTGGTCGTGCCGGCGGTGGCGGTATGGATTTCCGCGCGCCACAGCGGGGCGGCACTGATCCCGAGCGCCTCATGGCGCAGCGCCTCGGTGCGCTCGCGCAGGGTCTGCGGTGTGCTGTCGTGGAGCGCGATCACCGGCAGCTCGATATCGGCGGCGAGGATCTCGAGCTGCTCGGACTGCTCGCTGAAGCAGGCGCGAAACACCGGATGCGCGGCGAGCACATCCGTGATCGCGGTACGCAAGCGCAACGGGTTGATCCCGTCCGAGAAGTCGATCAGCACGACGATGTTATAGGTATTGTCATCCGGCAAGCGCAGCGCCCGGCTCTGGATCAGACCGATCAGCCGATTCAGCACCGGCGCCCGTAACTGCCCGGTCGCCTGCAACGGCGGCAATGGATGCTCGCCCTGCTTGGCGCCACGCAGCAGATCGCAGAAATCGCCGAAGAACGGATGTTGGAACAGCTGCTTGGGGCGAACCTGCTTATCGAGCCGCTCCGAGAGCCGCAGACAGACCTGCACCACCAGCAGCGAATGGCCGCCAAGATGGAAGAAATGGCTGCGCGGACCAAGCGAGTCCGGCGCGACTCCGAGCACCTCGGCCCAGGTCGCCCGCATCTGACGCTCGAGCGCATCCTGTGCACCGCTTAACGCCGCGACATCGGTCTCGGCGTGCGGCATCGGCAGGCGCGTGCGATCGATCTTGCCGCTGATCGTGAGCGGAAACGCCTCCAACGGGATCAGATAGCTCGGCACCATGTAGTGCTGCAGCTTTGCCTCCAGTCGCTCGCGCAGCCGATCGGGCTCGAGTGCGCTGCCGATATACCACGCGATCAGCGCGGTGCTGCCGCGCACCTCGAAGGCGCCGACATAGACCCCCGCAACCTCCGGCTGCTCGGCGATCGCATGCTCGATGTCGCCGAGTTCGATGCGAAAACCGCGCACCTTGACCTGAAAATCGCTGCGGCCGAGAAACTCCAGCTCGCCATCGGGCCGGAAGCGCCCGAGATCCCCGGTGCGGTAGAGCCGTCCCGGACCAAAGGGGTTATCGATGAACTTGCGCTCGGTCAGCCCCGGGCGCCCGAGATAACCGCGCGCCACCGCCGCGCCGCCGATAGCGATTTCACCGATGCCACCGAGCGGCGTTAGCGCCCCCTGCTCATCGAGCAGATAGGTGCTGTAGCCACGCAGCGGTCGCCCCAGATTATTCGCCGCCTTCTCGCCGCCCATGCGATTGATGGTCGCCATCACGGTGGCCTCGGTCGGCCCGTAGATGTTGGCCAGATCGACGGTCTTGGACCAGAAATGCACGGTTTCCTCATCGGCCGCCTCGCCCCCGGAGAAGAGCGCGACCAACTCCGGCAACGCGCGACGCGGCAGCAGCCGCAGCAGCGCCGGCGGCAGGAAAGCATGGGTCACCCGCTGCTGCCGCATTAGGTCGAACAGGGCCAGGGCATCGGTGCGCGCGGCACTCGGCACCACCACCAGCTCGCCGCCTTGCGTCAGCGGATTGAAGAGTTCGAGCACGCTGGCATCGAAGTTGATCGACGCAAATTGCATCCAACGCGTCCCCGCGCCGCGTTCCCAGACGCCCTCGAGCGCGGCGATGAAATGGGCTAGCATGCCGCGTTCGATCGCGACGCCCTTGGGCGTGCCGGTGGTGCCCGAGGTATAGATCACATAGGCGATGCGAGCGCGCTGTGCAGGCTCGGCCGGCTGCGGCACGCACGGCGGATAGGACAAGAGCGCATCGATGTCGAGCACCGGGCACTGCACCACCGGCGCGATGATCGCGCGCGTCTCGGCATCGGTGATCACGGCGCCAAGTCCGGCATCGGCGGCGATGAAGGCGAGCCGCTCGGCCGGCATGCTCGGGTCCAACGGCACATAGCCGGCAGCGCTCGCGAGCACGCCGAAGATGGCCTGGATCATACGCTCGCCGCGCCCGAGACAGAGACCGATCAGCGGGTCTGGGGCCGCGAGCGTGAGTCCATCGCGGTCATGGAGTCCGGTAGCCACAGCGCCAGCGGATTCGGCTAGGGCCTGATAGCTCAGCACGCGCTCGCCGAAGCGCAGCGCCGGTGCGTCGGGGGCATGCTGCGCGGCTGCAAGAAACTGATTCAGCACATCCTCGGCTACCGCCGGCGCGCTGGTCTCGGCTGCGGCTTGTGCCAGCGCGCGCTCGCGCAACGCATCGGTATAGAGTTCGACCTCGCCGAGCGGTCGCTCGAGCGCATCCGGCAACTGTTCGAGCAGGACGAGGTAATGCGCCAGCGCCATCCGCAGCCCAGGAATCTCCTGTGGCGCGCGCGCCCTGACAGTGAAGGTCACTCCCGCGCGTAGATCGAAATAGACGGCGATGTCCTCGTCTTCCCATTGATGGGAAAATTCCGGTAGCAGCCTAGCTCGGAAATCCTCTCCCGCCAGCTCGTCATACGGCAGCGGATCCTCGTCGAACAGGATATTGGTCGGTCGCAAGTCCGGGACCTGACGTCGGAGCTCGCGCAGCACGCCGCGCATCGGCATATCGGAGTGATGGCTGACCTGCTTGAACAGACGCACCGCCTGCCGCAGGAAGCCGCCGACCGACTGTTCGCCGAGCAGCAGACTGCGAAAGACCACCGCATTCTCATTGCAGCCGATCCGATCCGGCGCGCCGCTACGCACGCGGTGCCGGTAACCGGTCAGCACGTTCTCGGAACGGGTGAGCCGGAACAGAAACAGATGGAAGGCGAACAGCAGCAACTGATCGAGCCCGATGCCGAGTTCGCCGGCCAGCCGGGTCAGTCTTGCGCAGGCTGGCGCTGGTAGACTCAGGCTAAACAGGCTGTCCTCGAGATGGGTCTCGAGCCGTGGCGGGCGCCATTCGAAGGCCGTGTCGCGCAGCAGCGTGGACCAGAAGCGCAGGGTCTCGGCGCAGCGCTCCGGATCGGCACTGCGCGCGGCCTCTTCGCGCAGCAGGAGCGGCTGCGCCAGCGCGAGCTGCTCCGGCAAGGGCTCGCCGCAATACGCGCTCGCCAGCGCCCGGAACAGCGGCCGCAGCGAGAAGCGATCCAGGATCAGCGGATGGCAGACGAACACCAGGTAGGCCGCCTCGCTGCTCTGGATCAGGGAGAAGAGATAGGGTGCGCCGCTATTGAGCCGAAAGCGGCGGTGCAGCATATTCTCGATCAGCATGAACGCCGAGGCCTCGCCATCGACCTCGAGGTGGTCGAGTTCGCCAAGCGGCTCGTCCGTGAGCAAGATTCGCGGGCGCCCGTCGATCTGCTCGACGCGATAGGCAAACGGCGGGCAGCGCGCGATGACCTCGCGCACCGCCCTCGCCAGCCGGTCCGGGTCGTGGTCGCCCTGCACACGAAACACGGCGCACCGATTGCCAACGTTCTCGGTCAACTCCAGCCCGGACAGTTGGGTTTCCGTCAGATCAAAGGTTTCGAATCGCATCGCGCCCCCCTAAACTTGATACCTGAACGACAGTGCCTCACCACCCAGATGGAATCAACGATGGAACGAACCGGCATTGCGGTTGCCCATGCTTGTCCAGCATCATAATCGCACAACGCAGCTTCGATCCCATGGGTCGATCGCCGAAGGCCGTCGCTTCAGTCTCTTAAATGACCATCATCGAACAACTCCTCACCGCGCTTGATCGCCCGACCCTGAACTGGATCGCCGATGGCTTGGCCATCGCGCTCTTAGTCGGCTACCACCTGTACCTGCGCTGGCTGAGCGCCAAGCATCCGCGGCGCACGCATCGCGAGCGCGTGAATGCGCTGCGCCAGGCCTGGGTGGAGGCCATGCGCGCCCTGGACGACCATGGCGCCCTAGCGATCGACACCTTACGCAACGGGATGCTCTCCGCGAGCCTGTTTGCCGCGATGGCCTTTTTGCTCGGCCTATTGGTGGTTGGCTTCGCCGTGCAAGGCTCTGGACTCGACCGCCTGTCCCTGGCCCTGAGCCTGGCGCCAACCGGGGAAGCCGCCGTGCAGGCGAAGTTGCTGCTGCTCGCCGCGATCCTGTTCGCCGCGTTCGCGCGCTTCGCGCTCTCGTTGCGTTACTACAACCAGACCGCCTTCCAGATCACCCTACCCGAGGCGTATTTCCGCGGGCTGGCCATCGAGACCATTGCCGATACCCTGAATGGAGCCGGCAACCACTACTATCAGGGAACACGCACCCTGCTGTTGGGGCTGCCAGTCTTGCTCTGGCTGATCGGCGCGGAGTGGTTCCTGCTCGGCGCCGTCCTCACGCTCATCCTGCTGCATCGCTTCGACCTGCGTTCCGATCCGCAGCCCTTGCACCATCCGGCCGGCGCCGCCGAGGGCATGGACGTCGGCGATCCGCACGCGCTCGAGACCACCGATGTCCTGACAGCCCTGCACAGCCAAGCACAGGGCCTCGCGGTCACCGAAGCGGCGCGCCGACTGGAAGCCGTCGGCCCGAACCGGCTACCGGAACCGCCTCGGGACGGCCCCATCAAGCGCTTCTTCAAGCATTTCCACGATGTGCTGATCTACATCCTGCTCGCGGCCGCCGTGGCCACCGCGCTCATGGGGCATTGGATCGACACCTGGGTGATCCTGGGCGTGGTGCTGATCAATGCCATCGTTGGTTTCGTGCAGGAAGGACGCGCCGAGGAGGCACTGGCCGGGATTCGCAAGATGCTCTCGCCGCGCGCGCTGACCCGCCGCGATGGCGTCTGGAACGAGATCGATGCCGAGCACTTGGTCCCGGGCGACGTGGTGCGCCTGCGTGCCGGCGATCGCATCCCGGCCGATCTACGCCTGCTCGAGGCGGCCAATCTGCGCATCGAGGAATCGGCGCTGACCGGCGAGTCGGTGCCGGCCTCCAAGCGCATCGATCCGGTGCACGACGATGCCAGCATCGGCGATCGCCACAGCATGGCCTATTCCGGCACCCTAGTGGCCGCCGGCAGCGGCCTCGGCGTGGTCACCGCCACCGGCCCGCACACCGAACTCGGCCGCATCAACCGCATGATCGCCGAGGTCGAAATTCTAGCCACGCCGCTGATCCGCCAGATGGGCGCCTTTGGCAAGGTGCTCTCGGTGGTGATTCTCGGCCTCGCGGCCGCCATGACCCTGGCCGGCTGGCTGCTCCACCAATGGGGCTGGGGCGATCTGATGATGGCGGCGATCGGCTTCGCGGTCGCGGCGATCCCCGAAGGCTTACCGGCCATCATGACCATCACCCTCGCGCTCGGCGTGCAACAGATGGCGCAGCGCAACGCCATCACCCGCAAGCTCCCGGCGGTGGAGACGCTCGGCTCGGTGACGGTGATCTGCTCGGACAAGACCGGCACCCTGACGCGCAACGAGATGACCGCGCGCCACCTGATCAGCGCGCGCGGCCAGTACGATATCGCCGGTGTCGGTTACGCCCCGGACGGGCATCTCTCGTTCGAGGACGCCCACATCGAACTTGCTGAACACGCCGACCTGCACGCCCTGATCGAGCCGCTTGCGGTCTGCAACGAGTCCGATGTGATCGAGGACGAGGGGCAATGGCGCCTGATCGGCGAGCCGACCGAAGGCGCCTTGCGCACCCTGGGGCTGAAGGCCGGCTTCGACACCGCCGGCTACCAGCGCCGAGCCGTGATCCCGTTCGATTCCGAGCACAAGTTCATGGCCACGCTCGAGCAGTTGCCGGATCGGAGCCTGCGCATCCTGATGAAGGGTGCGCCCGATCGCCTGCTCGATCGCTGCGCGCACCAGCGCGGCGCCGACGGTCAGCTCGAGCCCCTTGAGCGCGCCTTCTGGGACGGCGAGGTCGAGCGCCTCAGTGCCAAGGGTCTGCGTGTGCTGGCCGCCGCCGCGCGCGCGAGCGACGCCGACAAGAGCGACCTGCAACTCGCCGATCTCGATGCCGAGCTGGTCTTCCTCGGCCTGGTCGGCATCATCGACCCGCCGCGGCCCGAGGCCATCGAGGCCATCGCCACTTGCCACTCGGCCGGCATCGGCGTCAAGATGATCACCGGCGATCATCTCGGCACCGCCAGCGCCATCGGCCACGAGATGGGCATCGGCGAGCACCGCAGCGCCGTCTCCGGGACACAACTGGAGGCGGCGGACGACGAGGAACTGCGCCGCCTAGTCGCCGAGCATGACATCTTCGCCCGCACCAGCCCCGAGCATAAGCTGCGCATCGTCAAGGCCCTGCAAGCCAACGGCGAGGTGGTGGCGATGACCGGCGACGGCGTCAACGACGCCCCGGCGCTCAAGCGTGCCGATGTCGGTGTGGCCATGGGCATGAAGGGTACCGAGGCGACCAAAGAGGCCGCCGAGATCGTCCTCGCCGACGACAACTTCGCCTCGATCAGCCGCGCGGTCGAAGCCGGGCGCACCATCTACGACAACCTGCGCAAATCGATCCTGTTCATCCTGCCGACCAATGGCGCCCAGGGCTTGGTCATCCTCGCCGCCATCCTGTTCGGTTTCGATCTCCCGCTCTCGCCGGTGCAGATCCTGTGGGTGAATATGATCACCTCGGTCACGTTGGCGCTGGCGCTGGCGTTCGAGCCCGCCGAACCCGGCGTGATGCAGCGCCCGCCGCGCAGCCCGGATGCTGCCATCCTCGGCGCCTACGCCCTGTGGCGCATCCTGCTGGTGTCGCTGATCATCGGCGTCGCCACCATCCTGATCTTCCTGCACGAGATGGACAGCGGGCAAGGCCTGGCGGTCGCCCAGACCATGGCGGTGAATACTTTGGTGGTGGGGCAGATCTTCTACCTGCTCAATAGCCGTTTCCTGCTCGAGTCGGGACTGCGGTTGCGTTTCTGGTTGACCAATCCGGCGGTCTGGATCGCGATCGCGATCATGCTGCTGCTGCAGGCGTTGTTCGTGTATGCCCCCTTCATGCAGCTGTGGTTCCACACTGCCGCACCGCAACCGCAGGACTGGCTGCTCCCGCTCGGTATCGGCGTGGCCGTGCTGCTGATCGTGGAACTGGACAAGGCGGTGGCGCGCGCGGTCTCGGCGCGCGCCCAGCGGCGCCGGGCTGCGGGCTCGGAACCAGGATCAGTCTCAGACTCAGGGCCAGATCAACAGCCGCAGGTGCCCTAATACTCGCACCTGAACCACAGCGCCAGCCGACGCCCCCTGCTCACCGCGCCTGGCTGGCGCATCTCCATGGCCCATCATGAGGACCGCAGCTCCTCCCCAACGACGAGGTTACGGAATCCAGCCATGTCGATCCGCACTCTGCAGTGGCCTGTGCCGCGCCCATCCGACCTGCGCGCGCTGATCGCCGGCATCGCGCTCAGCCTACCGCTCACCGCCATCGCCGAAGCCGAGGAACGCCTAGGCGTTGAGCTGAACAAGCTGGAGCCGATCGATAGCGGCTGCCGCATCTATCTGGTGTTCGAGAACGCGCTTGGTACCAAGCTTGAGGCGCTGGAACTTGAACTCATCCTGTTCGATACCGAGGGTTTCATCAAAGGTCGCTTGACCCTGGATGCCGCGCCCATCGACGCGGATAAGACCAGCGTCAGACTCTTCGACCTCGCCCAGATCGAGTGTGAGCAAGTGGGGCGCATCCTGGTCAATGATGTGCTCGCGATGGCCGGCCCTGATGGCGCGCTGCCCAACGAGGTCTCACGGCTCGATCTGTCGTCTAAGCTCGAGGTTGATTTATTCAAATGAGTGACACCGCAACCCGTCTGGCCGACAACAGCGCCGGGGTACTTGGCACGCCGGTTAGCACGCTGGTTGGCACGCCGGGTACGGCGGCTGCAGGCACCTTCACCGAGACCCTGGGCCAAGGTGGGCCGGTGCTCTGGATACTCGTGTTGCTCTCGGTCGCGGCCCTCTCGATTGTATTGATCAAGCTCTGGCAATTCTCGCGGCTGCGGCTCAACGCCAGCGAGCCGGTCGAGCGCGCGCTCCGGCACTGGTCCGAGCACGCACCGGGGCCGGCGCTGGCGGTGCTCCAAGGCAGTCCCCAGCCCAGTGCACGGTTGCTCGCGCAGGCGATCGAAGGGCTGAGTCTGCCCGGGGTTGATCTCGGGCTGCTGCGCGAGGAGTTGACACGCTTCGCCAGTGCGCAGCTCGAGCAGCTGCGCGCCTGGCTGCGCGCACTGGAGATCATCGCCGCCCTCAGCCCATTGCTCGGTCTGCTCGGCACCGTGCTTGGGATGATCGAGGCCTTTCGTCAGTTGGAGTTGGCCGGCAGCCAAGTCGACCCGGCGATCCTCTCGGGTGGGATCTGGCAGGCGCTGTTGACCACAGCGGCCGGTCTCGGTGTCGCGATTCCGGTGGTCTTGGTCCATAGCTGGCTGGAACGCCGCGTCGAACGCTGCGGTCATCGGATGGAAGACGCGGTCACCCGCCTGTTCACGCGCGATCTTGGGCCTGCAGTTGCGATGAGCGCCCGGACAACCAATGACCGTCCTGGACCACGCCGATTGCTGAGCGACTGACACGATGCGTTTTACCAAACCACGACCGCAGAAGGCCTCGGACGATGCCTTGATCCCGTTGATCAATATCGTCTTTTTGATGCTGATCTTCTTCATGATCGCCGGCCAGATCCAACCGCCGGAAGTCCTGAGCATCGATCCTCCGAACTCGCGTCAGAGCCGGTTGATCAAGCCCGAGCGCATCCTACTGCTGATGGACGCGCAAGGGCGCGTCGCCCTTGATGGCGAGGTCTTCCCAGCGTCCCTACTCGGCGAGCGACTTGCGGCACGGCTCGCTGCGGCTCGCGAGGTATCGGCAGCCGCTGCGTCGGCGTCGACGTCGGACCAAGCTGGCGCTGATCAGGGTACCAATAACGAGACCAAGACGGCTATCGGCATCACGCTGAAGGCCGATGCAGCGGTGACTCAAGGTCAGTTGCGCGCGCTGCTCGATCAACTGCGCGCGCTCGGCGTTGAACGCCTAAGCGTGCTCTCGCAACCGGCAGCGAACTGAGGGATAACGAAGTGGTACGCGAATGATGGAGATCACCCGCCGCCAGTGGCTGATCGCCGTGCTGATCGCTGGCTTGGCGCATGTCGCCTTGGTGCTAGCGCTCATGTATCGATCAGCACCGCCGCCGGAATCTCGACTCGGCATGACCATTGAGCTGGGCGCTGGCGGGCAAGGCGGCGCCGGCGGAGCGCCGGGCGCTGATGCCTTACAGCCGGTTGTGGGTCCAACCCTTGCGGTCAAGCCCGCACACCCTGCCCCTGTGACTGTCAGCAGCCTCGTCCCCGAGGCCGCCCCAGCACACCCCATCGTCGCCAAGGCGCAGCCTGAACCAACGCCTGAATCCACGCCAACCCCCAAGCCAGAATCACAACAACCAAGCGCCGCCAGCACCCAACCGAACCAGCCTAAGCAGCCAAGTGAATCCAGGGTCGAGCCTAAGCAGGATTCCGCCAAGCCCAGCCTCCAGAGCCAGAACCGCACCCGCGCTGGAGGCCGCGATGAGGGCGGTCGCGAGCGCCCGAACGGCACAACTGCGAGCAGCGGTGGAAGCGGTGGCGAGATCGACGCCAGCAACTACTACGGCCGGCTCGCGACCTGGCTCGCACGCCACAAACGCTACCCGACACAAGCGCAACGACTGCGCCAAGAAGGCACCGTCAAGGTCACCTTCACCGTCGATAACAATGGACGCGTGATCTCGCAGCGGATCACCGAAAGTTCGGGCTACGAGCTGCTCGACCATGAAGCTCAAGCCATGCTCGAGCGCGCCTCTCCGCTGCCGCGCATCCCAGCAAGCCTGGGCCGCTCTCGCATCACCATCACCTTGCCCGTCGATTTTACCCTGCGCTAACGAAAAACGGCCGCACAAGGCGACCGTTTGTTCTTTGATTTGGAGCGGGAAACGAGACTCGAACTCGCGACCCCAACCTTGGCAAGGTTGTGCTCTACCAACTGAGCTATTCCCGCTAAGAGCCCTCTAGAATACCACCAAAATTCTAGCTGTCAAGCCCGCACGATATGCTCGGCAGGCTCGCGATAGCGCCCGCGTGTATCCACGATCAAGGGCGCGTGTGCCTTGATCAGGTCATAGTCGAAGCGATCATGGTCAGTCGCGAGCAACACGCAATCGGTCGCGGCCAAACTCTCGGGCGTGAGCGCTACCGACTCCAGGTCGAAATCATGCTTGCGCATCGGCAGGAAGCGCGGCACGTGCGGATCGGAATAGCTGATCTCGGCGCCCCGCTCCTCGAGCAGCTCCATCAGCTCCATCGACGGCGACTCGCGGCGATCGTCGACGTTCTTCTTGTAGGCAATCCCCAAGACCAGGATGCGCGCGCCCTTGACCGCCTTTCCACGTTCGTTGAGCGCATCGGCGACCTTACTCACCACCCACTTGGGCATGTTGGTGTTGACCTCGCCGGCCAGCTCGATGAAGCGGGTACTGAGCCCGTATTCGCGCGCCTTCCAGGTCAGATAGAACGGATCGATGGGGATACAGTGGCCGCCGAGCCCCGGCCCCGGATAATACGGCGTGAAGCCGAACGGCTTGGTGGCGGCGGCGTGGATCACCTCGTGGATGTCGATGCCCATGCGGTCGCAGACGATCTTCAGCTCGTTGACCAGGCCGATATTGACCGCGCGATGAATATTTTCCAGCAGTTTGGTCATCTCCGCCGCGCGGGTGGAGCTGAGGGTGACGACCTGATCGATCACCTGCCCGTAGAGCGCCTCGCCGACGGCGGTGCAGGCCGGCGTGACGCCACCGAGCACCTTGGGGATCGTGCGCGTGTTGTAGGTCGGGTTGCCCGGGTCCTCGCGCTCCGGCGAGAACACCAAAAAAATCTCCTCGCCCACCGTCAGGCCCGTCGATTCCACGCGCGGGCGCAGTTCCTCCTCGGTGGTACCGGGCCAGGTCGTGCTCTCCAGCGACACGACTTGTCCGACGCGCAGATGCGGCACGATGGCCTCGGTGGTGGCGATCACATAGCTGAGGTCCGGTTCGCGGTACTTGTTCAGCGGCGTCGGCACGCAGAGGATCAATGCGTCGCACTCGCGCGCACGGCTGAAATCCGTGGTCGCGCTAAAGCCTTGGGTGAGCGCGCCGGCAATCGACTCGGCGCGGATGTGCTCGATGTAGGACTCGCCGGCGTTGAGCCGATCGACCTTCTCGGCATCGATGTCCAATCCCAGCACCCGGTAGCCCACCTCGCTGAAACGCAGCATCAGCGGCAGGCCGACATACCCCAGCCCGAGAATGCCGATCACGGCTTGCCGACTGTTCAGGCGATCGATCAGTTCCACGTTGAAGACTCCCAAGCAAAGCAGAAAGAGGGATTGCGACGCGATGCTCGTACCGGCACCGGAGACGCGGCTTGACGCGCCGATCCGCCCGGGCGCCGATCGGACCCCGCGCCGCATTGGCGTTCAGGTCCGTCAGCGCACGCTGCGCGTTTAGTGCGGCGTCGCTTGCTGTGCATCGCCGAGGTGATCGCGCAGCGCCTTCGCATAGGCCGCGCGTGCAGTCTGGCAGATCGCTAGCTGGCGCTTCAGATGCTCGATCTCCTGATCGGTCGCGCGCAGATTGACGATCTGATTGCGCGCCTCTTCAGAGAGTGCGCCGAGTTCGTAGTGAGCACCGTCGATGGTGATGGTCTGGTTCTCTTCGGCCATGAGGATCGTCTCCGTCTTGAGGTCAGTGGTGAATGTTCTGTGGTGAATGACGTTTGTCAGAGGGTTCGCAGTATAGAGAACCAGGGCCGGCGACGTGAGAGTGGCGTCTTGTCTCGGTGGTGTTGGCTGGATCGGCTAGGACTCGCCTTCGCCACAAGCACGCTGGAGCGCCTCGACGATGCGCGCCTGTTCGGCGGCGGCCAGATGCGGATGCATGGGCAGGCTCATGATGTGGTTGGCGACGGCGGCGGCGACCGGTGTGCATTCGGGACAGCAATAGTGCGTATAGGCGGGCTGCTGGTTCATCGGCATCGGGTAGTGGACTGCGGTCGGGATGCCGACTGCGTTCAGTCGCGCTTGCACGCCATCTCGCTCCCGGACCAGCAGGCTGTATTGGGCAAAGACGCTGGTCCGGTCTGGCGCTGGCCAAGGAAGCACGCGATAGGGCTCGTGCAACGGCGCAAAGGCGCCAAGCGGCGCTTCTTGGTTGCCGTTCTGGCTCTGGCTCTGGTTGGGTGCTTGGCGGCTATGAGCGGTGTTGACGCGCGCGCCCTCTTCATCCGCTAACCCGTGGTGATAGCGTCGGGCAACGGCTTGACGCTGAACGATGTCTTGGTCGAAGCGCCCAAGGTTGGCGAGCACGACGGCGCATTGCAGGCTGTCCATGCGCCCGCCGATGCCGATGCGGCCATGGATGTAGCGCGCGCTTTGGCCGTGGACACGGATCTCGCGGCAGGCTTGGGCCAGTGCATCATCGCTGGTGAAGAGGGCGCCACCATCGCCATATCCCCCAAGCGGCTTGCTCGGGAAAAAACTGGTGCAGCCGAGGGTGCTGAGATTC
>PWTO01000136.1 GCA_003562815.1 Chromatiaceae bacterium | reverse complement strand
GCACCGTGATCGGCACCGTGATCTTGTCGGGTGTGCTCGCCGCGACCCTGTTCACGCTGTTCGTGGTGCCGGTGGCCTACTCAACGCTGGCGCGGGGCACGCAATCGCCTGGTGCCGTTGGCAAACGGCTTGCGGACGAAGAAGCACAGGCGCAGTCGCCAGCGGCGCTGCCGGGTGCGCACTAGATCACAAAAACTCCGCTATTTGATCTTGCCTTCCTTGTACATCACATGCTGGCGCACGACGGGATCGAATTTCTTGATCTCCATCTTGCCCGGCTGATTGCGCTTGTTCTTGGTCGTGGTATAGAAATGCCCGGTTCCAGCGCTGGAATTGAGGCGAATTTTTTCGCGTGCGGCCTTAGCCATGGTTGCTCGCTCCTAACAGTTGATTCGGTGACGGCGACGGCTCAGACGCGCTCGCCGCGCTGGCGCATGTCCGAGAGCACGGCGTCGATACCGAGCTTGTCGATGATGCGCATGCCTTTGGTCGAGATGCGTAGGCGAATCCAACGGTTCTCGCTCTCGACCCAGAAGCGATGGTAGTGCAGGTTGGGCAGGAACCGGCGCTTGGTCTTGTTATGGGCGTGAGAAACGTTATTACCGGTCAGCGGCCGTTTGCCGGTGACCTGACAGATCTTGGACATGATGCAGGGCTCCGATGCGACAGTGAGATCTTTGCGGCAATGGGGGCGGTCGAGTCCTTGAGCGTCGAGCCGACCGCTGCCGCGATGTGCGCCGCCGACGTGGGACGAAGACAGGTCAGGACGCACGCAAAAGATTAAGCCGGCAAACGCTAATGGAAAAAGCCGCGAGCGTCAACTGCTGGATTGCTCGGCCCCGCCACGGCTCCTCTCCCAGCGCCTAAAGCAGGCCGCGCTCGGCGAACGAGGTGCCGTCGTTCTCGCCGACGATGATGTGATCGAGCACGCGCACATCGACCTGATCAAGCGTCTCCTGCAAGCGCTTGGTGATGCGCAGGTCGGCTTGGCTGGGCTCGGCGACACCGCTCGGGTGATTATGCGCGAAGATCACCGCCGCCGCATTCCAGCGCAGGGCTTCCTTGAGCACTTCGCGCGGATGCACGCTGGCGCCATCGATGGTGCCGCGGAACAGCTCCTGATATTCGATGACCCGGTGGCGGTTATCGAGGAAGAGGCAGGCGAAGACTTCATGCGAGAGACCGCGCAGGCGCAGTTTGAGATAATCGCGCGTCGCCTCGGGGCTGTTCATCACATCGCGACCGGTGATCGCCTCGCGCAGATAGCGGCGGTTGATCTCCATCACCGCCTGTAGCTGGACGTACTTGGCAGCGCCGAGGCCCTTGGCCTTGCAGAATTCGTGCTGGCTCGCCGCCAGCAGGCCCGCCAAGCCGCCAAAGGTGGCGATCAGATCGCGCGCCAAGTCGATGGCGCTCTTGCCGGCCACGCCAGTGCGCAGGAAAATCGCCAACAGCTCGGCGTCGGTGAGCGATTGGGCACCGCGCTTGAGCAGCTTCTCGCGCGGGCGCTCGTCCTCGGGCATGTCGGTGATCTTGGTCATCATTCATCCTCGCGAAGGCTGGCTAACGATCTGGAATCGAGCACGGTGGGCTGGATAAAATGTGAGATTACGAGACTCGCGCGGTCGGTCCAACTCGATCTTGTTTTCGTGGGGGCGTCTTCGTAGGCATGTCTCGATGTTGGTGGGGCCTTGGAACGCCTGTGATTGCACGGCAGGCGTTGCGCGATCAGGTATGATTCGCCGATGTCTCCCGCCAAATCAGACCCCTCCAAGTCCGAGCCATCGACGCTGCCGTCAGCGTCTGCGTCTGCGCCCAGCGCGCCGGAATCGCCCGCACGTTCGTTACGGGTACTGCTCGGCATCAGCGGCGGCATCGCCGCCTATAAAAGCGCGGAGCTGGTGCGGCGTCTGATCGCGCGCGATGCCGAGGTGCGGGTAGTGATGACGCGCGCGGCGCAGGCCTTCATCACGCCCTTGACCTTGCAGGCGCTCAGTGGCCACCCAGTGCGCACGGATCTGCTCAGCCCTGAGGCCGAAGCCGGGATGGATCATATCGCGCTGGCGCGCTGGGCCGATCAGGTGTTGATCGCGCCGGCGACCGCCGATCTGATCGCGCGCCTAGCCTGCGGGCTGGCCGATGATCTGCTGACCACGCTGGTGCTGGCGACCGCAGCACCAGTGGCGATCGCACCGGCGATGAACCAGCAGATGTGGGCGCATCCGGCAACCCAGGAGAACGCGCAACGCTTAGCCGCGCGCGGCCTGCGCATCATCGGCCCCGCCGTTGGCGAGCAGGCCTGTGGTGAGCAGGGGGCAGGGCGGATGGAGGAACCGACCGCGATCGCAGAGGCGATTTTAGGAGCCCGGCATGTAGTCCATGGTGCAGCCCAAGTGGCACAGCAACAGGATGATGCCTTGTCTAGCGCAGCTGGTGCGGCTAGTGCGGCTAAAGATGATCGAATCATGCGGGATGCAACTGAGATCGCCTCTGACGCGCGCACTGATCTCGCCGGTCGGCGGGTGTTGATGACCGTCGGCCCAACGCGCGAGGCCATCGATCCGGTGCGCTTCATTGGCAACCGCAGTTCCGGCAAGATGGGCTATGCACTCGCTGAGGCACTGCGCGCCTGCGGTGCGCGGGTGACACTGATCGCGGGGCCGACCAGCGCGCCAGCACCGGTCGGCATCGCGCGGGTGGAAGTTGAATCGGCACTGGAGATGGACGCGGCGGTGATGGCGCGCGTTGCCGACTGCGAGCTGTTCGTCGCCACCGCTGCGGTGGCCGACTATCGACCCGTCTGCGCCGCTGACAGCAAGCTCAAAAAATCGGCCGATGAGATGACTCTGCGGCTGGTGCGCAATCCCGATATTCTGGCTCGTGTCGCCGCTCTGCCGAGCGCACCGTTCACGGTCGGTTTCGCCGCCGAGACCGATGACCCCGAAGGCTACGCACGCGGCAAACTTGAGGCCAAACGCCTGTCGATGATCGCCGCCAATCGAGTCGGTGCCGGGCCGGGCGGATTCGAGTCCGATGAGAACGCCTTGCTCTGTCTGTGGCCCAACGGTGGCCGGCGCGAACTGCCGCTGATGTCAAAACCGGCGCTGGCCACGGCGCTGGCGCAGCTGATCGCCGAACGCTATGCCGCACAATCTTCAAGTTAAGTTGCTGGATCAGCGGCTCGGGAGCGATTTCCCGCTGCCGGCCTATGCCACCGCAGGCTCGGCCGGGTTGGATCTGCGCGCGATGTTGGAGACGCCGCTCGACTTGGCCGCCGGTGCCGTCGAGCTGATCCCAACCGGCTTGGCGATCCACATCGCCGATCCTGGGCTGGCGGCGATGATCCTGCCACGCTCCGGGCTAGGGCACACACATGGCATCGTGCTCGGGAATCTGGTCGGGCTGATCGATTCCGATTATCAAGGCCCGCTCATGGTCTCTTGCTGGAATCGCGGCACCGAGTCGTTTCGCATCGAGCCTGGCGAGCGTATCGCGCAACTCGTCCTAGTGCCCGTGCTCCATGCCGAACTCGAGCTGGTGAGCGACTTCGACCGCAGCGCACGCGGCGAGGGCGGTTTCGGCCATAGCGGCCGACACTGAATCCATAAATTTAGTAGCAAACGCGGCAGCCACGAATTACACTCCGATCGCTCTTGTTCTCTAGAGTAAGTCCATTTTTCGATGGATGTTTGGTGGATTGCTGTGTGATTTCCGTGTATCAACCCTGTCGCTGAATACAGCGCGCTACTTGGAGTCCTCTCGCGATGAAACCCCAACCGCCCGTTCCTGCTTGTGCCCGTTCGCGCCCGTTCGCGCGCTGGCTAATCGGCTTGCTCGTCCTGGGACTGCTGTCCTTCGGCGCTACGGCCGCTACTTTCACCGTCACCAATCTCAACGACAGCGGCGCCGGGTCGCTGCGCCAAGCCGTGTTCGATGCCAATGCCAGTGCTGACCAGGACACCATCGTCTTCGGGCCGGGCACCAGCGGCATTCTGAACCTGCTCAGCACCATCGAAATCACCAATCCGGTCGAGATCATCGGCCCCGGAAGAGAGCGACTGATCATCAGCGGCCCTAGTCGCGGAACGCAGTTCAGAAATACCGCGCCGGCCTCGGCCATCACGCTGTCCGAGGTCGTCTTCTCCGGTCTCACGCTCACGACTGCCTCTACCGGCATCGATAATCGCGGACGCCTGCGGGTGAGTCAGTGCAGCATTCTGAGTCAGACATCCTATGGTATCGATCATAACGGCGGCATCGCCCTGACGGTTGAGGAGACGATACTGGCGCAGAATAACTATGGCATTTATAGCAGCGGCCGTCTGTCGAGCGGAGTGGATGGCGATCTCCAGGTCACCGCCAGCACCCTGAGTCGCAACAGCGTGGCAATCTTTAACACCATGGCGCGGATGCGCATCGCCATCGAGGACACGACGCTGTCCGAAAATGTGAGATCCGACGGCTTTGCTCCCGTCATTCGCAATACCGCATCGACCGCGAGCGTCCGCCTCAGCAACAGCCGTGTGCTCGACAATCAAAATACATATAGATCAAATGGTTGGGATCGAGCCGGAGCGATTTATTCCACTGGGGCGCTGACGATCGAGAACACCACGCTGGCGGGCAATCTCACGAACTTTGGCAATGGCGGTGCGATCCGGAATAACGGGGGCACGCTGGCGCTGACCAACAGCACGCTGTCCGGCAATGCCGCCGGTAATGTGGGAGGCGCGATTGTCAGCGTCGGCCGCGGCGCCACGCTGATGGTCAGGAATACCACCATCGTCGGCAATGCCGCCCCGAGCGGCGGCGGCGGAATCTACAATGGGGAGGGCAGTGTGCTCTCGATCGGCAATAGCCTGGTGATCGGCAACGCCGCCTCGGGCGCGGGATCCAGCAGCATCCACAATGCCAATCCCACCTTTTTTTCGTTCGGCCACAATCTATACGGCGAGAACGGTCACGCCGGGCTGTCGGGGATGACCGCAGCGGCCAGCGATCGCACCCTGGCTGGCGCCCTGGCCACGGTGGTGACGGAGTTGGGCGACCACGGCGGCCCGACCCAGACCCGTCTGCTGGTCGCCGGCAGTCCGGCGCTGGATGCCGGCGACAACTCATTGTTGCCGACGGGCTTGACCACCGATCAACGCGGCGCCGAGCGCATCCAGAATG
>PWTO01000158.1 GCA_003562815.1 Chromatiaceae bacterium | reverse complement strand
TTTTGATCGGCGATGGGCGTTATGCCTGCATTCACTTGGGCTGGGAGTGCTTGGTCAATCAGGCCAGGCTGATCAGTCGCCTGCGCCTGGATGCACGCCTGTTTGGGTTCCCCGAACCGGTGCCGCCGGGGCGGCGTGGGCGCAAGCCTCAGAAAGGCGCGCGCCTGGCCAAGCTGGCCAGCCGCGTCGAGGAAGCGCGCACCCAGGGCGAGGCGGTGACCGTCTCCTGGTACCGCGGCCAGCGCAAGACGCTGCGCGTGCTCAGCGGTATCGCGCTCTGGCACACGCCCGGCATCACCCCGCTGCCGATTCGTTGGGTCTTGGTGGTCGATCCCGAAGGACGCCTGCCGGCGCAGGCCTTCTTCACCACCGCGCTCACGATGACTCCGGCACGGGTCATCGAACTGTTCGTCTGGCGCTGGTCGCTGGAGGTGACCTTCGAGGAGACCCGTCGCCACCTCGGCGTGGAGACCCAGCGCCAGTGGAGCGATCTGGCCATCGCCCGCACCACGCCGGTGCTCATGGCCCTGTTCTCGCTGCTCTGTCTGATGGTGCATCGCTGGCGTGAACACTGGCCTACCCTGGCGCGCTCGAGCGCCTGGTATCTCAAGCCCGAGGCGACCTTCTCCGATTGCCTGGCCTTGGTCCGGCGCCGGATTTGGGGCGAAACCTCTTTCGACAGCTCAGCCAGCGCGCAAGACCCTGTCCAAATTTCACCCCAGCGCCTGGAGCGCTTGCTCGATCAGCTTGCCGCGACGGCCTGATGGGACCGAAAAGTGCCAAAGCCTGTATCCCATTAGTACTCAATCCGGCTCATGGGACGAGTTGTGTGGAGCCCTTATCTAACGGCAATGCATCCTTTTCCAAATCAACGACATGCACTGGCCAACCATAGACCAACCACACAGTTCGTCTCATGAGCCGACTGTCCTTGCCGTGAAACAGACGCTTCATCTTCCGGGGTAACGATGCACCATGAACCTTAGTCGGTCTCAGTCGCCGGTGTAAGGCTCCTTCAGCGTCACTAATTCCTCGGCGCTGACCGGATGGATGGCAACGGTGTTGTCGAAGTCTTCTTTGGTGGCGCCCATTTTCAGCGCCACGGCAAAGCCTTGCAGCATCTCATCGACCCCGTCGCCGACCATGTGGATGCCGACCACCCGCTCGTTCTCGCCGCTACAGACCAGCTTCATCGCGGTGCGCGGCTCGCGTGTGTTGAGCGCGTACTTCATCGGCGTGAAGGTAGTCTGATAGATGGTGACCTTCTTGCCGGTCTCGCGCGCCTGCGCCTCGGTCAGGCCGACCGAGCCGACCGGCGGATGGGCGAAGACCACGGTGGGGATGTTCTCGTAGTCGAGATGCCGCTCGGGCTGGTTGTTGAACAGCCGATCGGCCAGTCGGCGTCCGGCAGCGATCGCCACCGGCGTCAGCGGCGCGCGACCGGTGATGTCGCCAAGCGCATAGACGCCCGCGACATTGGTGTTCTGAAAGGTATCGGTCGGGACGATGCCATTGGGCTGGCGTTCGATATCCGTCGCCTCGAGGTTGAGCGCATCGGTGTTGGCGCGCCGGCCGACGGCCCAGAGTGCGGTGTCGAAACCGGTGAGCGCGGTGCCGTCTTTGTTGATCACGGCGATGCCGTCGTCGCGCTGTTCGAGCGAGGCGACCGCGAACGGCAGATTCAGCGTGATGCCTTCGTGCTCCAGGTTGTGCTTCACGGTCTCGCTGATCAGCGGATCGAAGGTCTCGAGCACCTTCGGTTCCAGCGCGACGATGGTGACCTCGGAGCCGAGCGAATTGAGGATGCCGGCCAGTTCGACACCGATATAGCCGCCGCCGATCACGCACACCCGCTTCGGCGCCTGTTCGAGCTTGAAGAAGCCATCGGAGGTGATGCCCAGCTCGTGGCCCGGCACCGGCGGCACGATCGGTCGTCCGCCGGTCGCAATGGCGATGTGCTCGGCGCTGTACTGCGCGCCATTGACCTCGATGGTCTTGTTATCGACGAAGCGCGCGCTGCCCTTGAGCAAGGTGATGCCGAGCTTGTCGACATAGCCATTCCAATAGTTGCGGATGCCGTCGATCATGCCCTCGCGGCCCTTGACCAGCGTTGGCCAGTCGATCGCGGCGATCTCGGCCTGGATGCCCAGCTCGGGTGCGTCGCGCACCGACTGGGCGATCTCGGAGGCGTACCACATCACCTTTTTCGGTACGCAGCCAACATTCACACAGGTGCCACCGAGATGGCTGGGTTCGACGATTGCGGTGCGCTTGCCATAGGCAGCGGCTTTCTCGGCGATCGCCAGGCCGCCGCTGCCGCCACCGATGGCGATGAGATCGAAATGGTTGTCCATGGGGGTCTCCTATGCGAGCCGTGCTGAAAGCAAACAGCCGCCAGGGCGTCGTCCCAGCGGCTGTCGATCTTCTTTGGGCGAGCGCCTATCGCGCCCGCCTACCTTGCTGCATGGCTGCTCAGCGGCTGGCCATCCACTTCTCGAGGTCGTCGGAACCGCCGATTTTTGTGCCATTGATGAAGATCTGCGGCACTGAGGTTGCGGCGGCCACGGCGCGCAGAGTTTCCTCGGTGTAATCCTTGTTCAGCACCAGCTCTTCGAACTGCATGCCGGCATCGTTCAGCATGGTCTTGGCCTTGGCGCAGAACGGGCAGCCGGTGCGAGTGAAGACGGTGATGTCCGACGGCTTAGCCGCATTCGGCGCAATGTAGGCGAGCATAGTGTCGGCGTCGGAGACGTGGAAGGGGTCGCCTGGCTCTTCCGGCTCGATGAACATCTTCTCGATGGTGCCGTCCTTGACCAGCATCGAGTAGCGCCAGGAGCGCTTGCCGAAGCCGAGGTCGTCCTTATCGACCAGTAGGCCCATGCCCTCGGTGAACTCGCCGTTGCCGTCTGGGATGAAGGTCAGGTTGTCGGCGTTCTCGTCTTCCTTCCAGGCGTTCATGACGAAGCCGTCGTTGACCGACATGCAGATGATGTCGTCGACGCCAGCGGCCTTCAGCGCCGGTGCCAACTGGTTGTAGCGTGGCACGTGGGTCGAGGAGCAGGTTGGGGTGAAGGCGCCGGGCAGCGAGAACACGACCACGGTCTTGCCCTTGAACAGCTCGTCGGTGGGGATGTCCTTCCAGTCGTGGTCGGTGCGGGTGCGGAAGGTGACGCTCGGGACTTTTTGGCCGGTGCGATCTTGCAGCATGGTCGAGACTCCGTGAGTGGTTGAGGATAAGGAGGTGTGCAAAGACGGTTGTCGATGGCGGGGCGCGACCGCCTCGCTCAGCACACAGAATGGGGTAAAAACCGCGAGCATCCAAATGGATTCTTCGGATGATGGCGATTGGTTTGATCGATCATTGCCAGGGATCGCCGGCGCAAGTCGCTATCGTGCGCTCGATGTGCGGCTGAACGGTTGGCTGCTGAACGGTTGGCCAACGCTCGGCGATCACCCAAAAATGTGGCCCTGCCGGTTTCCCGAGCAGGGCCACGGTGGCTCAAACGAGGTCAGGCTCAGGCGAGCGGCTGAGTCGGCGTCATCACAGCCGCGCTCTCGCCTTTCTTCTTGTCGCCGCAGCTCTTGCCGTCGCCAGCCACAGCGGTGCCGGCGCTCAGGATCAGGGTCAGACCGAAGATCAGGGCGGTTGTCAGGGTTGCAGTACGTAGGTTCATATCGATGCACTCCTCGCGCAAGACGCGATTGATGTTAATCATGGCGGGACGCGAAAACAGCATCTCCGACAGGGGCAGTATGGGACCACTGTTGCGGCGCGACAACCCCATGGTTCGATGTTCGATGGCTGCTTGCCTGCGCTTGCCGATGCGTGCGCGCTTGGTGGTGGCTCAGGTGATCACATCCGGCTGCGTGCGCCCGGTGCGCGCCTCGATCTGGGCCAGCTCGCGGGCGATCAGGATCAGCGGCGCCAGGGCCTCCTGCACGGGCCGGTCGTGGCGCGCGCTGTCGGCTTCGTACTGCTCGATGTAGAGGCGCAGCGTGGCGCCCTGGGTGCCAGTGCCGGAGAGCCGCAGCACGATGCGCGCGCCGTTCTCGAAGCCGATGCGGATGCCCTGATGCGCGGCGACGCTGCCGTCGATCGGGTCGGTGTAAGCGAAATCGTCGGCGAAGGCGACCTTGAAGTCGCCGAGCTGTTGCCCAGGCAGGCTCGGCAGCAAAATGTGCAGATGATTGACCAAGCCTTCGGCGGCGGCGCTATCGATGCCTTCGTAGTCGTGGCGGGTGTAATAGTTGCGACCGAAGCGACGCCAATGCGCGCGCACGATGTCGGCGACCGATTGGCGTTTGACCGCCAGCAGGTTGAGCCAGAACAGCACCGCCCAGAGGCCATCTTTCTCGCGCACATGATCGGAGCCGGTGCCGAAGCTCTCCTCGCCGCAGAGGGTGATGCGACCGGCATCGAGCAGGTTGCCGAAGAATTTCCAGCCGGTCGGGGTCTCGAAGCACTCCACCCCGAGCGCCTCGGCGACGCGATCGGCAGCCTGGCTGGTCGGCATCGAGCGGGCGATGCCGCTGATACCGTTCTTGTAGCCGGGGGTCAACGGGGCGTTGGCGGCGAGGACGGCAAGACTGTCGCTCGGGGTGACGAAAAAGTCGCGTCCGAGCACCATATTGCGGTCGCCGTCGCCATCGGAGGCGGCGCCGAAATCCAGCCCCTGAGCACCGCTGGTCAGCTCGACGAGCGCATGCGCGTGCACCAGATTCGGGTCCGGGTGGCCGCCGCCGAAATCTTCCAGTGGCACGCCATTGATCACCGTGCCGGACTCGGCGCCGAGCCGATGCTCGAGGATCTCGACCGCGTAGGGCCCGGTGACGGCGTGCATGGCGTCGAAGCGCATGCGGAAACGACCGGCGTTGAACAACTGGCGGATGGCGTCGAAATCGAACAGACTGGCCATCAGGTCGGCGTAGTCGGCGACCGCGTCGATCACTTGCACGACCAGCTCGCCAAGGCGCGACTCGCCGATCTGATCGAGATCAATCGGATCGGCGTCAACGATCCGGTATCGATCGATGCGTTGGGTGCGCGCATACAGGGCGTTGGTGACCGATTCTGGCGCCGGGCCGCCGGCATCGATGTTGAACTTGATGCCAAAATCCTCGTCGGGGCCACCCGGGTTGTGGCTCGCCGAGAGGATGATCCCACCCTGGGTCTGGTACTTGCGGATGATGCAAGAGGCGGCCGGTGTCGATAGGATGCCGCCCTGGCCGACGAGTACGCGTGCCACGCCATTGGCTGCGGCCATGCGCAGGATGATCTGAATCGCCGTGCGGTTGTAGAAGCGTCCATCGCCGCCGAGCACCAGGGTGCCGCCAGTCAGCGCGGTCTGGGTATCGAAGATGGCCTGGACGAAGTTCTCCAGGTAGTGCGGCTGTTGAAAGGTGGCGACCTTCTTGCGCAGGCCCGAGGTGCCCGGTTTCTGGTCGTCGAACGGTGTCGTGCTGATAACGCGTACTTCCATCTGCATAACCCTTGATTTTGAGTTGGTTTGCCTCTACCACAGCGGCGCCGGCGAGGCCCGGTCGCTGCGATTGTAGCGAGACCGACGGCCAACCGACCGATCGAATTTCTTACAGTGGAGCCAGACGCTGCGTTCCGGCTCCGATCATTGACACTCCGAACTAACACAGGTGATCGACCCCCATGACCGTTGATGCCCATAAGGAAACCCTCGAGTTCAAGGCCGAGGTGAGCCAAGTCCTGGACCTGGTGATCCGCTCGCTGTACTCGAACAAGGAGATCTTCCTGCGCGAGCTGATCTCCAACGCCTCCGATGCCGCCGAGAAGCTGCGCTTCGAGTCGCTGACCGACGAGGCGCTGCTCGAGGATGACCCGCAACTGCGGGTGCGGGTCTCGATCGATAAGGAGGCCGGCACCATCACCGTCGCCGATAACGGCATCGGCCTCAATCGCGAGGAGGTGATCGAGACCATCGGCAGCATCGCCAGCTCGGGCACCCGCCGCTTCCTGCAGGCGATGAGCGAGGGCGAGGTGACCGATCACGCGCTGATCGGCCAGTTCGGCGTCGGCTTCTATTCGGCCTATATCGTCGCCGACAAGGTCACGCTGACCTCGCGCCGGGCCGGCCTGAGCGCCGAACACGGCGTGCGCTGGGAATCGGACGGACGCGGCAGCTACACGCTCGAGACCATCGAGAAGCCAAGCCGCGGGACCGAGGTGACCCTGCACCTGAAGGACGACGAGAAGGAATTTCTCGACGCCTGGCGCGTGCGCAGCGTCATCGGCAAGTTTTCCGATCACATCGCGATGCCGATCGAGATGGTCAAGGAAGACCTCGGTGGCGATGACGAGGAGAAGAAGGACACGGAGGCCGAACCCGAGTTCGAGCAGGTCAATCGCGGCACCGCGCTCTGGATGCGCAACAAGGCCGAACTCTCGGATGACGAGTACAAGGACTTCTACAAGCACCTCTCGCACGACTTCGACGAGCCGTTGGCCTGGGCGCACAACCGCGTCGAGGGCACCAATGAATACACCGCGCTGCTCTATATCCCCAAGCGCGCGCCCTGGGATATGTGGGACCGCGAGCAGAAGCACGGCGTCAAGCTCTATGTGCGTCGTGTCTTCATCATGGACGAGGCCGACAAGCTGATGCCGCATTGGCTGCGCTTCGTCAAGGGCGTGGTCGATTCCGACGATCTGCCGCTCAACGTCTCGCGCGAGATCCTGCAGCACAACCGCAAGATCGACACCATTCGCGGCGCCAACACCAAGCGCGTCCTGAGCCTGCTCGAGGGCATGGCCAAGGATGAGCCGGAGAACTATCAGACCTTCTGGAAGGAGTTTGGCAAGGTGCTCAAGGAGGGGCCGGCCGAGGACTTCGCCAATCGCGAGCGCATCGGCGGCCTGCTGCGCTTTGCCAGCACCCACAACGAGAACGATGAACAGACCGTCTCGCTCGACGAGTACATCGAGCGCATGAAGGACGGCCAGAAGGATCTCTACTACATCACCGCCGATAGCCCGGCGGCGGCGCGCCACAGCCCCCATCTGGAGGTGTTCCGCAAGAAGGGCGTCGAGGTGCTGCTGCTCTCGGATCGGGTCGACGAATGGCTGGTCAGCAACCTGCACGAGTACAAGGAGAAGCACCTGCAATCGGTGACCAAGGGTAAGCTCGATCTCGGCGAGCTGGCTGACAAGGACGAGAAGGAGAAGGCCGAGCAGGCGGAGAAGGAGCACGAGGACCTGCTCAAGCGGCTCAAGGACTCGCTCGGCGCGCACGTCGAGGCGGTGCGGGTGTCGACCCGATTGGTTGATTCGCCGGCCTGTATCGTCGTTGGCGAGCACGATATGAGCGCGAACCTGGCGCGGGTACTCAAGGCGGTCGGCCAGGAGGCGCCGAGCATGAAGCCCACCTTGGAGGTGAATCTCGATCACCCCCTGGTGCGCCGGCTCGAGGCCGAGTCCGATCAAGGCCGCTTCGATGACCTCGGCATGATCGTACTCGATCAGGCTATCCTTGCCGAAGGTGGGCAGCTCGACGATCCTTCGGCGTTCGTCGGTCGTCTGAATAAGCTGATGCTGAATATGTTCATGAGTGGTGCTTAATGGTGGATGCCCCGGTCACCCTTGGCTGGCGCGAGTGGGTGGGCTTACCCGAACTCGGGCTGCCGCTGATCAAGGCCAAGGTGGATACCGGGGCGCGCACCTCGGCGCTGCATGCGTTCCAGGTCGAGCGCTTTGCCCAGGATGGGCAGGACTGGCTGCGCTTCGCGGTGCATCCGCTCCAGGGCCGCGACGATCTGGTGGTGCGCTGCGCCGCGCCGCTGCTCGATCGGCGCCGCGTCACCGACTCCGGTGGGCATCGCGAGGAACGCCCAGTGATCGCCGCCGCGCTCGTGGTCGGGGCCGCGCGCTGGCCGATCGAGCTGACCCTGACCGACCGCGACAGCATGCGCTTTCGCATGCTGATCGGACGCACAGCGCTCAGTGCTCGCGCGCTGGTCGATGTGCGCCAATCCTTCCTCATGGGCAAGCCTGCCGAGGCCGCTGCGGCTTACCGGGGCGTGACGACGGACGCTCGCGCTGAGGACGCACGCGATGATGCGTAGCTACAAGGTCGCCTTCGTCGGGCTCTTCGTCGGCCTGTTGGTGCTGACGATGTTTGCGGTGTCGGTCAATACCTATCGGCACGCGACCCAGGTGTCGCTCGATTTCTCGGCCGATATCCTCTCCGAGATGTCGGCGAAAGTGATCGAGCGGACCTCGGCGGTGTTCGAGGCGGCGCGCGACTTCGCCGAGATCAATGCGCTGACGATCGCCGAGCAGGGACTGGCCGACCATCAAGCGCTGTTCCGGCTCTTCGGCCAACAGCTCGCGTTGCGTCCACAGCTGGAATCGATCTATGTCGCCAGTCCCGAGGGCGACTTCATCCAGGTGCGCGGCTCGCCGCAGTTGCTGACACGCCTGATTCGCCGCGATCCTGGCGATGGCGCGCAGTCGGCCGTGGTCAGCGAGCGTCTCACCTATCGCGACCCTGGGTTCGAGCCGATCGCACGGATCAATGGCGATTCGGCGTATGACCCACGACAGCGCCGGTGGTACCAGCAAGCGATCGCAGCGGAGGGATTGCACTGGTCAGCGGTCTATCGCTTTGCGGATACCGATCAGCGCGGCATCACCGCCGCCATCGCGGTGCGCGCAGCCGATGGGTCGCTGCGCGCCGTGGTCGGCATCGATATCTCCCTCGGGAGCCTGTCACAGTTTCTGACCGAGCAGCGGGTGGCGCGCGGCGGTGTCGCCCTGATCATCGATGCCGAGCGGCGTTTGATTGCGATCCCGCGATCCTTGAAGCTGCGCCCGGACGCGCCTGCGACGGGCGAGCTGCCGAGCGTCGACGATCTCCAACTGCGCTGGCTGGTCGATGCCTATCACCATCACGGCGCCGATACGCTGCGCATCTCGGGCATCAACCGCGTCGAATACAGCTTGACCCAGACCCTTGGCCAGCGCTATCTGGGCCATCGCCAGACGTTTCCGCTCGGTGTCGGCGACGACTGGGAGCTGATGATCGTGGTGCCCGAGGCCTCGCTGCTGGAGTCCGCGCGGCGGCTGTTCAGCGAGGCGGCCGCCGTCTCGCTGATCCTGCTGGTGATCGCCACCGTGGCGGTGTCCTATCTGGCACTGCGTCTGTTCCAGCCACTCAAACGGCTGGTGCGCAATACCGAGCTGATTCGCGAGTTTCGCTTCGCCGATGTCAAGCGGGTGCCGTCGCGCTTCGCCGAGATCAAAGCCATGGACGAGGCGATCTGGAAGATGAGTCAGGGCCTGCGTTCGCTCGAGAAGTTCGTCCCGATGGATGTCGGTCGCCAACTGATCCGCTCTGGCAAGCGCGTGGAGCCCGGTGCCGAGGTGCGCGAGCTGTCCCTGCTGCTGACCGGGGCCTCGGATCTGGCGAGTCTCTGTGGGACGCTGTCACCGGAGCGCATTACCGAGCGCCTGTCGCGCCAGCTGGATGTGTTTACCAACACCATCCTGCGCCACAAGGGCACCATCGATAACTTCCTCGGCGAGAGCATCCTCGCCTTCTGGGGCGCGCCGGTGGCGATCGACGATAGCGTCGATCGCGCCTGTCGCGCGGCGCTCGCCTGTCGCGATGCCGAGGCCTCGCTGCATGCCGAGTGGGCCAAGACGCGGCCGCCGGATGAGCCGGCCCCTCCGCTGAATCTGTTCTCGGTGCACCATGGTCGCGCCATCGTCGGCGCGATCGGCTCGCGTCAGCGCATGAGCTGGACGGCAATTGGCGATAACGTTGCCTTGGGGTGGGATTTACACCAGCTCAACCGCCGTTATGGAACCCGTATCATCATCAGCGGCGAGGCGCACGCGCAGATCGCGGATCGCTATTGGACACGCCGCCTCGATGTGCTACCGCTGAACGGCGGCGCACGCAGCCTTGAGGTGTTCGAGCTGATCGACCGGCGCGAACGCACGCTGGCGCCGGGCCATTTGGAGGCGATCGCCAGCTACGAGGCCGGTCTCGAGGCCTTGCTCGCCGGTGACTGGGAGGCAGCCGAGGCGCGTTTCAAACCGCTTGCCGAGCACGCCCCGGACGATGTCGCGGTGGCCTTGATGATGAACCGTTGTGGTGCCGGCGATGCCTGCTTCTGGCCGGGGCTCGCGGGTCCGCGCGACGACCTGCTCACGGGGCCCTTTGCCACCAGAGCCCGAGCCGTCGGCGCGGCCAACCTCAGCGTCGATGCCCCGAGCGACGCGACCACGGCTGGCCCCGAGGACTGAGCCATGCAGCTGAACGACGAGCAAGCGCTCGATCAGGCGATGACTCGCTTTGCCAAGCTGATCCGTCGCATCGATGCGCGTCAGAGCCGGATCGAGGCGCGAATCACCTTGCTCTACCAGTTGCTGTTCGGGGCCGTGATCGTCTTGGTGGCCTCGTTGTCGTTTCTGACCATCATCCTCTCGCGGCAGATCCCGGATGCGACCGCCGCCGTGACGGGATTGAACGAGCATTTCGCGCAGGTGGCCGACAATATGGACCGCATCGAGTACTCGGTGCGCATGATCGATGCGGGCATGCAAACCCTGCCGGAGATCATTCGTCATGTCGATACCATGCACGGTGGGGTTGCCTTCATGTCGCACGATGTGGTTGGGATCGCCGGCTCGGTGGCCACCATCGATACAGAGGTTGGCGCGATGTCCACCAGCCTCGACGACATGCGCCAATCGTTTCGGGTCATGGAGGAGACGGTCGGGCGCATGGGGCGGGATGTGAACCAGCTCTCCCAGCCGATGCGGATGTTCAATTGGATGAATCCCTTTCGTTGATCCCTGCCGTGTATTCGAGCCCATCCTATGATCGAGCGTGATCGCATCGAGGCCCTGACCGAACTCATGGTCGAATTGGAGATGGATCTGGATCGCAGCGATGTCCTGACCGGACGTCATCGCCGTGGGGTCGCGCCCTGGGTGCGCGTCGTGATCGCACTGGTCGCGCTGCTCGCGCTCTCGAACCTCTACTTCGTCAACGATCTGACCGATGAGGTGCGTCTGGTCATCACCCGCATGCAGGAGATGAACAGACTCTTCACCCGGGTCTCGGAGCGGATGGACGAGATGAGTGTCGAAGTCGATGCCATCGAGCGCAATGTCTTCCTCATGCCGGTGGTCTCGGAGCAGATGCGCGAGATGGCCGCGCATGTGCAGGTGATGGAACAGTCGGTCGCGAGCCTGGGTCAGGCAACCGGACGTCTGGATGGCTCGGTTGCGGCGATGAAGACCAGCGTGCACGAGATGGCTGTTCGCTTTCATGGCCTGAACCAACGTGTCGGCGCCATGAGCGTCGATATCGATCACATGGCGCGGCCGATGCCTTAGCGGCCGCCTGAACTCGGAATTGCGCACTTGTTAGACCACGGAACCACTCAAGAGACCATTGCCATGGACCAACGACCAGAGCTGGTGATTTCCTCCCTCGACGCAGAACGGCTCGAGGCGCTGCTCACTTCCCTTCCAGATCGGGCCTTTCCCGGCAAGGTCGCATTAGAGGAGGAACTCGCGCGCGCAGAGATCGTTGCGCCGGAGAAGATGCCGCCCGATGTGGTTTCGATGAACTCCACCGCCCGCTTTCGGGTGGCGTCCTCTGAGGAGGAATTCACGCTCACGTTGGTCTATCCGAAAGACAGCGATGGCAGCCAGCACAAGATTTCCATTCTGGCACCGGTCGGAAGTGCCCTGCTCGGGCTGTCTCAGGGCAATGAGATCGAGTGGCCAAAGCCCGGCGGCGGTGTCTTACGGGTGCGCCTTGAGGAGGTGATCGATCAGCCCGAACGGCGTGGCGAATATCACCGCTAGCGTCTCAGTGCGGCGAGGCCAGCTTCAGCCCGACAATGCCGATGACGATCAGGCCGACGAAGAAGAACCGCGCCAGGGTGGCCGGTTCGCCGAACACCAGCAGCCCGAGCACGAAAGCCCCCACCGCACCGATGCCGGTCCAGACCGCGTAGGCGGTGCCCATCGGAATCGTGCGCTGGGCGAAGAGCAGGAAGGTGCCGCTGCCAAGCATCGAGAACAGACTGAAGCCCAGCCAACTCCAACGCGGTCCGTTATCGGAGAAGCCAAGCTTGAGGCCGAGGGGCCAGCCCCACTCGAAGATTCCCGCGATGATGAGAGCGATCCAGGCCATTGACTGCACATCACCGGCAAGGTTAATCGGCCACAGCCAGCGTTCGGCGCCGCACGCTGGCTGCTATCCTGGATAGCGATTCTAACCGATCGAACGCCATGAACGAGCGTGTTTCCGGGGCGATCGCGCGACCACAGGAGACGGTTCTGCATTGAACAGGCGGCGGACAACGATGGCTGAAACCGACATCCAGCGAGGGTTGCGACTGGCCTGGCGCCAAGTGGCGACCGGCCTTCTGCTCTTGGTCGTGAGTCTGGCTTTTGCCGAGCCCGCACCGAGCCCGTCGGTCACGGTCGGCTCGAAGACGTTCACCGAGTCGGTGATCTTGGGCGAGGCGCTGAGCCTGCTGCTCGCCGATGCCGGCATCCCCGTCAGGCAGCGGGCGGCGCTGGGCGGCACGCGCATCCTCTGGGGCGCGCTGCTCTCTGGCGAGATCGATGTCTATCCCGAGTACTCGGGCACGCTGCTGCGCGAAATTCTGGCCGATCAGCGCCTGAATGGTGTGGACGCCTTGCGTGCCGCGCTGGCGGAACGCGGGGTCGCGATGTCGGCGCCGCTCGGTTTCGAGAATACCTATGCGGTGGCGGTGACTGCGGAGATCTCGGAGCGGCTTGGGCTGGAGACGATCTCGGACTTGCGCGCGCATCCCGAGCTGCGTTTCGGCTTCAGCAACGAGTTCCTCGATCGCGGCGATGGCTGGCCGGGGCTGCAGCGCCGCTACCGCTTGCCGCAGACGCGGGTGCGGGGGCTGGATCACGATCTCGCCTATCGCGGTATCGCCAGCGGCCGCATCGATGCGACCGTGGTCTACACCACCGATGCCGAGATCGAGCGCTATGGATTGAAACAGCTCGCCGACGATCTCGCTTATTTCGACGACTATCAGGCGGTGCTGCTCTATCGCGGCGATCTCGCACCGCGCGCGCCCGAGGCGGTGCGGTTGCTACAGCGCTTCGAAGGCGCGATCAGCGAGCCGGTGATGGCCGGGCTGAATGGGATGGTAAAACTCGATGGCGCGAGCGAGCGGGAGGCAGCGGCGCGGCTCTTGGCCGATCGGTTCGGTGTGGAGATCGCGGTTCAACGCACTGGGCTTTGGCGGCGGCTGCTTGCGCGCACGCTCGAACACCTCGGCCTGGTGAGCGTCTCGCTGACGGCGGCGATCCTGGTCGCGGTGCCGCTCGGTATCGTCGCCGCGCGCCGTCCGCGTCTCGGTCAGTGGTTGCTCGGGCTGACCGGGGTGCTGCAGACGGTGCCCTCGCTGGCGCTGTTCGTGTTCCTGATCCCGCTGCTTGGGATTGGCTGGCTGCCGAGCGTCGTCGCGCTCTTCATCTATAGTCTGTTACCGATCGTGCGCAACACCCACGCCGGATTGAACGATATCCCGCGTCCGATCCGCGAATCGGCCGATGTGATCGGTTTGACGCCGACGGCGCGCCTGCGCCTGGTCGAATTGCCGCTGGCGGCGCGCTCGATCCTCGCCGGCATCAAGACTTCGGCGGTGCTCAACGTCGGCACCGCCACCCTGGCCGCGCTGATCGGCGCCGGCGGCTATGGGCAACCGATCCTGACCGGTATCCGTCTCGATGACACCGGTCTGATCATGCAGGGAGCGATACCGGCGGCCCTCTTGGCGCTGGCCTTTCAGGGGTTGTTCGAACTCGGTGAGCACTGGGTGGTGCCGCGCGGACTCCGATTGCAGCCCTCGGCTGGGTTATGATCCGCTGATACTGAGTTAAACGGTCGGGTTTATGGCGATTTTCCAGGCTCCGCGTCGGCCCCAAGCGCGCCGGCCCTTTCATCTGCTGCTGATCAAGCCCTCGCATTACGATGACGAGGGCTATGTGATCCAGTGGTGGCGCTCGTCGATTCCATCCAACAGCCTGGCGGCGGTCTATGGCAATGCGCTGGATGCGGCCGAGCGCCAAGTGCTCGGCGCGGAGGTCGAGATCGAGGTGACCGTGCTCGATGAGACCAACACCCGGATCGATACGCCACGCCTGATCCGGGCGTTGCGACGCGGGATCGATCGCGATGGGGGCGGCGCCCTGGTGGGGCTGGTCGGGGTGCAATCGAACCAGTATCCGCGCGCGCTCGACCTGGCGCGACGCTTTAAGGCCGCCGATCTGCCGGTGGTGATCGGTGGCTTTCATGTCAGCGGCTGCCTGTCGATGCTTGAGCAGAGGCCGAGCGAGCTGCAGGCGGCGCTGGACGAGGGCATCAGCCTGTTCGCCGGCGAGCTGGAAGGCCGCTTGGACCGGCTGCTGTTGGACGCTGCGGCTGACCAGCTCGAGCCGATCTACAACTATTTGAGCGAGCTGCCGGATCTGACCGGTGCGCCGACGCCGTATCTGCCGTCGGCGCGGATCAAGCGCACCATGGGCAAGCGCGCGAGCTTCGATGCCGGTCGCGGCTGCCCCTTTCTGTGCAGCTTCTGCACCATCATCAATGTGCAGGGTCGCACGTCCCGCCATCGTAGCGCCGATGATGTCGAGGCGCTGATTCGTGCCAACGCCGCCGATGGCACGCGCAATTTTTTCATCACCGACGACAATTTCGCCCGTAACCGCAACTGGGAGGCGATCTTCGATCGGATCGTCGCGCTGCGCGAGTCGGGTGTGCAGATCCATCTGGTGATCCAGGCCGATACCCAAACCCATCGGATCGAGGGCTTCATCGAGAAGGCCGCCGCAGCCGGGGTCAACCGGGGGTTCATCGGTCTGGAGAGCATCAACCCGGCCTCGCTCAAGGGGGCGCAGAAGGGGCAGAACAAGATCGGCGATTACCGCGCCATGCTGCAAGCCTGGCATGCGGTTGGGGTGCTGACCTATGCCGGCTACATCATCGGCTTCCCGGACGATACCCCCGAGCGCATCCGCCGCGACATCCAGATCATCCAGCGCGAGCTGCCGATCGACATCATGGAGTTCTTCATCCTGACCCCGTTGCCGGGGTCGCAGGATCATCGGCAGCTGGTCCAGCAGGGCGTGACGCTGGAGCCGGACATGAATCGGTACGATACCCAGCACGTCACCATGGCCCATCCGCAGATGTCGCGCGCCGACTGGGAGGCGATCTATCGCGAGGTCTGGGATCTCTACTACAGCGATGCGCATGTAGCGACGGTGCTTCGCCGCTGCCGGGTCTGGGGCTATGACCCGAAGCACATGCTGGCCAAGCTCTTCGCTTTCCATGCGCCGATTGTGCATGAGCGCCTGCACCCGCTTGAGGGCGGGCTGATCCGTCGCAAGGTTCGGCGCGATCGCCGGCCGGGTCTGCCGATCGAACATCCGCTGCGGTTCTATCCGAAATTCGCCTGGGACTTCGTGCTCAAGTACGGCGCTGCGTATCGGATGCACCGCCGCTATCGGCGCATCCTCAAGCGTGTCATGGCCGAGCCCGAGCCGCTCACCTACACCGATACCGCCATTGGACCGACCAGGGCGGGAGCCGGTGTGTAGCCAGGGTGGCGGTGGCATTGTCCGGAGCGGTTGGCGGTTCAGGCGCTGGCCGATGATCGAGAATGAGATCGGATCGGCAGGGCGGCTGGATCTCGTTCGGCAGCTCGACCGATTCGGCGTTGAGATTGGCGATGAGCCAGAGCTGGCGACGATCGGTGGTGCGCCAGGATGCCGCAAGACGACCCCGACCAAAGACCTGGGCCTCGCCGCCCTGTTGAATCAGCGGGATCAGCGGCACGATCCACGCGCGGCGCAGGGCGAGCAATCTTTGACAGGCGCGGAAGCGCCGTTGTTGTGGGCTGTCAGGCGGCTCGGCGCCGGCAGTCGCGTCGAGTTGGTCGCGCCAGCGCCAGTCGAGGCGCGAGCGCTCGACGGTCTCGGGAGCATTGGGGTCGGGGATGCTGGCGCGGCTGGCTGGGTCGGCAAAGGCGGCACTGCGGGCGAACTCGCGGCGCCGGCCTTCGCGCACCGCATCGGCCAGCTCGGGGCCGAAGTCGCAGAAGAACAGGAACGGACTCTCAGCGTCGAACTCCTCGCCCATGAACAGCAGCGGCGGTGAGGGGGCGAGCAGGATCAGGGCACAGGCGGCGTCCACGGCCTCGGGCGGGATCAGCTGGTGCAGGCGCTCACCGAAGGCACGGTTGCCGGCCTGATCGTGGTTCTGCAGGAAGTTGACCGTCGCTGTCGGCGGCAGATGGTGGCTTGGCGTGCCGCGTCGGTGGCCATCGCGAAACGCCGAAGGCTCGCCTTGATAAGCGAAGCTCTGAGTCAGCGCGCGGGCGACCAGGTCGGTGGTGGAGCGCTCGGGGTTTGAAACAAAATCCTGATAGGGGCCATCGGCCTCGCCAGTCAGCAGGTGATGCAGCGCGTGGTGGAGGTCATCATTCCACTGCGCGGTGAAGTGGCGCGGCTGTCCTGTGGGGTCGCGCGCGTAGCGGCGGGCATCGTTGCGATCGTTTTCGAGGATCAGATGAATCTGGCGTTCGCGCCCTGGGCCGGCCTGCACGCGCGCAGCCAGTTCGTCGAGCAGGTCGGGCTGGCGCGTATCCAGGATGCGATCGACGGCATCGAGGCGCAGACCGTCAAAGCGATACTCCTCCAGCCAGTAAAGGGCATTCTGGATAAAGAATTCACGCACCCACTGCGCCTGTGGGCCGTCGAGATTGATCGCCGCACCCCAGGGCGTGTGGCGGTCTGGATGGAAGAAGGCCGGGGCATAACAGTGAAGGTAATTGCCCTCGGGGCCGAAGTGGTTGTAGACCACATCGAGCAGCACCATCAGGCCGCGCTCGTGGGCGGCGCGGATCAGCCGCTTGAGCGCGTCGGGATGGCCATAGCAGGCATCGGGTGCGTAGAGCAGGGCGCCGTCATAGCCCCAGTTGCGCTGGCCCGGGAAGTCCGCCAGCGGCATCAGTTCGAGGGCGGTGACGCCGAGTTCGAGCAGGTGGTCGAGGCGGCGTTCGACGCCGGCATACTCGCCGCTGGCGCTGAAGGTGCCAACATGCAGCTCGTAGATCGCCGCCTCGTGCCAGGGTCGGCCGCGCCAGGCAGCCTCAGCCGCGCCCCAATCGAAGGCGCGTGGGTCGATGAGCTGGCTCGGGCCATGGACATCGTCGGGCTGGAAGCGCGCGGCGGGGTCGGGGACGGCGAGGCCGGCGTCGATGCGATAGCGGTAGCGGTCACCGGCGCGCGCCTGGGCGAGCGCGAGACGGTGCCAACCGTCGTCGGTGCGGTGCATCCTGAAGGCGTGCTCTGCCTGCGCGGGGCCGGCGCTCCAGAGCAGCTCGACGTGCCGCGCGGCGGGTGCCCAAAGTCGAAAGTGGACGCTACCGTCGGCGGCAATCTCAGTGCCGAACGGCATTTTGTGCTGATATCCAGTGGACATAGACGTTGTCTGCATTGCTGTTGTTGCTGGCCGGAACGATCTCCACCGGCGTTGGTCACACTCCTTCCCTCACTGTGAGTTAAAACCTAGTTGATAGTATGCTAACTTACGTCAACATAAAAAACCAAACGCGAAGCACGCATGCCCAGGTATGTCCCCTCCAGAGAAGCATCTAAGATACTAGGACTCCATGCAAACACACTCCGAAAATACGCAGATGATGGGCGAATCGCCACTTACCGCACTGCCAGTGGGCAGCGTCGGTTCGACGTTGACTCCTATCTCGGAGGTGCCGTCGACGCTAAGCCCTCTGTCGTCTGCTATTGCAGAGTGTCTTCGCATGCCCAAAAGCCTGACCTTGAGCGCCAAGTCCAGTCGATGCGAGAACGCTTCCCCGAAGCAGAAATCATCCAAGACATCGGCTCCGCCCTCGACGATCAGCGTCAAGGGCTTAAAACCCTATTGGGACGAGTCCTGCGCGGAGAGAAGCTCACGGTTGTGGTTGCCGACCAGGACCGACGCGTTCGTGT
>PWTO01000027.1 GCA_003562815.1 Chromatiaceae bacterium | reverse complement strand
GGCACGGCGCGAGCGGCGATCCATTCGCCGGCGGTTGGCGCAATTCCAACCCGCCAAGCGTAAGCAGCACTGTTCGGCTTACGTACCATAGGAATGTTTTTCTATGGGTCTAGGAACGGTGAGTCGAGCACCACTTGCAGGCGCTGCCAGTGCGGGCGTGCTTGTGCGCCGCCTTGGCCATGGGCGTGGAACAGGCCTTCAAGCTCGTAGAGCAGCTCTTGGGTGCGGCCGATGCTGAAGGCCGGGATGAGCACCGTGCCACCGTCGGCGAGGGCGTGCTCGATCACTGTGCGCAGGCGCTCAACGCGAGTGCTGCGGTCTTCGTGGCAGCGGTCGCCGTAGGTGCTCTCGAGCACCAGGATATCGGCGCGCTCGGGCGGCTGCGGTGCGGGCAGCAGCGGGGTGTCGGGGGCCCCGAGGTCGCCGGAGAAGACGATGCGTTGGCGCTTGTGTGGGACGTCAATTGGGACATCGATCTCCACATAAGCCGAGCCGAGGATATGGCCGGCGCGTTGCAGGCGGATCAGCGGGGCGCTGCCGGGTGGCTCGCCGGCCGACTCGAGGGGGACGACGCCGCCCTGCCCGTCGAGCCGGTGCCATTGCCCGAACGGTAGCGCGATGATGCGGCTGCGCAGCACGGCGAGCACCTGCTCGATCAGCCGTTGATCGCGCGTAAAACCCACCTTGAGCGCGTCTTCGAGCACCAGCGGCAGCAGCTCGGCCGAGGCGGTGCTGGTGAGGATCGGGCCTTGGTAGCCCGCAGCGAGCAGATAGGGCAGCCGCCCGACGTGGTCGATATGCACATGGGTGATGATCAGCGCCTGGATCGGGGCGATATCGAAGCCGATCTGCAATTGGTTGGCGCGCGCGCCATCGTCGCCGGCCTCGTCGCCCTGGCAGAGGCCGCAGTCGATGAGTAGCGAGTGGTAGCCGGTGGCGTTCTGGGCATCGGGCGCGGGATAACGCAGTTCATGACAGGAGCCGGTCACGCCGGTGGTGGCGCCGTGGTGATGGATTTTGGGGGTCATACATTTAGCCTAATCGAACGACTCACTCAGGCTGGTCCCTTGCGGACACCAAGGAGAAACGCATGACTCAGCGGTGAAGCGAGCCAAGGCAAGCGACGCAACAGCCAGCGTATGGGTTTGGATTCGACCCAGGGCTGCAACCGCTGCAGCCGGCTGGGCAGAATGGGCACCCAATAGACCTGGACCGACTGCGCCCCTTGGGCGAGCAGGATCTGGCGCAACCGCTCGGGCTCATCATAGCGGAGATTCAACGGCGGCCCACCGAGCCGGGCGCGCAGGCGCTTGATCAGTGTGGCCAAGCTGCGCCGGTTCAGCGCATCCACCCAGACCTGTCCGCCGGGGCGCGTTGCCGCCATCAATTCCCGCAACGCGGGCTCAGGCGCAGAGAGCGCCTGCAAGACGCCGAGACACAGGACGCCGTCCATGCTGCTAGGACGAATCGGCAGCTTGGTGGCATCGCCGACGAGCCAGACAATGGCCTCGTCACTGCGCTCGCGCGCCTTTTGCACCGAGGGGAGTGAATAGTCGAGCCCCAGCGTGCTGAGCTTGCGGCTGGCGAGATAGCGGGTGTAACTGCCCGCGCCGCAACCGGCATCCAGCCAGCGTGCTCCAGGCGCATCGCCTGGCCAGACGCGCTGGAAATGCCGCAATCGGGTCTCCAGCCCGGAGGCGGTCCAGCCGGCGATCCCGGCATCGTCATCGAATTGGCGACCGCGTTGCACGAAACGTTGGCGCCAGTGTTCCTCGAAACCTGATCGGGCCATCAGTTGCTGCTCCGTTTAAGTTGACGAGCTGATCCAATCTCGCGTCCAGTCCGCCACCTGATCGCGCCAGATACGCCGTGAGAAGGTGTGATTGGCCTCGGGCAATTCGCGGCGCGTGACTCGGGGGGCATCGAGCAGCCCCTGCCACGCGGGCGATTGGGCAGCGACATCGCGAAACTCTGCGGCGGTGAGATCATCGCCGCTGAGAATGAGCAGAATCGGGCCGCTAAAACGTCTCCAGCCTGCGGCCATGCGCTCGGGGAGCGGGCCGCTCGGAAGGCGTTGCTCGAGGGGCGCAGTCGCGTCCGCGCCCAACGCGCTTGACGCACTCGAAGCACGACCGGCACCCGCAACTCGCCGCACCATTGCGGCTAATGAGCGCAGCGAGGCAAGCGGATTGACGCGCCCGCTGACCAGGCTTGTCCAGAAATCCCGGCTCAGCAAGCGGCGCAGGTAATAGCCCTTGAGATAGGCTTTCGCGAGTCCCTCCTCGGTGCGCACCCAGGGGTTGAGCAACACCAGTCCGCTCACGCGCGGATCTTGCCAGGCGTAGAACAGGGCGGCGGAGGCCGCATCGCAGAGCCCCCAGATCACGACTTCCTGCAGCCCCGGCGATTCGGCCTGAAAGCGGTCGATGGCGGCGCAGATGTCCTCGTTGACGTGCTCGAAATCGCGCTGCGGGCCACTGGAGTCGCCCATGCCACGGTAGTCGAAGCGGAACACCGGGATGCCAGCGGCTGCCAAATGACGCGCCAGGAGCAGGAACTGGCGATGACTGCCGACTCGGTATTGCGGGCCGCCGACGACGAGCAACAGGCCGCGATGCGGCTCGGCATCTGCGGTTGCAGGATGCAGGATGCCGAGCAGTTGCTCGCCATCGACCTCAAAGGTCAACGCCCGCTCCATCGAAACGGCCTGCGGCTGACCCTGCTCCATCGGCGCGTCTTGCGCAAGTGCGTCGTCTTGCATCGGACCCGCCGCCATCAGCCCAGCACCTCGGTCAGTGCGCGCTCGGTCGCTGTCAAGAGGGCCGGCACCTCGCGAATCTCTTGCGTCGCCCAAAAGGGCTCGCCTTGGACGACGGCGGTTTCGATCCTGATGGATTGCTCAGCGGCTTGCTGCCAGGCCTCCACGACTCGGGCGCTGGCCGGCGGGAGCGTCGGTGTCTCCGCCTGCGTCACCTCCAGCCAGCAGACCGCGCCACCCTTAGGCGGCTGCAGGCGGGCTGCGGCCAGCCGCGCGGCCAGCGCCGGCGCAAGACCGTAGCCGGCCACTTCCAGCACTTCACCGGCATCCAAACGCGCACGCAGTTGCGCGGTGGTTTCCTTGGTGCCCCCGATCATGCCGGCGGCCATACGCAGGCGTAGGAATTGGGTCAGGTGCAACTCGCCATTGGTGACGGGTTGCCAAAACAGCGTCGCTGCGGGTATTTCGTCGCGAACCTGCAACAGATCGCTGATCAGCAGGCAGCCGGCGCGCAGGCCCCAGAGGATCGGCGGTACTTGGTAGCTTGCTTGCACCTGTTCCAGGCACTGACCGAGATCGCTGAGCCAGGTCTCCCAGCGGGCCTCGGAAAAATCGCCGCTACTATCGCCGCAGCCGTGGAGATCGGGGATCAGCACCACGTAACCCAGCTCGGCCAAGCGGCGCGCCTGCAGCGCGACCATGCGTCGGGATTTGTTCAGCTCTTCGGCAAACGGGTGGACATAGAGCACAGCGCCGCGCACGGGCTGAGTGGCTGGCTCGTGCAGGATCTGGAACAGAGCGCCCTGGGCTGCTCCTTTGACGAAATCCGCTCGAGCTACCATCGGGTCGGCGGGAATCAGCGAACCTGGCGAGGCATCAGCCTAGTTTCTGATCGACGAAGGCAACCAAGCTGCCAAGAGTCTCGAAGGTCTCGGCGCTGACCTCGTCATCGTCCACCATGAGGCCGAAGTGCTCCTCAATGGCAGTGATCAGTCCGACCACGGCCATGGAATCAAGCTCGGGGATATTCCCCAGCAGGGCCGTCTCGGTATCAAAAGACTGAGCGCGGCCGTTGAGGCTCAGCGTGCTGTCCAGGATGTTGCGAACCTCGTCGAGACTAGTAGCCATAAACCATAAACCTGTTCCCAAAGCTGCCGGCAGCGAGTTTGCCGGGGCCGATGTTGTACGATATTCAGTCTGGCGCAGTATATCAGCACACCCGCTGGCGAAGCTGACCATCAGTCGTGTTGCTCATGTCTCGCCGCCAGGCCAGAAATCGGCATCGATCAGTTGCTCGTACACCCAAGGGCAGTGCTCGGGAAAGCTTTCCGGCGCGAGCTTGTCCTGCCCCCTTGAAGCACGGATGCTTTATCATTGCGCGCAGACTATATCAGCAACCTGTGCGGGCCATCTTGATGACGGGACTTTGCGGCTGGTTCAGCCTCGAGCAGGGGCAAGGACAGGAATCCACCGACATTGAGGCGCGCGCGCGGCATCTGCCGGCGGCGGCTGGGGCCAGCGTCAGCCATCGGCATCACCCGCATGGCGCCTGCCTGGTGCGCGCCGGCTGGATCAGCCAGGACGCGACAGGCTGCATTGCGGCACTCGCCGGCCATCCGCGCTGGCGCGATGCTGAACTGGCCGAGCAGGCGCGCGCCCATGATCCTGCCGCCGCGCTGCTGAGCGCCTATCAACGCTTTGGCGATGGGCTGCTTGAGCGCATCGCCGGCGATTTCGCCCTGGTGGTCCTGGACCCCAGCAAGCCGCGCCTATTGGCCGGCATCGACCGCACCGGGCAGTTGCCGCTGCACTTTGCGCCGATCCCCGGCGGGCTGGTCTTTGGCACCTCGGCCGATAGTGTGCTGGCGCATCCGGGCCTGGAGCGCCGCCTGACCGCCGATGGGCTGTTCCATTATCTGTTCTTCCACATGCTGCCCGCGCCGGTGAGCCTGTTCGCTGGGCTGCACAAGCTGCAGGCCGCGCATCGGCTCGATGTCGATCGCGGTGGCTGGCGCACGAGGCCGTACTGGCTGCCGTCGTTCACGGAGCCGACGGATGCCGATCAGGCGACCTTGGGCGCGGAGATGAACGCGCTGCTCAGGGCGGCGGTCGCACGCGCCGCCGATGCGGACCAAATTGGCGCCTTCCTCAGCGGCGGCCTGGACAGCTCCACCGTGGCCGGCCTGCTCGCCGAGATCCGCCCCGGCGCTGCCGACAGCTTCAGTATCGGCTTCCATGCCGAGGGCTACGACGAGATGCCCTACGCGCGCCTAGCCGCGCGGCATTTTGGCCTGAGATCCCACGAATACTATGTGACCCCGGAGGATGTGGTCGCGGCGGTGCCGCTGATCGCCGCCAGCTACGATGAGCCCTTCGGCAATTCATCCGCCCTGCCCGCCTATTTCTGCGCGCGGCTCGCGGCCGAGACCGGC
>PWTO01000197.1 GCA_003562815.1 Chromatiaceae bacterium | reverse complement strand
TGTCGTCTTGCAGCTCGCCGGCGGTGGGGTCGATGTCGCGACAGTCGATGAGCTTGAAAGTGTTGGCGGCAACTTGATAGACCAGGAAGCGTTGGCAGGAGCCGAAGTGGCCGTCGAGCAGTTCGCCGCCATTGGAGGCGCAGGCGACGCGGATCGAGTTGGGCAGCTCGCCGTCGTTGTAGGGCTCGGGCTCGGGTGCCGGCTCGATGTCGCGGCTGCCTTGGCCTTTGAGGCGGGCAAGGGCCTCTTTGAGCGAGGCGCTGTCGATCTCGGCGAGTTCGCTATCGGCGGCTTGCTTGAGGTCTTTGAGGGTGAGTGCGTCGAGGCTGGCGGCCGCCGGTGGCAGGCCGACGGCGTCGGCGAGTACGCGCAGGAGCCGGGCAACGTCGGTGTCCGGAAGGGCGCGGGCGGCAAGACCGATGCGCAGCGCGATCTCGTCGGATAAGGTCGGTTGGGTCATCGGTGGCTCCTTTGGTCTTGATGGTCATCAGCGCGACGGCGCGGGGGTGGCAGAAACTGCCGGCCCCCGCGCCGTGCGTCTTAGGCGGGCACGATGCAGTCGTCTTCCATGCACACGTCGAGGCACTGCGGGTCGGCGTCGTCGCACTCGGTGCAGGTCGCCGCGTCGATTTTGTAGGTGCCCTTGAACGGCGCGATGCTGTCGGTTGGGCAAACGGACTCGCAGTCGCCGCAGGCGGTGCAAAGGTCGCGAATAATTTGTAAGGCCATGACAAACCTCCGTCAGCGGGTTTGAGTGTGAACAGCACGCCAGCCCTTGCGGCTGGCGTACTTGGGCGGCGCTGGCTACCGCCCCGTGTTGCTCAGCTCTCGGCGCGCTTGAAGCGCAGGGTGGTCGGGAAGCTGGGCGGCGGGCTGACCGGGTCGATGTACCAGCGCGAACCATCGGTGAGTTCAACGGCTCCACCCCAGGCGGCGCTGGTGTCGGTCTCGACGCTGGCGATGGTCTCTTCCATGTCTTTTTTGGCGACATAGAACAGCAGGCTACCGTCGTCTTTTTTGCGGATCATCACGTTCGGCATTGATGCAACCCTTAGCGGACCAGGTCGTAACCGAAATCGGAAACGCCCATCTCGTTGGTTTCCCGATCCAGTTGCTCAAGCACCGCATTGACCAGCGTGGTCAGCATGTACATCGCGCCCTCGTAGCCCCAGGTGGTCATCCGGTGTAGGTGATGGCGGTCGAAGATCGGGAAGCCGATTCGGATCAACGGCACCTCGTGCGCCTTGCCCTTATGCAGGGTGTCGCGCTGGATGAACTTGCCGTAGCTGTTGCCGATGAGGAAATCCGGCTTATCGGTGAAGCACAGCGAGCGCAGGTGCCAGAGATCCTTGCTCATGTAGACGGTCGAGTTCTGACCATAGGGCGAGTCGGCCAGCATCGCCTCTACCGCCTTCTTCCACCGCTTGTTGGCGTGATGGCAGAGAATGTGTTTCGGCTCGGCGCCGAGTTCGAGCAGGAACTTGGTCAGGCCCATGACGAAGTCGGCATCGCCATAGAGTGCGAAGCTCTTGCTGTGCAGCCACTGATGGCTGTCGGTCATCATGTCGACCAGGCGGCCGCGCTCCTTGGCCAACGAGGCCGGGATCTCCTTGCCGGTGAGTTCCGAGACCTTCATCAGGAAGTCATCGGTCCACTCCAGACCCATCGGGATGTCGATCTTGGAGGCCGGCTGATGCCAGACGGTGTCGATGTACTTCTTGGTCTTCGGCAACTGCCAGGGCTGCAGCAACAGGGTGTCGATCGCGTTCGGGGCGTCCTTGATCTCGTCGATCTTGGTGCCGCCCTCGTACATCCGGTATTCGCCATCGGCCGGCGTGTCCAGCACCTCGGTCGGATCGCTGAGCAGGGAATACTCGACGCCCATCTCCTGCATCATCCGGTGCATGACACGGAAGTTGCCGAGATAGGTCTCGAAGCCCGGCACGATGTTGATCTTGCCGTTGCTGCCGACTTCCTTGCCCTCCATCTGGTTGATGGTAAAGTAGCGGATGGTGCCTTCGAACATGTTGTCCCAGCCGGTGGTGTGGCTGCCGACAAAGCTCGGGGTGTGCGCGAACGGGGTCGGGAACTCGGCCGGGATGTGGCCTTCTTTCTTGGCATTGCCGATGAAGGCGTTGAGGTCGTCACCGATGACCTCGGCCATGCAGGTGGTGGAGACCGCGATCATCTCCGGCTTGTACAGGGCCTTGGCGTTCTCGAGGCCGTCGTACATGTTCTTCTGGCCGCCAAACACCGCCGCGTCCTCGGTCATGGAGTCCGACACACAGGCGATCGGCTCCTTGAAGTGACGATTGAAGTAGGTGCGGAAGTAGGCGACACAGCCCTGGGAGCCATGCACATAGGGCAAGGTCTTCTCGAAGCCGAGCGCGCAGAGCACAGCGCCGAGCGGCTGGCAAGCCTTGGCCGGGTTGACGGTCAGGGACTCACGGGCGAAGTTGAGTTCCTGATATTCCTTGGTCGTGGTCCATTCAAAGACCTCGTCGAGCTTGGCCTGATCGACGCCTTCCTCCGAGAGGCCGCGCTTGTTGGCGATGCTGGCCTGGTAGTCCTCATCGAGGAACAACGGGTAGCCGGGCTTGATCTTATCGACGGTCTGAGTCATGAGTGTGCTCCTGCCGCGCCGCTTATTCGCGGACAAACGGCGAGTGAAAACGGGATAGAGAGAATCAAGCGCTCGCGGCCACCGGGGCCTCGCTTTCGCCCTCGGCGGGCTTCAGCCAGGGCGCCCGCATGCTGTTCCAGCAGGGGTTGTTGATCGTCATATCCATATCGCGGGCGAAGATGGCGAAGCCGTCGTAGCCGTGATACGGACCCGAGTAATCCCAGGAGTGCATCTGCCGGAAGGGGATGCCCATCTTCTGGAAGATGTACTTCTCCTTGACCCCGGAGCCGACCAGATCGGGCTTCAGCGCCTCGGTGAACTTCTCCAGTTCATAGCCGGTGACGTCGTCGTAGAGCAGGGTCGAATCGCCCATCTCCTTGAGGGTGCGATCGTAGTCGTCGTTATGCGCGAACTCGTAGCCGGTGCCGACGACTTCCATGCCCAGATCCTCATAGGCGCCGATGATATGGCGCGGACGCAGACCGCCGACGTAGAGCATCACCCGCTTGCCTTCCAAGCGTGGGCGGTACTTGGCGATGATGGCATCGTACTCGGCCTGGTACTTGGCGATGACCTGCTCGGCATTGGCCTGGATGGTCTCGTCGAAGAACGCGGCGATCTTGCGTAGCGACTCGGCGATCTTGGTCGGCCCGAACAGGTTGTATTCCATCCAGGGCACACCGTAGCGCTCTTCCATGTGGCGGCTGATGTAGTTCATCGAGCGATAGCAGTGGATGAGATTGAGCTTGACCTTGGGGGTCAGCTCCATCTCCGAGAGGGTGCCGTCGCCAGACCACTGCGCGACCACCCGCAGCCCCATCTCTTCGAGCAGGATGCGCGAGGACCAGGCATCGCCGCCGATGTTGTAATCGCCGATGATGGCGACGTCGTAAGGCGTGCTCTCGAAGCTGTCGTCATTATCGCGGTTGTGCACGACGTGATCGCGGATCGCATCGTTGGCGATGTGATGGCCGAGCGACTGCGAGACGCCACGAAAGCCTTCGCAGCGCACCGGAATGACCGGCTTGTTCAGCTCCTTGGTCTTCTGTTTCGCCACCGATTCGATGTCATCGCCGATCAGCCCGATCGGACACTCCGACTGCACCGAGATGCCCTTGACGAGCGGAAACAGCTGCTCGATCTCATCGACGATCTTGGCTAGCTTCTTGTCGCCGCCGAAGACGATGTCCTTCTCCTGGAAATCCGAGGTGAAGTTCATGGTGCCGAAGGCGTTCACGCCGGTCATGCCGGTGTAGTAATTGCGACGACCGGCGCGTGTGTACTGACCGCAGCCGACCGGGCCATGGGAGATGTGCACCATGTCCTTGATCGGACCCCAGACCACACCCCTGGAACCGGCATAGGCACAGCCGCGGATGGTCATCACGCCGGGCTGGGACTTGCGGTTGGAGGTGATGCACTGCTTCGACTGCTCGATCGATGGGTCATTGACGGCCAAATGCTTGGCGCGGTCTTTCTTCGCCTTCTCGGGGTAGACCTCGAGCACCTCTTGGATCAGGGCTTGGGTCTCGTCACGGGTCATTGTTGCCATGTCGGCGTTCCTCTCATCGCCGCCGCCGCTCATCCGCGGGCCGACGCACGTTGAAGAATCGAATGAGAGCCCCTCGGCGCCGCTCCGTCGGGGAGCAGGGGAGGGACCAGGGAATCGGGTCGAGCGCGCGGCCTGGTTTAGGCGGCGACGGCCTCTTCAGAAGCGGTCTTGCCGATGATGCTCTCGTCCTCACCGTCCATGAGGCCAAAGTCCATCAGCAGTGTTTCGAGCTGATCCATGCTGATCGGCGTCGGAATCACGAAATTGGTGTTATCGATCATCTTTTGTGCGAGCTGCCGGTACTCATCGGCCTGCTTGGAGCTGGGGTCGTACTCGATGACCGTCATGCGGCGGATCTCGGCGCGCTGAACAACATTGTCGCGCGGTACGAAGTGGATCATCTGGGTGCCCAACTGACGGGCTAGCTCCATGATCAGCTCGTCTTCGCGGGCGGTGTTACGGCTGTTGCAGATCAGGCCGGCCAGACGCACCGAGCCGGAGCTTGCGTACTTGACGATGCCCTTGGCGATGTTGTTGGCCGCGAACATGGCCATCATCTCGCCGGAGACGACGATGTAGATCTCTTGTGCCTTGTTCTCGCGGATGGGCATTGCAAAGCCGCCGCAGACCACGTCGCCGAGCACGTCGTAGAAGACGAAGTCGAGTTCTTCGTCATAGGCGCCTTCTTCTTCAAGGAAGTTGATCGCCGTGATGACGCCGCGACCGGCGCAGCCAACGCCAGGCTCCGGGCCACCGGACTCGACGCACTTGATGCCGGCATAGCCGGTTTGCAGCACGTCTTCGAGTTCCAGGTCTTCCACCGAGCCGGCTTCGGCGGCGAGGTGCATAATGGTGTCCTGCGCCTTGGCGTGCAGGATCAAACGGGTCGAGTCGGCCTTCGGATCGCAGCCGACAATCATGACCTTCTTGCCGAGTTCAGCGAGGCCGGCGACGAGGTTCTGAGTGGTGGTGGACTTACCGATTCCGCCTTTGCCGTAGATGGCGCATTGACGCATTGCCATGAGATTCTCCCGGTTGGATGCCCTGTCGGGCGATGAACAGAAGGTTCGTTCACCGGGGATTAAGCACAACCTGTGCCAGACTATCTAAAATTCTTTAGTGATTTGAAAAATAAGGAGAATTTGGAACAATCGGCAGCCTTTCATCTTGGTAGCATAGATAACAAGGCCGCCGCCGTTGTGGGTCTACCGACAGCCGACGTTCCAACCCCGACATGCCCCAGTCTCACTCTCGGTCCCAGCTCCAACCCCAACCCCAACCCCAGCCGCAGCATCCGTCGAGCCCACCGCCCTTTTTGCCCTCGAGCGCGCGTCTGCCCCTCAATCGTTGCAACCTGCCGGCCGTCATCCTGGGCGGACTGACCTATCAGGCGCATCCGGTCGCGCTCGAGATCGATGGTATCCGCGCCTTCCACCAAGACTTGTTCCGGCTACTGGCGCCTATCGAACAGGCGCGCGAGCGCGCCGAGCGCTTCGTCGACTACATGGCCGCGCACTTCTGCCTGGATGATCTGGAGGCTGCGGGGCTAGCCGTGCAGCGGGTCAAGAAATACCGGCGCAACGCGAACTATCTGCGCATGGTGCGCGGCTGGTCGTTCGATGCCGATGGGCGCGAGGGCGCCGTGCTCAAGCACTGGGTCGAGACGCGCTTCGGGCTGCTTGCGCGCCATCATGGCGGTCCGCTCGATGGTGACGATGACAACGCCTATCAGCGCTATCTGGCCCAAGGCGCCCAGGGGCTTTACGCGACCAATGCCCTCGAGGCACAACTCGACCTGCTCTATACCTATTGCCAATACGAGCTGGTGCGCCAGCACCCCGAAGAGACCCATCTGACGCTCTACCGGGGGATCAACCGCATTGGCGAGCATGAAGTGCTGGACGATGCGCCTCAGGCAGACGCGCGAGCCGGCGCTCGGCAGAACACTGACAGGCTCCGTAGCGCATCGGCGCTCGCCGGTCGTCGGCGGGTGCTGCTGAACAACCTCAACAGCTTCACCAGCAATCGCGAGCGTGCTTGTGAGTTCGGCGACTACATCCTCGAAACACAGGTACCGCTGCCGAAGGTGTTCTTCTACAACAGCCTGCTGCCGGGGATGCTCAAGGGCGAGGATGAGTGGGTGGTGATCGGTGGGGTGTATGAGGTGCAGATGAGTTGCTTGTAGGAAGCAACGCAGGCGAGGGACGCAGCGCATTTCATGCGATACGCCCCGCCAATCGTGTCTATCCCAACAGCCGGGATCGGCTGGCCCAGATTCCGGTGAGTCCGATGAAGAGAAGTGTCAGCGTCGCTGGTGTTGGTACCGAGGCTGCTGCGAATCTGTTTGCGAGTTCTTCGGTGGTGTAAGAGTCACCAGAAGAGAAGCTCCAGGTGCCGAAATTCCTGAATTGGCCTGAAACCACGGTATTCTCGGTATTCGTGATGCCAAAGGTGAGGTTGATCAGATCGTCGGTCAGCTTGAACGACAAGAAGTCGGATAGAGCGTAGTCGTTGAAGAACACGCTGTTGTCGCCCGCGCCCCCGTCAAAGAGACCGTCGATCAGGAACCCGGAGGTCAGGTTGCCGATGCTGAGCGTATCGTCACCGGCGCCAAATACGACGTCACCGAGAATCCGGCTATCCCCAAAGAGTTCGAGGCTGCTGTCGCCTTGGTCGGGAGCCAGCCCAATCGCCACGCCGCCGCGACCGTAGAGCGTGCCGGTGTTGATGATGTCGATTGATGAGATGCTGGCGGAATCGGTGGTGATCGCCCGCGGGCCTTCAATATAGCCATCATTGCGGATGCTCAGCTCTCCGGCGGGTTGGCTGGAGCCATCGCCCGATTCGAAGAACGCATCGACATCAATGCCACTGCTGCTCATGCTGTCATCCGGCCCGGTGGAAACGATCACGCCGGTCGCGTGGTTGCGGACCAGGCCCTGGTCGATATCGACACCGTCGTCGGTGGACAGGATCACCCCGTGGTTATGTAATGCGCCACTGGCGAATTGCACGCCATCTTCGTCCTCGACGGCAACCGCCGTATCCTTTGTCCAGGTTTGGCTATCGGCATCCCAGGCAAGCCCGCGAATGGCAATCAGACCATAATTCTCTAGGTAGAAATCCTCGCGCGCTTCGACCACCTCCTCGCCGCCCAAGAGCGTGCCATAGTTGATCACCACACCACCGGGTCCACGCGATTGGATCGCGCGCCCCTCGTTGCTTTCGATCAGGCCCCAGTTTTCCACTCTGAGGTTTTGCAACCGGTCGTCATTATCCGCTCTGATTGCTTGACGGCGGGAGAAGATTTCGCCGTCTTCGCGGTTGTACAGGGTAAAGCCATCGGCGGCGTCTTGCAGACGAATGCCCCGATCACCGCCACGGATCGTGCCGCTGTTGTCAACGGTCAGACCAGCGCCCTTGGCGCGGATCGCGTCGTCATCCCCGCTTTCGATTAGGCCCGCGTTAGATACGGACTGATTGGAACCGTTAAGCTGGACCGGGCGACCGTTATCGAGACGAACAACGGCACCATCCTGCACCGTCATCTGAAGGTTATCCCGGCTGTCGTTAATCGCCGTTGAATTCGGTGACGTGCAAGTCAGGGTTGGCGAATCGGCGCTGCCGCCTTCATCGCAAGCCGTTTGTGCCGAGCTGTCGGCGGCGGCGAGTGCGAGGAGGGCAAGGGTCCATATCTGATGAGATCGGGTCATGGGAAAACTCCATCGTCAAGTCGGTTGAGGGGCTGAAAACCAGCCCGACAACGTACACAACTTGGATGACGATGGAATGAGGGGTCTATGAAGGAAGGATGACAGCGAAGCGCGTCTGCCGCGTTTGGATCGCCAGATCGGCGTCTGGATCGGGTCGCGGCGGGCGCAGGTGCAAGACGCTAGCGCCGCACCTCATCGATACGCACCTGAACGGTCTCGGCGGTATCGTTTGCAACTGGGTCGGTTTCGCCTTGCAAATCGCCGGGGCTAGCCACGGCTTGACCGGACGCTGAGACGCGCGCGCCAACGATGATCTCCGGGAAACTCGAGAGCTGCATGCTCGGCATCATGGCCATGCTGTCATCGAGCCGTACCTGCAGGGGTAGATCGGCCAGGGTCACGCGTTGCACCGCGAGGGGCATGGGTGGGCCAGCGGCAGCCTTGGCGTAGATGAAGACGGCAGTGTTTGGCGGGAAACGCCCGCTCAGCTCGGGCGCCAGCGCAACCTGAACCTGGATGCCAGGTGTCGCGTTTTGCGCGGGCGTTCGCTTCGGCACACCGCCCTCGGTCAAGGCCGGAGCGGCGTCCCGCTCGACAGGATGAGCGCCGGTTGGCGTCGCTTCCGGCGCTTGCGCAACATCCGCAGGGCTTGTCGCCTGGGCGAGGCGTTGCGCTTCCTCGGGCAGGCCGGCACGCTGTTCGGCCTCGCCGATCAGGTTGCGCAGCTCGGCGGCATCCTCGCTGTCCGGCTCCACCTTGTCGAGCAGCTTGCGCCAGGTCGTGGCCGCAGAGCGGAACTGGCCGCGTTGGAAGGCGACCATGCCGGCCAGCCAGCGCGCCATGGTGTTGTCCGGCTCGAGTGCGAGCGCCTCCGAGATCAGCGTCGCCGGGCGGCCTTCGAGTCGGTTTTCGTTGTTGACCGCGATCGACTCGGCGTAGGCGAGCACGATCATCGGATCGTCCGGCGCGAGTTCATAGGCGCGTGCCAGGGCACTCTGGGCGCGCTCGGGACTGCCGGTGGCGTAGTAGGTGCGCCCGAGCATCATCCAGCCTTCGGCATCATCGGGCTGTTGTTCGAGCCGTTGCTCAAGGCGGGCGATCAATTCGTCGAGTGGTGGCAGCTCGTTGCGACCCCGCGAGGCGCCGGCACCGCCGCTGGCGGCGACCTGCTCGAATTGCGGGATGAGCCCTTGGTTGCCGATCAGGGCATACAGGATCAGGGCCGACAGGGGCATGATCAGCAGGAGCGCGCGCACGGTCTTGCGCGGGCTCGGGAGCTGGTAGGCCAGGCGAGCGTTCGGCTGGCTGGCGGCGGCCTGGGTGAGCGGGTCGCGATCGCCTAAGTCGTGCAGGAGTTCACGCTCGAGGTCGCGGCGCGCGTCCTCGTAGTCGCGCTGGTCGAGTTTGCCAGCATCGAGATCGATGTCGAGTTCGGCGAGTTTTTCCTTGAACAGTTTGAGGTTCAGTTGTGCCTGCTCGGTATCCTCGTCGCTCGCGGCGGCTTGGTCGCGCGCGTACCGCGCGGATGCCAGGAGCAAGGGGACAACGGCGAAGAGAACCGCAAGGCCGGCGAGGCCAGCGGCGAGAAGCCAGAAGGTGATCATGAGGAATCGGTCGGTCAGGAGTCGGAGGAGTGGGCGTCGCGTTGCGGGTCCATGAGCGCCTGCAGGCGTTCGCGCTCGGCCTCGGAGAGCGGCTCGTCCTGGGCCTGCTTCTTGCCTAGAAGAGTGCGCACGACGACGAAGGCGCCCACCCCGATGAACACGAAGGGGCCGAACCAGAGCAGATAGGTCGAGGGCTTGAGCGGCGGCTCGTAGAGGACGAAGTCGCCATAGCGCTCGACTAGGAAGTCGAGGATCTCATCCTTGGGTTGGCCGGCGCGCATCATCGCGTAGACCTCGTTGCGTAGGTCTTGCGCCAGCCCGGCCTGGGAGCCGGCGAGCGATTCGTTCTGGCAGACCAGGCAGCGCAGCTTGCCGATCAGATCGCGAAACTCGGCCTCTTGTGCCGGGCTGTCGAACTTAAATTCTTCCAGCGTATAGGCGCTCACCGAGCCACTGCCAAGGAGCAGTAGCGCGCTGAGCGCGAGCGACTTGATCCGTGGTGACATCCTCATTCCTCTGCTTTGAGTCGGGCGATCAGCGGTTGCAGGGTCTCTTCCCAGACCTGGCGGTCGATCGGGCCGATGTGTTTGTAGCGGATGATGCCCTGTTGATCGACGATGAAGGTTTCGGGGGCACCGTAGACGCCCCAATGGATGCCGACCTTGTTGTCCGGATCATAGCCGTTCATCGCATAGGGGTTGCCGGTCATGCGCAGCACCGCGAGTGCATCCTCGGCGTTATCTTTCCAGTTCAGGCCGACGATCTGGAAATCGGTTTGACTCGACAAAGCCATCAGCGCCTGATGCTCCTGCCGGCAGGAGTTACACCAAGAGGCCCAGACGTTGACCAGCGAGATCTGGCCTTTCAAATCGTCGTTATCGACGCGGCGCTGCGGATCGGTGAGTTCCGGCAGACTGAATGCGGGCACCGGCTTGTCGATCAGGGGTGAGGGCACCTTGGTCGGGTCCTTACCAAGACCGAACACCAGCAGGACGACCAAAGCACCGAAGACGATCAACGGCAGCAGGAAACGCAGGGATTTTGACATCGGACGGACTCCCATTAGGCCTTGGCGTCTAGGACGCCGGCGGGCGCGCTGCGCCGCGCGCGCGCGTTACGGTAGCGACGATCGGAGACGGCGATCGCGCCGCCGAGCGCCATCAAGACCGCTCCCATCCAGATCCAACGCACATAGGGTTTGTAGTAGAGGCGCAGCGCCCAGTCGCCGCCGCCGACGCCCTCGCCGAGCGAGACATAGATATCGCGGAAAACGCCGGCATCGATCGCGGCCTCGGTCATCGGCATGCCGCCGCCCAAATACGCGCGCTTCTCCGGGAAGAGTTCGGCGACCTGACGCTTGCCGCGATAGACGAGGAAATGACCTTGATCGGCAATATAGTTGGGTCCATCGACCTTACGCGCGCCCAGGAACTCAAAGCGATAACCGGCCAGCTCGTGACTGTCGCCGGGCGACATGCGCACATCTTTCTCGATCTCATGATTAGACACCATGGTGACGCCGACGATAAACACCGCAACCCCGAGGTGGGCGATGACCATGGCATAGAAGCTTCGGCCATTGCCGCCGAGGTCGGCCAGCAGCGCCCGAGGCCAACCGGCTTGCTTGTGCTGGAGGCGCTCGCGCAGCAGGTGAAGATGGGCGACCACCAGCCAGGTGGCCAGCGCGAGACCCACAGGAACCCAGGCCGCGCCGCCGCTGACGATCGGCAGATTACCGATCGCCATGATGGCGATGCTGAGCACGAACGCGGTCTTGAGCAATCGGGTCAGACGCCAAGGGTCGTCCTGTTTCCAGCGTGCCAGGGGACCGATGCCAAGCAACAACGCCAGGAACGGCGCCAAGGCCAGGAACATCTTATTGAACCAGGGGAAGCCGACCGAGATCTTGCCGAGGTCGAAGGCTTCGTAGATCAGCGGCGCCAGGGTGCCGAACAGCACCAACACGGTGAAGGCGACGAACAACAGGTTGTTCACCAACAGCGCGCTCTCGCGCGAGACCAGCCCGAAACGCCCGCCCTCGGCGACCTGCGGTGCGCGCCAGGCGTAGAGCGAGAGCGAGCCGCCGATGACCAAGCAGAGGAAGATCAGGATGAACAGCCCGCGCGCGGGATCGGTGGCGAAGGCATGCACCGAGGTGAGCACGCCGGAGCGCACCAAGAAGGTGCCGAGCAAGCTGAGCGAAAACGCCGAGATCGCCAGCAACACGGTCCAGCTCTTGAACGCGGCGCGCTTCTCGGTGACCGCGAGCGAGTGGATCAGCGCGGTGCCGACCAGCCAGGGCATCAGCGAGGCGTTCTCGACAGGGTCCCAAAACCACCAGCCGCCCCAGCCGAGTTCGTAGTAGGCCCACCAGGAGCCGAGCGCGATGCCGATGGTCAAAAACACCCAGGCGACCAGCGTCCAGGGCCGCGACCAGCGTGCCCAGGCGGCGTCGAGTTTGCCGCCGATGAGCGCCGCGATGGCAAAGGCGAAGGCGACCGAGAAGCCGACATAGCCCATGTAGAGCATCGGCGGATGCACGGCGAGGCCAAAATCCTGCAGCAGTGGGTTCAGATCGCGTCCCTCCGGCGGCACTGGGAAATGGCGCTCGAACGGATTGGAGGTGAGCAGCATGAACAGCAGGAAGCCGATCGCGACCAGCCCCAGCACGCTGATGACCCGTGCCACCACCGGCAAGGGCAGATTGCGGCTGAAGGTCGCCACGGCCGCACCCCAGCCGGCCAGCATCAGCGCCCAGAGCAGCAACGAGCCTTCGTGGCCGCCCCAAACCGCCGAAAACTTGTAGATGTCGGGCAGTAGCGTATTCGAGTGCTGGGAGACATAGAGCACCGAGAAGTCACTGATCAGGAAGGCATCGGCCAGGGCCGCGAACGCGATCGCGACGAACGCCAGTTGCCCATAGGCCAAGGGTCGCGCCATGGCCATCCAGGGGCGGTGGCCGGTCAGCGAGCCGATCAGCGGAAAGCCGGCCTGGGCGATGGCGAGCAACAGCGCGAGGATCAGCGCGAGATGTCCGAGTTCTGGAATCACTGCTTCAGGCTCCCGGTGGTCTGTTCGATGAGATGCTCAACATGGGCGGTTTGCAAGGTATCTGCAACCTCGGGCGGCATGTAGGATTCATCGTGCTTGGCCAGCACCTCTTCGGCGTAAAACACGCCATCGCCGCCGATGCGCCCCTTGGCGACCACGCCTTGGCCCTCGCTGAACAGATCCGGCAGGATGCCGGTATAGCTGACCGGGACCACGGCGGCATTGTCGGTCACGTTGAAGTGAACGGTGAGCCCGTCGGTTTGGCGCGCCAGGCTATCGGGGACCACCAAGCCGCCGACCCGGAACACGGCATCAGTCGGGTGTTCGCTCGCCATGATCTGGGAAGGACTGAAGAAGTACGAGATATTGCTCTGCAGCGCACTGAGCGCCAGGGTGGTGGCCCCGGCGACGCCGACCAGTGCGAGGCCGATCAAGACCAAGCGTTTTTGTCTTGCTTTCATTCTGTAGCATTCCTCGTGGCAATCGATGGGCCTCTGAGCCTGGGTCAGTCGGCCTCGGTCTGTCAGTCCCGTTCTGCGACTAGGATTTGGTGCCGGCAGTTCCCTGCGCGCGGCCGGCGCTCGAGGCGGTTTGCCGCGGCGCGCGCAAGCGCAGCAATCGACTGAGGCGGGTGAGGGTTTTGCGCTGGCTGGCGCGCAGTTGCAGGATCTCGATCAGGAGCAGCCCGAAGGTCATGCCGAACGCGCCCCACACATAGCCGCCATAGCCGCCTTGACTGAAGAACGCCATCATGTGCGGGCCTCCTGAGCGATGACCTCGCGCGCCCAGGCGCTGTCCGCCTCGCGCGTCAGGATGATGGTACGCAGGCGCGCGAAGACGGCAGCGAACGAATAGGCCCAGAACCCTAGTGTCATGCTCAACATTGGTATCAGGATACTCAGGTGGATGCTGCCCGGATCGGAGCGCTGATGCAGTGACGCGCATTGCGTCGGATCGGGGCAGTTGATCGACAGGAAGATGACCGGAACCATCACCAGGCCGACGATCGCCAACAGCGCGGCGGCGCGATCGGCGCGCCGCGTGTCGTCGATCGCCGAATGCAGGGCAATGTAGCCGATATAGAGGAAGAACAGCAGCAGCTCGGAGGTCAGCCGCGGGTCCCAGTCCCAGTAGGTGCCCCAACTCGGGCGCCCCCAGAGCGCGCCGGTCCAGAGCGCGAGGAAAGTAAAGATCGCGCCGGTCGGTGCCACCGCCTTCGCCATCATGAAGCTCAAGCGGGTATTGAACACCAGCCCGATCGCGGACCAGGCGGCAAGCACCAGGTAGAGCCACATCGACATCCAGGCCGCCGGTACGTGCACGAAGATGATGCGGTAGTACTCTTTCTGAGGATTGCTTCCACCGAGCTGATCGCTGGTCAGGAAGAAGCCCCAGTCGAAGCCGATCAGCACCAGCACCAAGGCGGCCAGACCGAAGCGGGGAATGAGACGCCCGGCGAACGGATAGAACGCGGCGGGTGAGGCGAGTTTGAACCAATTCATCGTCATGGCAGCGCGGTGGTAGTGATAGGGTTATTCGAGCGAGATGCGCAGCGCCGCAGCGGCCGCCAAGGGCGCTAACAAGGACGCGCCGAGCAAAAAGGCGCTTAACAGAGACAAGTAAGGCTCCGTATCGGCGATGTCGATGGCACTGACCGAGACCGCGCCTGCGCCATAGACCAGCACCGGCACATAGAGCGGCAGGATCAGCAGCGATAACAGAATGCCGCCGCCCCGCAGCCCCAAGGTGAGCGCCGCGCCGATCGCGCCGATCAGGCTAAGCACCGGCGTGCCAATGGCCAGTGCGGCCATCATCACCCAGATCGCGGGTGGGCTCAGGTGATACTGCATGGCGACCAAGGGTGCGATCAGCACCAACGGCAAGCCCGTGAGCAGCCAGTGCGCAACCACCTTGCCGAGCACGAGCACCGCCAAGGGCTGGCCGGTGAGCAGCAGTTGCTCAAGCGTGCCGTCATCGTAGTCGGCGGCGAACAGCCTTTCCAGTGCCAGCATCGAGGCCAAGAGCGCGGCGACCCAGACGACGCCAGGGCCGAGCAGGCGCAGCTGCTCACGCTCGCTGCCCACGCCAAGCGGGAACAGGCTGACGACGATGACGAAGAAAAACAGCGTTGTCAGGACATCGGTGCGCCGGCGCATGGCCAGCGTGATGTCGCGCGCAAGGACGCAGTAGAACACCCTGAACATCGCTGGCTCAGTGCGCGGCAGGAGTCGCCGCGTCCAAGTCGTCCACGGTCTCGCCGAGCGTGAGGCGTTGAATCGCGCCGCGTGTCAAGGGAACCTCTTGGTGCGTGGTCAAGACCACCGAGCCGCCATCTGCGACCTGGGCCGAAATCAGTTGCTGCAGGAACTCGACGGCATCGACATCGAGCGCGGTGAAAGGTTCGTCCAGAATCCACAGCGGCGCCTTGCTCAGGATCAAGCGCGCGAGCGCAACACGCTTTTTTTGCCCCTGGGACAGCATCCGCGTTGGCAGATCCTCGAAACCTTCCAAGCCGATGCGTGCGAGTGCCTCAATGATCGCATCCTCATCGACTGGAGCTTGATCCAGGGTGCTGGCAATGCGCAGATTCTCCAGCCCGGTGAGGTCGGCCTTGAGGCCGTTGAGATGGCCGAAATAGAGCAGGTCGCGGTGATAGTCCTCGGCCAGCTCGCGGATGTTTTCGCCGCGCCAGCGAATGCTGCCCGCGTCAGGCCGCAAGAGACCGCAGAGCACGCGCAGCAAGCTGGTCTTGCCACTGCCGTTGCGTCCACGCACATGCAGCAGGGTCCGTGCCGGTAGCTGGAAACCGAGGCCGCTGAAGAGGTCGCGCTCGCCGCGTCGGCAAGCGAGATCGGTTACATCGAGCATCGGACGAGGGCGCCGTTCATGTCTTGGAGGTCGTCGTTGAGTCGGTGGCCTCGGGCGCAGTGCTCCCGGGCACGGTGCTTGCGGATTCACCGGAGTCGGCGTCGCTGGCGTCAGCGCCGACAGCGGGCGCAGCCGCCGTCTCGGCGCTCGCCTCGAGCACCATCACCACCCCGGCCAGCGGCGGCAGCGCGAGCGGGATCGAGTGCGGGCGGCCCATCCAACTGCTCGGCTCCGAGTACACGCCGCCGCGATTGCCGACGTTGCTGCCCCCATAGAGTTCGGCATCGGAATTGATCGCCTCGCGATAGAAGCCTTCGACCGGCACCCCGATGCGGTAATTGTCGCGCGGCACCGGGGTGAAGTTGAAGGCGCAGGCGACCAGTTGTTTGCCGTCCTTGGTCTTGCGCAGGTAACTCAGCACCGACTGGCTGGAGTCGTGACAGTCGATCCACTCGAAGCCGGCGCTCTCGAAGTCGATCTCGTGCAGGGCCGGCTCGGCGCGGTAGAGCTGATTGAGGTCGGCGACGATCTGCTTCACGCCCTGATGCTGCGGGCGCTCGAGCAGATCCCACTCGGCGGCGGCATCGAAGTTCCATTCCCGCCCCTGGGCGAACTCGCAGCCCTGGAACAGCAGCTTCTTGCCCGGATAGGTGAACATGAAGGTGTAGAGCAGGCGCAAGGAGGCGAACTTCTGCCAGGCATCGCCCGGCATCTTGTCGAGCATCGACTGCTTGCCATGCACCACCTCGTCATGGCTGAACGGCAGCACGAAGTTCTCGGTAAAGGCGTAGAGCAGGCCGAAGGTCAGCAGGTCGTGATGGTAATGGCGGTAGATCGGATCCTTCTCCATGTAGGAGAGGGTATCGTGCATCCAGCCCATGTTCCATTTCATGCTGAAGCCCAGCCCGCCGAGATAGGTCGGGCGCGAGACCTGCGGCCAGGAGGTCGACTCCTCGGCGATCATCAGCGAGCCCGGATGCTGCTCATGGGTTACGGTATTGAGCTGGCGCAGGAACTCGACCGCGTCCAGGTTCTCGTTGCCGCCGTACTTATTGGGGATCCACTCGCCATCCTCGCGCGAGTAGTCGAGGTAGAGCATCGAGGCGACGGCATCCACGCGCAGGCCATCGATGTGGTACTCATCGAGCCAGAACAGTGCGCTCGAGAGCAGGAAGTTCTTTACCTCGTGGCGGCCATAGTTGAAGATCAACGTGCCCCAGTCCCGGTGCTCGCCCTGGCGCGGGTCGGCGTGCTCGAACAGCGCGGTGCCGTCGTACTGAGCCAGCGCCGTGGTGTCGCGCGGAAAGTGCGCCGGCACCCAGTCGAGCAGCACGCCGATGCCGTGCGCGTGCAGGTCATCGACGAAGTAACGGAAATCATCCGGGGTGCCGAAGCGCGCGGTCGGGGCGAAATAGCCGGTGGCCTGATAGCCCCAGGAGGCGTCCAGAGGGTGTTCGGTGATCGGCAGCAGCTCCAAATGGGTGAAGCCCATCTCCTGACAATGCGCGGCGAGCTGCTTGGCCAGCTCGCGATAGTTGAGAAAACTGCCATCCTCGGCACGGCGCCAGGAGCCGAGATGGACTTCGTAGACCGACATCGGCTGCTGCTGCCAGTTGATCTGCGCGCGCTGCTCAAGCCAGTCGCCATCGCTCCAATCGAAGCCGCTCGGGCCGTGCAGGATGCAGGCGTTTTCCGGGCGTGCTTGATAGGCGGCGGCGTAGGGGTCGATCTTGACCATCGGCACGCCGGCGGCGGAGCGTAGCTCGAATTTGTACAGGGTTTCCGGCTCCAGGCCGGGGATGAACAGCTCCCAGACCCCGGAGCCGGCGCGCACCCGCATCTGATGCTCGCGCCCGTCCCAGTTGTTGAAGGCACCGACCACGCTGACCCGGCTCGCGCCCGGCGCCCAGACGCCGAACTGAAAGCCGGCGATGCCATCGATCTCGCGCTGATGCGCGCCCAGGAACCGATAGGCATGCCAGTGGCGGCCCTCGCCGAACAGATGCAGGTCGAAATCGGCGATCTGCGGCGCGAAGCCATAGGGGTCGTATTGGGTGTAGACCTGGCCCTGCGTGTCGTACCAGTGGATCAGGTAGCGCTCCTCGAGCGCGCTCGCCGGCCCTTGCCAGACGAACAGGTCGGTGCCCTCGATGCGACTCAGTTCGATGTCGCCCTTGCCGATGCGCACACGCGCGGCGCGCGGCAACAGCACACGCACGACAACGCTGCCGTCGTCTTGCTCATGGCGACCCAGGACCTCGAAGGGGTCGTGGTGACGGGCCTCGATGATCCGCAATAAGGATTCGGGGAGGTCGGGGTAGCGGCGCTGAGTCTCGGGCATGGGCGTCTCGGTATCCTGCGGCTCTTTTCGATCACGATGTTACCATAGCGCATCCGCCTCCAAATCGGCGCTCGCGCCTGAAGGTCTCGTATGTCGGAAGCGAACCCGCGCTTCGTCAGTCGTCTGACGCGCAACACCCTTGCACTCATCCTGGCCGGGGGGCGCGGCGCGCGCCTGCGCCATCTGACGCAGTGGCGCTCGAAGCCTGCGGTGCCCTTCGGCGGGAAATTTCGCATTGTCGACTTCCCGCTGTCGAATTGCATCAATTCCGGGATTCGCCGCATCGGCGTGCTGACCCAGTACAAGGCGCATTCGCTGATCCTGCACATCCAGAAGGGCTGGGGCTTTTTGCGCGGCGAGTTCGGCGAGTTCGTCGAGCTGTGGCCGGCGCAGCA
>PWTO01000240.1 GCA_003562815.1 Chromatiaceae bacterium | reverse complement strand
GCTGAGGTTCGCGTCGATTCGGCGCTGCGCGAGATCGACTATGGGCACTGGGAAGGAAAGACCCGCGCCGAGGTCGAAGCCCAGTACGGCGACGAGTACGAGGATTGGCAGGAAGACCCGCTCACGATGGCGCCGCGCGATGGCGAATCCGGCGTGCAGGTGCTCGCGCGGGCACTGCCGATGGTGCGCCGAATCGTCGAGCAGCATCACCAAGGCTCGGTGCTCGTGGTCTGCCACAAAGGGACCAACCGGCTTCTGATCAGTAGCCTGCTGGGCTTCGACGCGCGCGGCTATCGGGATCGGCTGGATCAGAGTCCGGCGGCGTTGAACATCCTCGATTTCGTCAGCCCGGTGCGGGCGCGTCTCAGGCTCTTCAACGATGTCTCGCACTACGAAGGCGTTCCCGATCGCACCTTCTCGCAACGCCTATCGCGCTGGTGGTCGCCGAGAAGTTGATCCTGACGATTCTCGATGATCGATGGATAAGCCGCTGACATCTGACGCAGCGCCATCGCGTGCGACATCGGTCAACGTTGGCGGTGAACTCTGGCTCAGCGTCGGCGAGGTGGCGTTCCTCGGCGAGGGGCGGATCGGGCTGCTCGAGCAGATCGGCGAGCGCGGCTCGATCACCCAGGCCGCCAAGGCCGCCGGAATCAGCTACAAGGCCGCCTGGGATGCGGTCGACGCGATGAACAACCTGGCGCCAGCGCCGGTGGTCGCGACCGCGACGGGCGGGCGGGGTGGGGGTGGGGCACGGCTCACCGACGAAGGGCGTCGGCTGATCGCGGCCTATCGCACCATCTCGGCCGAATACCGGCGTTTCTTGGAGAGCGTGAACGCGGTGCTCGGCGATCCCGAGGCCGGGGTGGCGATGCTGCAGCGCTTGGCACTGCGCACCAGTGCCCGCAATCAGTTCATCGGGCAGATCGTCTCGGTCACCGCGCGGCCGGTCGATGCCGAGGTCGAGATCGCGATCCAGGGCGGTGCGCGGGTTCGCGCTGGCGTCACCAATGAAAGCGTCGACTGTCTTGGGCTCAAGCCGGGGCGCCATGTCTGGGCACTGATCAAGGCCGTGGCCGTGCGCATCGAGCCTGAAACCAGCATCACCGAACCCGGTCTCAATCGGCTCTGTGGACAGGTTCAGCGCATCACCCGCAGCGACGGCCCGGCCGAGGTGGTGATCGCGCTCGAGGCTGGCATCACGGTGCGCGGCCTGATCGAGGCCGAGCGTCTGGAGCCGCTCGGGATCAGCGAGCAAGCGCCAGCTTGTGCGTTGTTTCAGCCCGCGAGCGTGATCGTCGGCGTGAGCGACTGACGAGAGAACGTACGTATGATCCGAAGCTACATCTACGACACCCTGATTCTCAGACTCACCTCCCGTTGGTACGCGGAGGTGCTGAAGCGCCTGCCCGAAGGTGCCGCGCTACTGGACGTTGGCATCGGGACCGCCGGGGCCCTGCTGGCGAACGCTGACCTGGTGGAGCAGAAAAGGCTCCAGGTGACCGGCATCGACATCGATGCCGACTACGTCAAGCGCGCCCGGCGCAGGCTGCAAGACTTCGCGCTGGGGACGCCCGTCGAGGTTCGCCTCGAATCCGTCTACGATCACCAGGGCGGGCCCTACGATGCCGTGTACTTCTCCAGCAGCTTCATGCTCCTGCCCGAGCCCGAGCAGGCGCTGCGGCATTGTTGCGCACTGCTGCGACCGAGCGGCGGCATTTACTTTACGCAAACCATTCAGATGCAACCCAACCGCTGGATGGAGACCCTCAAACCCATGCTGAAGCGGGTGACGAGCATCGAATTCGGGCGCGTGACCTACGAGGACGCGTTCAAGGCCCAGCTGCGCGCTGCCGGCTTGGAGCTGGAGGAGTTCACCACCTTGTCACGCCACGGCAGTCGGGCTTTCTGCATAGCCGTGGCACGGCCTGAAAGCTTGTCGCCGCAGCGCGGTGGGAGGTCGCGCTGACCGGGTGCTATTTGACCAGGATCAGCTTGTCGTTACGCGTCAGTAGCAGGGTGTAACTGGCGTCGCCATGTTCGATCACTACCCGGCGGCTGCCCTGCAGCAGCTGATTGCTCCGCAGACGGCGTTCCGTCGCGGCAGTAGCGCCGCCGGATGTCTTGTCGGGGGACTGCGTATGGATGCGTGGGCTCATCATCACCTCCGGTCGATGTAACGTACGCTTCAACGCGGATGCTAGCTGGCTTCGATCGCTTTTGCAATACAAACGAGAGTGACTAGCATTAAAAATAACGATGATCCGAGGCAATGCTTTGAAGACCTTATCGCTGATCGGGATCGGCCCCGGTGGTCCCGAGTACCTGACCCTGCAGGCCATCGAGGCGATGCGCCGTACCGATGTCTTCTTCATGCTCGAAAAAGCCGGGCGCGGCAAGGAGGAATTGCTCCAGATTCGGCACACGATCATGGAACAGATTCTCGAGCCCAGTCGCTATCGGGTGGTCACCGCCGCCAGCCCGCAGCGCAGCACCGCCGGGGGCTACCAGCGGGGCGTCGAGGCCTGGCACGCGGCCAAGCGCGCGCTCTTCGTCGAGCTGTTCGAGCGTGAATTAGCCGCAGGCGAGCAGGGCGCCTTCCTGATCTGGGGCGATCCGGCGCTCTACGATCAGACCGTGAGCCTCGTCGGCACGCTTGTCGCTGCGGCTCCGGAACGCTACGCCCTGGAGGTGATCCCTGGAATCACCGCCGTGCAGGCGCTGAGCGCTCGGCATCGCATCCCGCTCAACCGCGTCGGCGAGGCGATCAGCATCACCACCGGTCGGCAGCTGGCCGAGTGCGATCCGAGCCGCGTCGATAACGCCTTCGTGATGCTCGACGGCGAAGAGACCTTTCAACGCTTCACCGGCCAGGATCTGGACATCTACTGGGGCGCCTATCTTGGCACCGAGGACGAACTGCTGATCGCCGGGGCGTTGGACACGGTGCTCGATGCGCTGCTTGCGACCAGACAGCGCGCGCGTGCGCGTAAGGGCTGGATCATGGACACCTATCTGCTGCGGCGCCGGAGGCGAGGCGGTTGATCGCCCAACGCCGCTTGGTCAATCGCCCGCCATGCTCGCGGGACGAAACCGACGCGGGAAGTCGGCATCATAGAGCTTTGAGACCTTGGCCTCGGTCAGCGCGCGCGCGCCCAGCGCGGGGCTGGCGAGGATCATCGCCTGGCGCTCGATGCCGGCCTCCTGGCAGCGCGCGGCGATGTCGATCAAGGTGCCGCGCAGCACCTGCTCCTCGCCCGGCCAGGTCGCCTTGTGGACGACGACGATCGGCGCCGACTCGGCCCAGCCAGCGCCGATCAGGATCTCGGCGACCTGCGCGATGCGATCGATGGCAAGGAAGATGCAGAGGCTGCACCGATGCGCGGCGAGCGCCGCCAAGGATTCGGTCTCGGGCATCTTGGTGCGCCCAGCCAGACGCGTGAAGATGACGCTTTGGGTCACCTCCGGCAGGGTCAGGCATTCACCGGCGGCGGCCGCCGAGGCCATCGCCGAGGACACACCGGGGACGATGCCGATCGGAACCTGGGCACGATCCAGCGGCCGCGCCAATTCGGCGAGCGCGCCATAGAGCGTCGGATCGCCGGTTTGCAGCCGCACCACGGTTTCATGCCGCGTCGCCTGATCGAGCAGCCAGGTGGTGACCGCTTGCAGGTCCATGGACTTGGAATCGGCGATTTCGCAGCCAGGCGAGGCCCACTGCAGCGCGGTCTCGGCGACCAGGGAACCGGCATAGAGGATGGCGCCGGCCTCGGCCAGCAGCCGGGTGCCGCGCACCGTGATCAGGTCCGGCGCACCGGGGCCGGCACCAACGAACCAGACCTTACTCATGAACGGCATCTCCAGCGGTGGCGATAGTGAGCTGAGGGACAGTGATCTGAGGACACTAGTCTGTTGAGCAAGAGGTCAGCCTGTCAAATGCACGCCTTACCCCCACAGCCCGATGTGCTCGTCGTTGGTGGCGGTACTGCGGCGCTTTGTGCCGCGATCACGACGCGGCGCGCCGGCGCCTCGGTGCTGCTGCTGGAACGCGCGCCGAAAGGCGAGCGCGGCGGCAATACCCGCCATTCGCGCAACTTTCGCTATGTGCACGAGGGGCCGTCGCCGTTCTCGGCCGGCGCCTATCCCGAGACCGAGTTCCGCAGCGATCTGGCCCGCGTCGCCGGCCGCGATCAGGACCCTGCGCTGTTGCGCCTGCTGATTGAGCGCTCGCGCGAGTTGCCCGACTGGCTCGCGCATCTTGGTGTGCCGCTACAGCCGGTGGCGGGTGGCGGGCTGCCGCACTCGCGCAAGACCGCTTTTCTACTCGGCGGCGGCAAGACCTTGCTCAATGCGCTCTATGCAGCCGCCGAGCGGCTTGGCGTGGCGATCTGCTATGGGGCCAGCGTCGAGGCGATTCAGTGTGATGAGCCGTCCGCGCCCAAAGTCGTGCCCAGAACCGCAGCGAAAGACGTGTATCGAGCCGCCCCCAAAGTCGTCCACAGCGTCGATTATTCGCTTGAAGGCAGCCTGCACACCGTCAGTCCGCAGATCGCCATTCTCTGCTGTGGCGGTGCTCAGGCCGATCGGGAGTGGCTGCGAACGAGCTGGGGCGAGCGTGCCGACGGCTTTATCAATCGCGGCACCCCACATGCCAAAAGTGGGCTGCTGCGCAATCTGCTCAGCCAGGGTATCGCCGCAGCAGGCGATCCGGCGGCGGCCTATCTGGTCGCCGTCGATGCCCGCTCGCCGGCCGACGATGGCGGCATCGTCACCCGCGTGCGCTCGATGCATGCCGGCATCGTCGTCGATCGCGACGGCCAGCGGCGCTACGACGAAGGCGCGGATACGGCATCGACGCGTTACTCCGCCTGGGGCCAACGGCTGGCGGACTTCCCTGGGCAGATCGGTTATCTGATCCTCGATCGTCGGGGTTTGCAGGTCGAGGCGCCGTCCTTCTATCCAGCGATCAGCGCGCCGAGCATCGCCGATCTGGCGCAGCAACTCGGTCTTCCGCCGCTGGCGCTCGAACGGACGCTAAGCGCGTACAATGCTGCGGTGAGTCCGCGCGGGGCCAATGCCAATGAGGGCCTCCTGCCACCAAAATCGAGTGACGCCTTGCCATTGACCGAGCCACCCTTTGCCGCCTATCCGATGCGCCCTGGCATCACCTTCACCTATCACGGCGTCGCCGTCGATGCGAGGCTGCGTGTCCGTCACCGCGAGGGCGGCGTGATCGACAATCTGTTCGCGGCCGGGATGCTGATGGCCCCGAACCTGTTCAGTCGCGGTTATCTCTCCGGTCTCGCGCTGATGATCGGGCTGGCGACCGGACGGGCGGCCGGGGAGGGCGCGGCGCGCGATGCCTTTGATGATGGGCGTTGAGCAACCGACTGCCGAGGCCGAAGCCGAAGCCCAGCGCGCGCTCCACATCTGCACTGTCTGCGGCTACTGCAACGGTCTCTGTCCGGTGTTCGACGCCGCGAAACGACGCCCGCGACTCGCCGCTGGCGATCTGGATCAGATCGCCAACCTCTGTCATCACTGCCGCAGCTGCCTGTATGCCTGCCAGTACGCGCCGCCGCATCCGTTCGCGCTCAATTTGCCGCTTGCGCTGGCGCGTGTCCGCCTCGACAGCTACGCGCGTCATGCGTGGCCACAGCCGCTTGCGCGGCTGTTCGCTAACCCGCACCGGGCGGCGCTGTTGGCCTCGCTCATGACCACCCTGCCAGTGTGTGCCCTGGTGTCGATCAACGTCCCGGTGGAACGGTTATGGACGGTTTACCAAGGCCCGGGGGCGTTCTACCAGATCCTGCCTTGGGGCTGGATGGTGCTGCTCGCCGGTCTCTCGCTGGGCTGGTCGCTGCTTGCGCTCGGCATCGGATTGCGCCGCTTTTGGCACGCGAGCACGGGTACTGTTCACTCCGCGTACGAGCCCGACGCACCGCCCGAACCCGATGCGCCGCCACCGCTACGACGGGCGCTCCCAGCCCTGGCCACCGCGCTGCGCGAGGCGCTGACGCTGCGCCATCTGCACGGTGGCGGTGCTGGCTGTGCCGATCTCGATGCGCGCCCGTCGCACTGGCGCCGCCGCTGGCACCACGCACTCTTCTATGGCGTCCTGCTCAGCGTTGCGGCCACCATGGCCGCGACCCTTTACCATCATCTGCTTGGCCGCCTGGCGCCGTATCCCTTCTGGAGCGCGCCGGTGCTGCTCGGCAGTGCTGGCGGAGGGTTGATGCTGGTTGGTGTGGTTGGCCTTGGTTGGCTTGGTGCGCGGGCTGATCCGGCGCCGAATGCGCCCGACAGCCAACGCGCCAATCGGGCGCTCTTGTGGCTGCTCGGCGCGGTCGCCCTCAGCGGGCTGCTGCTGTTGCTCTGGCGTGAAACGCCCGCCATGGCGCTGCTGCTGATGCTGCATCTGGGGCTGGTGCTGGCGCTGTTCCTGCTGCTGCCTTACAGCAAGCTGGTACATGGCCCGTACCGACTGGCTGCGCTCTGGTGCGATGCGTGGGAGCGCCAGAGGCAATTGCAGGCTCAAGAGCAAGGGGGCAGTACGGATGGCTGAGCCACAGACCATTCTCATCCTTGGCGGCACGAGCGAGGGCTATGCGCTGGCCGAGACATTGAGCGAGTCAAACGCGACACGCAGATCGACCACTGGAACGACCAGTGCTGCGCGCTGGCGCGTGATCAGCTCACTCGCCGGTCGCACCAGCAGCCCACGGCTACCGGCCGGAGAGACCCGCATCGGCGGTTTTGGCGGGGTCGCCGGGCTGGCCGACTACCTGCGCGAAACGCCGATCGCGGCCCTGATCGACGCCACGCATCCATTCGCCGCAACGATGGGCTGGCATGCGGCCGAGGCCTGCCAAGCGCTCGGCGTGCCGGTGCTGCGTCTGGAGCGCCCGGCCTGGCAGCCGCAGCCGGGCGATCGCTGGCACGCGATCGACGATTGGGAGGCCGCTGGCACGACCTTGCGGCGGCTCGGAGCGCGCCGCGTGCTGCTTGCCGTTGGGCGGCAGGATCTGGAGCCTTTCGTTGGCCTGACAGCGATGCATTTTCTGATCCGCTGCGTGACGCCACCGGACCCGCCGCCTGCCTTCGCCGACGCTGAGCTGCTGCTGGCGCGTGGCCCGTTCGACCTGGCCAGCGAGCGCGCATTGCTCGACGCCCAGCGCATCGAGGCCATCGTCTGCAAGAACAGCGGCGGCGAGGCGACGGCGGCGAAGCTGGTCGCCGCGCGCGAACGCGGGATTCCGGTCGTCATCCGGCAGCGTCCGCACCGCCCGGCGCTGCCGAGCTGCGCTGATGTCGAGGGCGCGCTACAGTGGCTTATCGATCTAACGCCTGCAACCGATAAAGCACCTCAAGCGCCTTGCGCGGGCTGAGGTCGTCGGGGTTGAGCGCGCGCAGTGTCTCCAAGGCTGGGCTGGGGCTCGGCTCGCGGATCATGGGCGGCGCTGGCGCCTGATCTTGGACCGCCGGCTTAGACGACTCGGGCGCAAACAGCGACAGCTGCGTCGCACTGCGATCGCGTTCCACCGACTGCTCCTCCAGCCGGCGCAGATGCTCGCGCGCACGGGCGATCACCGCCGCCGGCACCCCGGCCAGCGCCGCCACCTGCAAGCCATAGCTCTGGCTGGCGGGCCCCTCGCGCAGGCTGTGCAGAAAGACGATCCGCTCGCCATGCTCGACCGCATCCAGATGCACATTGCGCACGCTCGCATGGCGCTCCGGTAGCGCGGTCAGCTCGAAGTAATGGGTGGCGAAGAGGGTGAAGGCGCGCAGTTGATCGGCGAGCGCCTCAGCGCAGGCCCAGGCCAGCGAGAGACCGTCGAAGGTGCTGGTGCCACGACCGATCTCGTCGATCAGCACCAGGCTATTGGCGGTGGCGTTGTTGAGAATGTTGGCGGTCTCTTCCATCTCGACCATGAAGGTCGAGCGCCCGCGCGCCAGATCGTCGGCGGCGCCGATGCGCGAGAAAATGCGATCGATCGGTCCCAGTCGCGCGGCCCGCGCGGGCACGAAGCTGCCGGCATAGGCCATCACCAGGATCAGCGCGACTTGGCGCATGAAGGTCGACTTGCCGCCCATGTTCGGGCCGGTGATCACCAGCATGCGTTGCGCCTTGCCAAGGTTCAGCCCATTGGGCACAAAGGGCTCGGCGCGCACCTGTTCGACCACCGGATGGCGGCCATCCTCGATCTCAATCCCCGGCGTTTTGACCAGCTCCGGGCAGCTCCAGTTCAGCCGCTCGGCGCGCTCGGCCAGGTTGCAGAGCACATCCAGCTCGGCGATGGCTGCGGCGCTCGCTTGCAAGGGAGCCAGATCGGTTTGCAGGCGTTCGATCAGCTCCTCGTAGAGCTGCTTCTCGCGCGCCAGCGCGCGCTCGCGCGCACTCAGCACCTGCTCCTCGAAGCGCTTCAGCTCGGGGGTGATGTAGCGTTCGCTGGCCTTCAGGGTCTGGCGGCGCCGATAGTCAGCGGGCACACGCTCGGCATGGCTGCGGCCGAGTTCGATGTAGTAGCCATGCACGCGGTTGTAGCCGACCTTGAGTGTGCCGATGCCGGTGCGCGCGCGCTCGCGCTGCTCGAGGTCGATCAGGAACCGATCGCCATGCTCGGCGAGATCGCGCAGTGCGTCGAGTTCGGGATCATAGCCGCGCGCGATCGCGCCGCCGTCGCGGATCAGCATCGGCGGCTGCTCGATGAGGGCGCGTTGCAGCAGCTCGAGCAGGTCGGGGTGCTCGCCGAGGTCGGTGTCGAGCTGGCCGAGGCGCGTGCTCTCGGCCATGCCCAGATCGGCATGCAGCGCCGGCAGCCGTGCGAGGGCTTCGCGCAGCGCCGCCAGATCGCGCGGGCGCGCCGAGCCGAGTGCGACGCGCGCGAGACTGCGCTCGAGGTCGCCGATCGCCGCCAGCTCCTCGCGCAGCGCCTCGAACACCCCGGAGCGTAGCAGTGCCTCGATGGCCTGGTGACGCTCGCCGACCACCCCGCGATCGCGCAGCGGACGGTTGATCCAGCGCCTCAGCAGGCGCGCGCCCATCGCCGTGGCGGTGCGGTCCATGATACCGGCGAGCGTCTGCTGATCGCCCGCACCACCGCTTTGCCCCACGCCCAACGCCGCGCTCAGCGAGCGCGTCAGCTCCAGGTTGCGACGCGTGGCTGCATCCAGGATCAGCGCATCGTCGCGGGTCTCGGTGCGCAAGCCGCGCAGATGGGGCAGGGCGACGCGCTGGGTCTCTTTCACATACTGCAGCAGACAGCCGGCGGCGCCGATCGCCAGCCGCAATCCGGCGCAGCCGAAGCCGTTCAGGTCTTGGGTGCCGAATTGCTCGCAGAGCAGGCGCTCGGCGCTGTCGGCGTCGAACTGCCAGGGCGCGCGGCGGGTGATGCCGGCGGCCAGCCCCGTCGGGGCGTGCGCGCCGAGCTGCTCGGGCAGCCGGCTGGTCTCGCTCAGCAGCAGCTCGGCTGGGCGCAGGCGCTCAAGCTCGGCGGTGAGCGCCTCTAGCCCCTTGAGTTCGAGGACCGAGAAGCGTCCACTCGCCAGCTCCAGCACCGCGAGTCCGAAGCGCTCGTCTGAGGAATCGGTCTCTGACGCAGACCCTGACGTCGCTGTCGCTGCCAACGCGCAGAGCAGATTGTCCTGGCGCTCCTCAAGCAGCGCTTCATCGGTCAAGGTGCCGGGGGTGACGATGCGCACCACTTCGCGTTCGACTGGTCCCTTGGCCTTGGCCGGATCGCCCTGCTGCTCGCAGATCGCCACCGAGACGCCGCGCCTCACCAGCCGTGCCAGATAGGCTTCGACGGCATGATAGGGTATGCCGGCCATCGGGATCGGCACCCCGGCGGACTGACCGCGCTTGGTCAGGGTGATGTCGAGCAGCCGTGCGGCGCGCTCGGCGTCCTCGAAGAACAGCTCGTAGAAATCCCCCATGCGGTAGAACAGCAGCATGTCCGGATACTCGGCCTTGATGCGCAAATATTGCTGCATCATGGGGGTGTGTTCGGCGAGACGTTTGTCGGCCTCTTCTGGTGTTGTTTTGCGCGCGCTCAATCGTTTCAATCCTGGTTGGGTAGGTCGCTGCAAGGTAGTATCGCCGGCTTGGTGACGGCAAGGCATGAGGATCGGAAAATCGGGTAAGGGCGGGTGTCTAACCCGCCCTCCCCACACCACCTAGCATGCGGGTCCGCACTAGGCGGTTCACAAGAAGGGAGCACACGAGGACTTCAGGCATAGCCATGCGCTTTCATCCACTGATCACGGATGCTGATCAAGCCCTGGCGTTTCAGCCAGTCATTACCATCCAGGCCCTAGCGCATCTGCTGGCGGAGAAGGCCGCTGGGCGCGCCGATCGCCCGAGCCTGGCGATCGCGCCGACCAGCCTGATGTTCAACTGGAAGCGCGAGGCCGAGCGCTTCGCACCGTCGCTGCGGGTGGTGATCCTGCAGGGGCCGAAACGCCATGAGCATTTCGACCGTCTCGGCGAGCAGGATCTGGTGCTGACCACCTATGCCCTGCTGCCACGCGATCTGGAAGTGCTCATCGCGCAAGGCGGCGGGTGTTGCTGTTCTCGCAATTCACCAGCATGTTGAGCCTGATTGAGGAGGCTCTCGCGAAGCGCCTGGATCAAGAGCAAGACCGCGACTACGTCAAACTCACGGGTCAGACTCACGACCGGCAAACGCCGGTGGAGCGTTTCCAGGCCGGCGAGGTGCCGCTGTTTCTGATCAGCCTCAAGGCCGGCGGTAGCGGCTTGAACCTGACCGCCGCCGATACCGTGATCCATTACGACCCCTGGTGGAACCCGGCCGCCGAGCGCCAAGCGACCGACCGCGCGCATCGCATCGGCCAGGATAAGCCGGCGTTCGCCTACAAGCTCTTGACCGAGGGCACGGTCGATCAAGCGCGTCGCCGACTTGCGGGAGCGCAAGCAGGCGCTTGCCGACGCCATGCTCGAAGGCGGCGGCAGTGCGACCAAGTCGCTCAGCCACGAAGATCTGGAACTGCTGTTCGCGCCACTTGAGTGAAACGTTGCAGCCCCCACAGAGCGATGATGACAACAGATCACCCCCAAGCAGGCTTGTTGCTCGCACCAGGGCCGGCCGGTCACTGGGATGACGAACGCGTCTCCGGTCCCTGCGTGCTGCGCTTGCCGGATGGACGTTGGCGGATGTGGTACTACGGCCGTGAGCAGGGCTTCGACCCGGAGATCCCTCTGCCGACCGGTCGCATTGGGCTGGCCGAATCGGAGGATGGTCTACACTGGACGCGCGTCTCTGGCCCCTTGACGCGCGCTGCCGTGTTTGAGGCGCATCCTGATCCGACGCGCTTCGATTCGACCCATGTCGGGGTTAGCTGCGTGCGCTATGAGGATGGGCTGTACTGGATGTGGTACCTCGGCGGCGATCACAGCCGGTTTCGCATCGGGCGCTTCGATGTCAAAGGCCTGCGTCTGCGACCGGGCTGCGCGATCTCGCGCGACGGTCTGCATTGGCAACGTCTCGATGGGCCGTATCAGGGCGCCCTGTTGGATTTCGGCGCGCCCAATGCCTTCGATGCCGCCACCTTGGGCTGGCCGCAGGCGGTGCGGGTACGCGATGACCTCTGGCGGCTCTACTGTCACAGCCTGGACCCGGCGCGGATGGTCTTTAGCGTCGGTCTGGCCGAATCCGATGACGGTCTGCACTGGCACAAACGTGGCGAGATCCTTGGCCCTGGCGAGCCGGAGGCCTTCGATGGGCTTGGCATCGGCACCCGGCAGGTGCTCTGGCACGAGGGGCGCTGGCTGATGGTCTACGAAGGCGTTGCCGGCAACGGCCATTCGATCGGGTTGGCCGAGTCCGAGGATGGTGTGCACTGGAGACGACGGCCGGGCTCAGAGCCGGACGGCTCGATCTTCGCCCATGCCGAGAGCGGCTCTGGTGCCTGGGATGCATTCGCGGTCGGCACGCCCTGCCTGGTGCCGATGGAGGACGGCTCCTGGCGGCTTTACTATGTGGGGAGCAACGAGACCGGGCTCGGCCATGGCGACGAGCTGGCGGCGCGCCATCAGATCGGGCTTGCACTTAGTCAGGGGTCGGACCTAACGCGCTGGGTGCGCTGGAGCGGCTGTCCCCGCTGAGTGGATCGATGGCGGTTGACGCATCCTCGCCAGACTCTAGCTGCTCCGGCTGCTCTGACTGCTCCGGCTGAGGCTCTGCTTGCGGGGTGTCTGTCGTCGTTCTCCTGCGCGCCTTTTCGTCGCGCTGGCGCTGGCGCTCGCGCAGTGCTGCAACCGCCTCTTCGAGCGAGGGCGCCATGGCGACCTTGCCGCCTTGACTCACGATCACCCGCTTGAGTTCGGGGATCTTCACGCCATGCGCCGCTTGCAGATACACCGGCTGCACATAGGTGATGACATCATCGACCAAAATGAGGATCAGCTTGCCGCGCTGGATGTCCGCGCCGCCACGCCCCCAGAGCGTAAATTGTTCGGCAATCGCGGAATCTTGTTCGATCAGCGCGTCAATCTGCGATAGCCCGAGCACCAGCACCCCGGTGGGGAAGCTATACACGACAATGCGACCATAGTTCTGCGCATCCGAACTCACCACCGCAAACGCACGCATGTTGTCACGTCCCTTCGGATTCATGGGCGCCAGCAGCAAGTGTTCGAACTGCGCGGGATCGATCAGATTCAGCGTCACATAGTAGGGAAGCAGCGTTTTGGTTTCGCCCCCACGCGATGTCAGCGGAAACATCCAGCGGTCTTCCTGGCCATAAAACACGGCTGGGTCCGTTTGATGATACTTGGCATACACCGTCATCTGTGTCGAGAATAGATCTCGAGGGTAACGGATATGTGCTCTGAGGGCGTCCGGAAACTGGTCCATGCGCTTGATCAGGCCGGGATATATTCGCCGATAGGCGCGCGCAATTGGATCATTGGGATCGGCAAGATAATAGTTCATCTCGCCGGTATAGGCATCGACCACGATCTTCACAGAATTGCGGATATAGTTAAATTCCTTGGCGATCGGACTTTGCATCCCATGATCGGGATGTCTGCCGGAATCGCGGTTCACTGGCTCGGCATAGGGATAACGATCAGAGAGGGTGTAGGCATCGATGATCCAATACAGATGCTCCGAGGTCACCACCAGATAGGGATTATCGTCAAGCTCGAGGAAGGGGGTAAAAGCACGAATGGTGCTTGGCACGTTACGCCGGATAAGTATCTGGCTATCCGGCTGTATGGCCGTGGTAAAAAACAGCTTGTAATCACGATAGTAGAGGGCAAAGACAGCGCGTCTGAACCAGTTATAGATCGGGATGCCAGTGTTCGCGCGATAATCGTCCTGCACCACCCCGGTCTCGCCCGGGTAGGAAATTTCGCCCAACGCATTGGGTGCAATCACGTCATAAAGATCCTGCATGCCGTAATAAATACCAGGCTCCTCGATCGTCAAGCCATAATCCGAGCGTGGCGGCATATCCTTGAGAAACCATTGCTTGGTTTCCTCCCCGAACTGCGCCGCTGGCGACATCACCGCACCATAGCCGTGAGTGTATCTGAACCAGCGATTGACCCAGTTTTGCGAATCCTGCGGTAACCGGTCAAAATCCAATTCCCGCGCGGCGAGAAAGACTTGCTGATAACGACCGTCAATAGTATAGCGATCCGTGTTGACAGTGAGAAATCTGTAATAGCTTCGAATTTCCTGCATTTCCCGATACACATCGATCAGCACTTCGCGATCCCACACCGGAATATTACGCAGACTGGCTTTGTCGATGTCTTTGGGGTCAGTGTTTTCGGAATCGCTATCGGCATCAGCGACCGGAATCAGATAAGGTCGAGTTTCAACTTGAGCGAGGTCGAATGCATCGAGTGTCGCGTCAATATTGTTGCGAATGTAAGGCTCCTGCCGCGCAAGCTCATCCGGTTCCACCAGATAGTCCTGCACCGCTTCGGGGATGGCGTCCCAGTAACGCAGGCCGATCGTTATGGCGAGCAGCGTCGCGAATATCGCTACCAGCGATAAGCCACGTTTTTTATTGAGATACCAAATGCCGCTGATGCCAAGTGCGGCCAGCATGATCATTGCCGACCAGATCAGCGGTAGCACGATGTTCATTTCCGTGTAGCCGGGTCCAAAAAAGAGCGGCTTGTGGCTGTCGGTATAAAGCAGCATGTGGCGCTGGAACATCAACTCCGTGATGCCGACACAAAACATCAATCCTAAAATGACACTGAGGTGTAGCTTTGCGCCAACCGCTATATTCAAATCACGCTTTTTCAGTGCCTTGAGCTGTAAGTAATAAATGATGCCGAGTATCAGCAGGAGGATATCCAGGGCAAGAAACACCTCAAGCAGCATGGTGCGAAACAGCGGCAACGCGAACAGGTAATAGCTGATATCGTGACCGTAGACCGGATCGACGATACCGGCGCGCGGCGCAAAGATGAATAATAGCGTGTCTTCCCAACGGCGATACAGCGGATAAGCAAGCACGACAGCAAGAGCCAGGGAGACCAGAATCGATAATTTATGCAAACCAAAGATCAACCCGTGCAGCAGGCTGGAGTGATTGCGCTTCTTTTCGGCTTCTAGCTCAGGCTTCGGCTCACTCTTCGGTTTCCTATTTTTTGTCTTGCGCCTGAGTCGCAACAGGAACTTTGTCGGACCCAGCGGCTTGATCCGCATATAGCGGGCCGCCATTCGAAAATTGAAATAAAAGAAAAAGAAGAAGAATCCCGTAAACACGGTGAAGACAACATAACTGTAGAGTAACCGCTGCCAAAAATAAAAGCCTAATCCAAGCGATTGATACCACCAAATTTCAACAACTACATCGGCATAAAATAACGCAAGAATCGGCAAGGCGATCGCCAGCAACAGCAGCACGGCGATGAGCGTGAATAAACCAATTCGACGCCAAAGACGCTTTTTTGTCATAAAGTACACCCTGTCCAGGCAGGCTAGAAAATGAAAAAATCTAAACGATTGAGTATAGCACTTTCGGCCTTGGCCGCACACGCGAGCGAGCCATTAAAGCGCCTTGCGACGCTTATGACAGGGGACAGCGGTGAGGCCGCTGGCGCCGGATCGCAGCATTTCGCGCTGGCGATCTTCGACTTCGACGGTACCCTCGCCGATAGCTTCCACTGGTTCGCCTCCGAACTCAACGAGGTTGCGCGGGTCTGGGACTTTCGCGCGGTCGCTGCCGCCGACCAGACCCGCTTACGTCAGATGAGCGCGCCCGCGCTCTTTCGCGAGCTGCAAGTGGCACGCTGGAAACGGCCCTGGATCGCGCGCGACCTGCGTCGGCGGATGGCGCGAGACATCGAGCGCATCGACTGCTTCGCGGGCGTCGATGGGATGCTCCGCCAGCTTGCCGACAGCCCGCTGCGACTGGCCATCGCCAGCTCCAATACCGCTGACAATATCAGGCGCGTGCTCGGCCCGGACCTGAGCGCGCGGATCGATGCCTTCGAGTGCGGCATTGGGCTTGGCGGCAAGCAACGGCGGCTAGCGAGGCTGTGCCGTCGTCTCGGCGTGTCGCCCAAGCGCGCGCTCTACATCGGCGATGAGGTGCGCGATATGATCGCCGCCCGTCGCGCCGGGATGGCCGCTGGCGCGGTAACCTGGGGCTATAACCATGAGCAAGCGCTCCGGGCGCGGGGGCCGGATATCCTCTTCCATCATGTGGCTGAGATTCCAGCCGTGCTGCTCGCCGATGCAAGCCGGCCCGGCTGATCGCCACCAGCCGCACGGCCCATCACGATCCTATCCGGCCTTGCCCGCGAACAACAGCGCGGCCACATCCTCGAAGCGGCTGACAAAGTGCACCGTCAATCCTTTCTTGACGTGCTCGGGCACCTCGTCGAACTCGCCGCGGTTGTCCTCCGGCAGCAGGATCTCCTTGATGCCGGCGCGGCGCGAGGCGATCAGCTTCTCGCGCACACCGCCGATCGGGAACACCTCGCCGGTCAGCGTCAGCTCGCCGGTCATCGCGATGCGGCGCACCGGCTTGTTGCGTGCGAGCGAGAGCAGCGCCGAGGCCATGGTGATGCCGGCCGAGGGGCCATCCTTCGGCGTTGCACCCGCCGGCACATGCAGATGGATGAAGGCTTTTTCAAAATACGCCGGCTCTATGTCAAAGTTGGCGGCCTGACTGAGGATGTAGCCGTAGGCGATGCCGGCCGATTCTTTCATCACATCGCCGAGCTGGCCGGTGAGCTTGAAGCCGCGCGTGTATTCATGGGTGCGCACGGCCTCGATGCTGAGCGTCGCACCGCCCATCGCGGTCCAGGCCAGGCCGGTGACCACGCCGGGGCCAGAGAGCTTGCGCTCATCGCGAAACACCGGACTGCCGAGATAATCCTTCAGCGTCTCCGTGTTGACCTCGATCGGCGTCTCGGCCCCCTCGAGCATCTTCACTGCCACCTTGCGCACGATCTTGCCGAGCTGCTTTTCCAGCCGACGCACCCCGGCATCCCGCGCATAGCCCTCGATCAACGCGCGCAGGGTCTTGGTCTTGAGCTTGACCGTGTTCTTCGGTAGCCCGGCGCGGTCGATCTGCCGCGGCAGCAGATATTTCTTCGCTATCGCCAGCTTTTCATCGGCGATATAGCCGGAGAGCTGGATCACCTCCATGCGGTCGAGCAGCGGACCGGGGATGTGGTCGGTCTGGTTCGCGGTGCAGACGAACAGCACCTTCGAGAGATCGAAGCGTAGATCCAGGTAATGATCGAGAAAATCGACATTCTGCTCCGGGTCGAGCACCTCGAGCAGCGCCGAGGCCGGATCCCCGTGGTAGCTGGCGCCGATCTTGTCGATCTCATCGAGCATGATCACCGGGTTGGCGGTACCGGCATCCTTCATCGCCTGCAGGAACTTGCCGGGCATGGCGCCGATATAGGTGCGCCGATGACCCTTGATCTCGGCCTCGTCGCGGATACCGCCGACCGAGAAGCGATAGAAGCGCCGCCCGAGGGTATCGGCGATCGAACGTCCGATCGAGGTCTTGCCGACGCCGGGCGGGCCGACCAAGAGGATGATCGAGCCGGCGATCTCGCTCTTGTGGATGCCGACGGCGAGGAACTCGAGGATGCGATTCTTGACGTCGTCAAGGCCATAGTGATCGCGATCCAGCACCCGTCGCGCCCGCTTGAGGTCGAGCTTGTCCTTGGAATGCTTGCCCCACGGGAGCAGGGTGATCCAGTCCAAATAATTGCGCGTGACCGAATACTCGGGCGAGCCGGTCTCGAGCATCGAGAGCTTGTCCATCTCCTCGTCGACGCGCTTTTGGGACTCCTCGGTCAGCGTCAGCTTCTCCAGGCGCTGCTTGAACTTGTCCACCTCGGCGGTGCGGTCATCCTTGGCGATGCCGAGTTCCTTCTGGATCGCCTTGAGCTGCTCCTTGAGGAAGAACTCGCGCTGCTGCTTCTGCATGCGCTCTTCGACCGATTGGCGGATCGAGTGCTGGGCCTTGGCCAGCTCGAGTTCGTTGTTGAGCAGCACCAGCACCTTCTCCATGCGCTTCATCAGCGGCACGGCCTCGAGCACCTCCTGCAGCTGCGCCTTGCTCGAGGTGGTCAGGCTGGCGGCGAAGTCGGCGAGGTGCGAGGGATCATCGGGGCCAAAGCGGTCGAGGAACATGCGCAATTCCTCGACGTAGAGCGGATTCAGCGGCAGCAGCTCCTTGATGGTGTTGATCACCGCCATCGCGTAGGCCTTGACCTGATCCGCCGGCTCCGGTGCGGGCTCCGGCAGGTAATCGACGCGCGCCGAGAACGGACGCTTGCGGCTGACGAAGCGCTCGATGTGGAAACGCTGCAGGCATTCGACCAGCACCTGTAGCTTGCCTTCCTCGGAATGGACCCGATGCACGCGGCAGGCGGTGCCGACCGGCTTGAAGTCGGCGCTGCGCGCCTGCTCGGAGGTCTCGCTATCGACCAACACCACGCCGAGGATCTTGTGCTCGGTCTCGCCGACCGCCTTCATGGTCGGCAACCAGTGCTCGGCATCCATCAGCAGCGGCACGGCCTGACCCGGAAAGAACGGCCGCGAGGCCACCGGCAGCAGATGGATCAGCGACGGCAGTAAATCCCGGGCGCGCGCGAGTTTGACCTCGTCCCGCTCGGGGCTGCGATCATCTGGTTGCTCGGTGTCGTAAACCTCATTGCTCATCGGCGGCTCCTCTCTTGACGCCTCGCGTCGGCTCACTGCAAAACGTTGCTCAATGTCAGGGTATTTGCTCGTCAATGCAAGCATGCGGGGCATTGGCGAGCGCGGCAAAATCGGCGATCGAGAGGG
>PWTO01000297.1 GCA_003562815.1 Chromatiaceae bacterium | reverse complement strand
TGGGCAGCATCGCCACCCCGAGCCGAGCCAGTGCCCATTGATTCAGCAGCGAATCGAGCACCGGCGTGGTTGGGCAGAGCACCAGTTCACCGGCCGACACACCGGCCTGGGTCAGCGCGCTTGCGCGTTGCTCGATGAGCGTCGCAAGCTCGGCATAGGACCAACGCCGCTCGCCAATCCGCAGCGCACCGACATCGCCGAGCGCACGCCGTCGCTCGATCAGTTGGCTCAGGTCGCAGGGTTCATGTTGGCGGCTGCCAGCGTCGGTCTCGGCGTCGATCCTAGAATCCATCATTTGGCGGCACTTGGCGCTCGCTCCAGTGCAAGAGGTTCGTTGTTCGTTGGCAGCGGCGCATGCGCTCGCTGTAAGATGCCGCACACGATGCCGCGCTGAGCCAGCGCAAGCAAACGAACGGTTCGGCTTGACCGACAAGAATCCCCGACGCTAGGGTCTTGCGGCACTCGCGTTCGCGCGAGACCAGCTACTGACCAGGGCCATCTATCAGGCCCACCCAATTAGGTTCAAACAACTATGCCGCTTGCCTTCCCCTTTTCCGCCATTGTCGCCCAAGAGGAGATGAAGCTCGCGATCCTGATCGCGGCAACGGATCAGAGTATCGGTGGCGTGCTCGCGTTCGGCGATCGCGGTACGGGTAAATCGACGGCGATTCGCGCGCTCGCAGCCCTGCTGCCGACCATGCGCGTGATCGATCGCTGCATCTACAACTGTGACCCGGATGCCCCGGAATCGGGACTCTGCGAGCAGTGCCGGGGGCGTAAAGCCAATGGCAAGGTCAAGGTGCGCAAGACGCAGGTGCCGGTGGTCGATCTGCCGCTCGGAGCCACCGAGGATCGCGTGATCGGCGCGCTGGACCTGGAAAAGGCCCTGACGCGCGGCGAGAAGGCGTTCGAGCCGGGTTTGCTAGCGCGCGCGCACCGCGGTTTTCTCTATATCGACGAGGTCAACCTGCTCGAAGACCATCTGGTCGATTCGCTGCTCGATGTCGCCGCCAGTGGCGAGAATGTGGTCGAGCGCGAAGGCCTGAGCGTGCGCCATCCGGCCAAGTTCGTGCTGGTCGGCAGCGGTAACCCGGAAGAGGGTGAGCTGCGCCCGCAGTTGCTCGATCGGTTCGGCCTCTCGGTCGAGATCAGCACCCCGCAGGATCTCAAATCCCGGGTGCAGGTGGTGCGCCTGCGCGATGAGTTCGAGCGCGATCCGCCGGCCTTCATCGAAAAATACAAGCGCAAGGACGCCAAGGTGCGGCGCCAGATCATGAATGCAAAAGAACGACTGCCGAATGTCGAGGTGCCGGACGCAGCGCTCGAGCGCGCCTCTGAACTCTGCATGAAGCTTGGCACCGATGGCCTGCGCGGCGAGCTGACGCTGATCCGGGCCGCGCGTGCCTTCGCCGCGCTCGAGGGCGACGACAGCGTGACCGATGAGCATCTGAAGCGGGTCGCGCCACCGGCGCTGCGCCACCGCCTGCGGCGCAATGTGCTCGACGATGCCGGCTCCACCACCCGCGTCGAGCGTGCCATCGAAGAGCTGTTCGGCGAATGAGCGACGAGACCTCGCCCTCGCTGCCCGATCACAGTGCGCGCTGGGACGATGCCTGTCTCGCCGCAGCGCTGTTTGCGGTCGATCCGGTCGGCAGTGGCGGCATCTCGGTGCGGGCGCTGCCGGGGCCGGTGCGGGAACTCTGGATGGAGCTGCTGCGCGAGCTGTTGCCGCCGGAGCTGCCGTTTCGGCGCATCCCGCTGCATATCGCCGACGGGCGTCTGCTCGGCGGGCTCGATCTGGCCGCGACCTTGCACGCCGGGCGGCCAGTGGCCGAGCGCGGGCTGTTGGCCGAGGCCGACGGCGGCGTGGTGCAGTTGGCGATGGCCGAACGCGTCGGCCGCTCGACGGCGGCCTATCTGAGCGCGGCGCTCGATAACGGCGAGATCCAAGTCGAGCGCGACGGGATCACCGCGCGCACCTCGGCGCGGGTGGGTGTGGTGGCGCTCGACGAGGGCGCGAACGACGAAGAACAGGTGCCGCATACGCTGCTCGATCGCTTCGCCTTCCTGCTCGATCTCGGTGATATCCGCTACCGCGAGGCCCTCGCAGCAGATTTCGACCCGAGCCAGATCCGGTCGGCACGGCATCGGCTCAGCGAGATCGAGATCGACGACGAGGCCATCGAGATGCTCTGCGGCACGGCCTTGGCGCTCGGTGTCGATTCGCTGCGCTCGTCGCTCGCGGCCTTCCGGGTGGCGCGGGCCTCCGCCGCGCTGGCCGGGCGCGAGCGGGTCGAGTCCGCCGATGTCAGTGCAGCCGCCCGCTTGGTGCTGGCGCCACGCGCGACGCGCATCCCGATGCCCGAGCAGCCGGACGAGGAGCAACAGGCCGAGGAGCCGCCGCCACCGCCGGAAGACAATCAGGACGAGCAGCAGGATCAGGACCAGACGCCGCAGCAGGAGATCGACAAGCCGCTCGAGGAGCAGGTGTTGGAAGCCGCGCAGGCGGCGATTCCGCCGAACCTGCTGGCGATGCTGCAGATGGGCGCGATGCGCCAACGCTCGAAATCAAGCGGCAAGTCGGGCGCCATCCAGAGTGGTTCACTGCGTGGCCGACCGGCCGGTACCCGCCGTGGCGAGCCCGGCGCCGGTGCGCGGCTGAACGTGATCGATACGCTGCGGGTCGCGGCGCCCTGGCAGCGGTTGCGCCGTCAAGAGCGCGCCGAGAAGGGCGGTGCGTCCGAGGTGCTGGTCGAGGTGCGGCGCGATGATTTTCGCATCACTCGCTATCGCCAGCGCTCGGAGACCACCACCATCTTCGTCGTCGATGCCTCCGGCTCGGCGGCGCTGCATCGGCTCGCCGAAGCCAAGGGCGCGGTCGAACTGCTGCTGGCCGACTGTTATGTGCGCCGCGATCGCGTGGCGATGATCGCCTTCCGTGGACCGCGTGCCGAGATCCTGCTGCCGCCGACACGCTCGCTGGTGCGCGCCAAGCGCGGCCTGGCCAGTCTGCCCGGCGGCGGCGGCACGCCGTTGGCCTCCGGTATCGATGCCGCGCTGGCGCTCGCCGATGGGGTCACCCGACGCGGTGGCACGGCGGTGGTGATCCTGCTCACCGATGGCCGTGCGAATGTGAATCGCGACGGCATCGGTGGCCGTGCGCAGGCGACCGAGGATGCGCAGGTCTCGGCGCGCGCCTTCCGCGTCGCCGAGCTGAAAGCGTTGGTGGTGGATATGTCGCCCCGCCCGCGCCCGGATGCCGAGCTGCTGGCGCGCGAAATGGGCGCGGTCTATCTGCCGCTCCCGCATGCCGATGCGCGCGCGCTTTCCGGCGCGGTGCAGGCGGTCAGTTGATGCGCACGCCGCCGCAGGTTGAGCACTGATGACCTCCACCTCGGTGATGAACGACAGGCCGGTCTGGGAACGCGACGGGCACAGTTGGCCGAATCGCGACCACAGCCGCTTTGTCGAGGCCGGCGGGCTGCGTTGGCACATCCAGGAGGCCGGCAGCGGCCCGCCATTGCTGCTGATCCACGGCACCGGCGCGGCCTCGCACTCCTGGGGCGGGCTGTTGCCCTTGCTCGCCGAGCGGTATCAGGTGCTCGCGCTCGACCTTCCCGGGCATGGCTTCACCTCGGCGCCGGCGCCGAAGCAGTTGTCATTGCCGGGCATGGCTGCGGCCGTGGGTGCCTTGACCAAGCAGCTCGGCTTCGCGCCCGAGATCGTCGTCGGCCATTCGGCCGGGGCGGCGATCTTGGTGCGCCTGTGCCTCGATGGCTGCATCCAGCCTAGGGTATTGATCAGCCTCAGCGGGGCCTTGCTGCCCTTGCGCGGATTCGCCGGCAAATGGTTCTCGCCGGCGGCCAAGCTCTTCGCTCGCAGCTCAATCGTGCCGCGCTTCTTCGCCCAGGGCGCGCGCAAAGACCCGCGCAGTGTCAAGCGCATGGTCGATGGCACCGGCTCGCGCCTGAGCCCAGAGGGCGTCGCCCTGTATCGGCTGCTGATTGCCTACCCTGGGCATCTGGCCGCAGCACTCAACATGATGGCCAACTGGGATCTTGAGCCCCTGGTGCGCGAACTGCCACGGCTGCGATCGACGCTGGTGTTGGTGGGCTTCGAGGAGGATCGCATGGTGCCACCGAGCGAGGCCGAGCGCGCGCAGCGGTTGCTTCCGGCGGCGCGGCTGCGGCGGCTCCCAGGGCTTGGCCATCTCGGGCACGAGGAGAGCCCGTCCGTGGTCTTCGATCTCATCGTCCGCGAGGCGGGCGCTCTGCCCTGAGCTGCGGCTAACGCTGCATCGTCAGTCTTTCTTCAGCAGATCGGCGAGCCCGGCAAACGGATTGTGGGTACTGGGCGCGGCGGCGCGTCCACCGGTGGCGCTGGTATCGCGCCCGGCGGCGACAGCGGCCAGATGCTCTTCGTACTTCTGATGCTCGTTGTCGTGACAATAGAGGCAGAGCAGTTCCCAATTGCTGCCGTCGGGCGGGTTGTTGTCGTGATCCATATCCTTATGATGCACGGTCAGCTCGCGCAGGTTACTGCGGTCGAATTCCCGTGCGCAGCGTCCGCACACCCAAGGGTAGAGCTTGAGCGCCTGCTCGCGATAACCGGCGGCGCGCTCGTCCATCGCGCGGCGGGCGCTGGCGACGACGCGATCGAGCTTGCTGCCATCGATGGTTTGGCCGGTGCGGCCGTGGCGGGGTTGGTCTTCGGGCATCTTTGTCTCCGCGCTGTCTTGCGGGTAAAGGGTCGCAATCTCTTCACCTGATCCTCAATCGTCCGCGCGCCGATCACGGCGACATTTAGGCTTCCATGCAGCGTGCTCGCGCCGACCTTGAGGATCGCCGATTCCGATTGTAGTCGGAAGTCCGGCGCTGTTCTCGGTCTTGCAGGACCAAGGCGATCTTCGCTAGAGTAGAATGCCTTCTGAGCCGTGCACATGCTGCTCTATACGGAGAAGAGGTCATGAAATCCGGCAAGATCAGCGATAGGGGCACGCCCTGCAACCCAAGGTGCGCTACCAATCAATATACCCGCCGAATAAGATGTTCGGGACGCGGCATGCTATTCACGCTCATCCTCAGCGTCGGCGTTACATCTCCCCAAGGTGCGGTTGCCGAGTCGCCTTGCGTTGCGTCAACATCCCAACTAGGGGATCAGGTGCAGCTGAAGCTGATGACCCTGGATGCCGGCCTCCAGACCTTTGAGGTTTATCGGCTACCGCGCCATGAGGTCGGCGATTGGGCGCGCTGGACCAGTGC
>PWTO01000018.1 GCA_003562815.1 Chromatiaceae bacterium | reverse complement strand
TTTACTACCAAGGTGCCCCTGAGCCTGAAGACCCAATCCTCGACCATGCCGCAACCGCCCTGCTCTGCATCGATGTCCAAAACTATGGCATGGAACTGCATGAAGACCCGCGCGAGCGCGCACGCTGGGCGCCGTTTCACGAGCGCATGCGCGGCACGGTGATCCCCCGTCTGCAAGCCCTGCAACAGCGCTTTCGCGCGCACGGTCTGGACGTCATCCATGCCCGCATCGCCTGCCAGCTTCAGGACGGCCGCGATCGCTCGCTGAGCCAGAAGATGCCGGGCTGGAACAACCTGCTGATGCCCAAGGACAGCCCCGGCTCACAGATCATCCCGGAGCTGGCGCCGGCACCGGGCGAGATCGTCGTCACCAAGACCACCGACAGCGCGCTGACCGGCACCAACCTGCGCCTGCTACTGAACAACATGGGCATCCGCACCCTGATCGTGACCGGCATCTACACCGATCAATGCGTCTCCTCGACGGTGCGCAGCCTCGCCGACGAGAGCTTCCAGGTGATCCTGCTCGAGGACTGCTGCGCGGCGGGCACCGAGGCGCTGCACGAGCAAGAGCTGGCGATCATCAACATGATCTACTGCCATGTGATGCGCAGCGAGGAGCTGATCGGCCTGATGGGGCTGTCCTGATGAGCCTGGCCTGATAGCGCCGGACTGACGAGGCCGGACTAACGACCGGCCAAGCCATCGATGCGCAACAACTGCTGTACCAGATCGCCCGTATCGTCGGATTGTTCCAGATCCTCGAGCGCGGTCCAGGAGTAGTCCGCCTCGAGCCGATAGGAGGCGACATAGGGATGCGGCGGCGCGTGACGCCAATCCTCGGGCGAGAGCATCGAGAAATAGCGCGCGCCATCGGGCTTTCGATAGAGATGGTAGATCTTGCCCGGCAGGCGCTTGAAGGCGCACTCGGCATGGGTCAGCGCCTGCTCGTCGCGCGCCTCGTCGAGAGCCTTGCGCGCCTCGGCCTGCAGGGCTTTGATCTGATCGGCGATGACGCGCAGCTTGGCGCTGGTGCGCGCGCTGAGCATGGACTCGGCGCGCTCGATCTCCTCGGCCAGCGCGGGCGCTTGGAACGCCGGCGCTAAGCGGCTGACCGGATACGGCGAGCTGCGCTCGGCGCCTTGATGAAGGATGGCTTTGTTCTCTTCAGTCATCGGATACCTGAGTGGTTGATGGATACGGCGGGAGACGGCATACGGAATGCAGGTGGCGCTCACTGCTGCAAGGTGCGACCACCATCGACGGCGATGATCTGGCCGGTGATGTAATCGGCGTCGCGCGCCAGGAACAGCAAGGTACGCGCGATATCGTCCGGCGAGCCCGCGCGGGCGAGCGCCGTGCGCCCAAGGATCTCATCCTTGGCGGTGTCCGACAGCCCCTGCTCCGGCCACAGGATGGCGCCCGGCGAGATGCCGTTGACCCGCACCTCGGGGCCGAGTTCGCGCGCCAGGGTCTTGACCATCATCGCATTGCCGGCCTTGGCAATGGAATAGATCGGATGCCCCTCGAGCGGGCGCTGGGCGTGGATATCGACCAGATTGACCACCGCCCCGTGGCTCGCGCGCAGCAGCCGGGCAGCGGCGCGGGTGAGGAAGAAGGGCCCCTTGAGATTGGCGCCCAGCAACTCGTCCCAGTGCGCCTCGGTGGCGTCGTCAAGCGGCGTCGGGTAGAAGCTGGAGGCATTGTTGACCAGCAGATCCAGGCGCCCATGATAGGCTTCGACCTCGTCGAGCAGGGCCGGCAGGCGCGCGATGTCGCAGAGATTCGCTTGCACCAACTGCACCGAGCCTTGGCGCCGCGCCTGCAGCTCCTGCTGCAAGGCTTCGGCGGCCTCGCGCGAGCGATAGTAGTGCAGCGCCAGATCGGCGCCCTCGGCGTGCAACAGGCGTGCAATGCACGCGCCGATACGCTGCGCCGCGCCGGTGATCAGCGCGACCTTGCCGCTGAGCGAGGCGGATGTCGGGGTGGTTGAGGGCGAACTCGTTTGAGCGCTCATAAGGCGTCTCCGGCGGTGTCCCGTAAATGAGTGACGATGGCTGTCTTGAGATGATGATGGACGTTTCCGATCCGGCCCACGCCCAACGCGCGGCCCTCGAAGCCCTGATCCGCCGCGAGATCGACGCCGCCGGCGGTCGGCTGGCGTTCGACCGTTTCATGGACCTGGCGCTCTACGCGCCGGGGCTCGGCTATTACGTCGCCGGCGCCCCGAAGCTGGGGGCGACGGGTGATTTTGTCACCGCCCCGGAGATCTCGCCGCTGTTCGGGCGCGCGCTCGCCGTCGCCTGCCGCGAGGGCTTGCGCGCCCTCGAATCCAGCACCGCCAACGGCGGCGACTTGCTCGAATTCGGCGCCGGCAGCGGCGCCCTCGCCGCCGAGATCCTGACCGCCCTGGCCGCAGACGGACCGCTGCCAGGGCGCTATCTGATCCTCGAGCCGAGCCCGGATCTGGCCGCGCAGCAACGGCGCACCCTCAGCGAACGCGTGCCCGAGTTGTTCGCGCGTTGCCACTGGCTCGAACGCCTGCCGGCATCGTTCCAGGGCGTCATCCTCGCCAACGAGGTGCTGGACGCGATGCCAGTGCATCGTTTCCAGATCGGCGCGCACGGCCAGGTCCAGGAGATCTGCGTCGGCCGCGAGGGCGAGCGTTTCATCGAAGTGCTCGCAGAACCCGCCGCGCCGGCACTGCGCGCGGCCGTCGCCGCGCTGCACGCCGCCGGTGTCGCCACCCAGCCGGGCTATCGCTCCGAGGTCAACCTGCGGCTCGCGCCCTGGGTCCAGGCCCTGAGCGCCCGGCTCGCCGCCGGCCTGCTGCTGGCGATCGACTACGGCTACCCGCGTGCCGAGTTCTACCTCGATGAGCGCAACCAGGGCACCCTGATGTGTCACAGTCGCCATCGCGCGCACAGCGACCCCTATCGCGATCTCGGCCTGCAGGACATCACCGCGCATGTCGATTTCAGCGCCCTGGCGGCGGCCGGCCATGCCGCCGGGCTGCGGCTCGCCGGCTATACCACCCAAGCCAACTTCCTCATCGGTTGCGGCATCGATGCTCTGATCGCCGAGGCCGGCGCCCAGGATCCGATGGCGATGCTGGCGCTGACCGCCGGCGCCAAGCAGTTGCTGTTGCCGAGCCTGATGGGCGAGCGCTTCCAGGTGCTGGGACTCGCGAGTGGGCTCGACGACCTCGCGCTCAGCGGCTTCGCGGTCCGCGATCTGCGTGACCGGCTCTGAGTGCGGGCGCCGCCGTGCGCGCCCAAGCGCGCCGGAGCGCGCCTCAGCCTCAGCGCAGATAGGTCGGCACGATGGTCTCGATGTCGCTCGGATGGATACCCAGCTCGAGCAGCCCAGCGTGCTTGCCGCAGGTGCTCGGAATCTGCATCGAGTGGTAATTGTCCATCGTGAACGGCTTGCCGGGCAGGCGCTCGAACAGCTGGGCCTGCCAGCGCGAGGCGCGATCGTTGAGGCCGATCAGCAGACGCCGCCGACCGATCCAATGCGCGGTCTGTTCCACCAATTCCTCGAGACTGAACACCCGCGGGCCACAGAGGTCGTAACGCTGGCCGATGGTTTTCGGGTCCTCCAACGCGCGCGCGATGGCCTCGCAGACATCGCCGACCCACACCGGGGCGAAGCGCGCCTGCGGGCAGGCCAGCGGGAAGACCCCCGGCGCCAGCTCCAACAAGGACGCGAAGCGATTGAAGAAGCTATCGCCGCGACCGAAGATCACCGATGGGCGCACGCTGGTGACCTGCAAACCCTCGGCCCGATGCGCCAGCGCCTCGCCCGCGCCCTTGGAGCGCAGATAGGCGCTGGCGCCGCGCTCGGCGTCGGCGTTCAAAGCGCTCATCTGGATCAAGCGTGGCACGCCGGCGGCAGCGGCCGCTGCGGTCAGCTCGCGCACCAGCTCCACATGCACCCGCTCGAAGGTCGAGCGGCCGTCCTCGTTGAGGAGGCCGATCAGGTTCACGACCGCCGTGCAGCCCGGCAGGAGTTCATCGAGCGTGACCCGATCCAAGGCCGTGACCGGCTCTAGGGTCAGCTGTTGGAGCAGCTTCAGATCGCGGTGGCGATGCGGCCGCCGCGTCGGTACCAGGCAATGCCAGCCGGCCCGACCGAGACGGCTGAGCAGGTGTTGCCCCACAAAACCGGTACCGCCGAGAATACAGACTGTTTTCGCGCTCATCCACACTGTCCCTAAGGCTCAAGCAGGGGCATCGGCACCCTGAACGGTGAAAATCATGCATTATGAACGCCTATCGGGGCTTGATCCAGCGCCCCGGCTCAGCTCGCTTCGACGTCTTTAGGAGGTAGACACCATGGCCGTAGGTCTAGACGAAAAACTCGAACCCATTTATCAGGATGTCCTGCACCGCAACCCCGGTGAGACCGAGTTCCACCAAGCGGTGCGCGAGGTGCTCGAGTCGCTAGGCCCAGTGCTGGTGAAATACCCGGAGTTCGCCGACTACAAGATCATCCAGCGCATCTGCGAACCGGAGCGCCAGCTCATCTTCCGCGTGCCCTGGCAGGATGATCAGGGCCGCATCCACATCAACCGCGCCTTTCGCGTCGAGTTCAACAGTACGCTCGGCCCCTACAAGGGCGGGATGCGGTTTCACCCCTCGGTTTACCTCAGCATCATCAAGTTTCTTGGCTTCGAGCAGATCTTCAAGAACGCCTTGACCAACCTACCGATCGGCGGCGGCAAGGGCGGCAGCGATTTCGATCCCAAGGGCCGTTCCGATAGCGAGATCATGCGTTTCTGCCAGAGCCTGATGACCGAGCTGTACCGTCATCTCGGCGAGAACACCGATGTCCCGGCCGGCGATATCGGCGTCGGACAGCGCGAGATCGGTTACCTGTTTGGTCAATACAAACGCATCACCAACCGCTATGAATCCGGCGTGCTGACCGGCAAGGGCTTGGACTGGGGCGGCAGCCGCGCGCGCACCGAGGCGACCGGCTACGGGGTGGTGTTCTTCCTCGAAGAGATGCTGAAGGTGCGCGCCGACTCGCTTGACGGCAAGACCTGCGTCGTCTCCGGTTCCGGCAATGTCGCCATCCACGCCATCGAGAAGCTCCAAGAACTCGGCGGCAAGGTCATCGCCTGTTCCGATTCCAACGGCGTGATCCTCGACGAGGGCGGCATCGATCTGGCGTTGCTCAAGGAGATCAAGGAAATCGAACGGCGCCGGATCAAGGTCTATGCCGAGCGCAAGCCCGACAGCCTGTATACCGAGAACGG
>PWTO01000302.1 GCA_003562815.1 Chromatiaceae bacterium | reverse complement strand
ACCTTCCCCGACTACCGCCCGACCGAGGTCGGCATCGAGGTCGAATACCGCGGCGCCAGCGCCGCCGATGTCGAGGAGGCCATCTGCCGGCGCCTGCGCGATGCGCTCAAGGCGGTCGACGATCTCGATGAACTCATCTGCGTCGCCCAGGACAACCTCGCCAACGCCACCGCGACCATGCAGCCGGGCGGCGACGCACTGCGCTTTCGCAGCGACATCGATACCGCTGTGCGCGCCATCCGCCATCTGCCGGCGCGCGCCGAGACGCCGATCGTGCGCTCGCTGCATCAGAGCGATCTGGTCGCGGCGGTCGCGATCAGCGGCGCACTGCCGCTGGCGCAGCTCGAGGAGGTCGCGCGCCGTCTCGAAGACCGCATCCTGCGCCTGCCCGGTGTCGCCGAGGTGCAAATCCAAGGCCTGTCGCAACGCCAGTGGCAGGTGGAGGTGCCGCGCGACGTGCTCGCCCAGCACGGACTCTCGGCGCGCGCGCTGGCGCAGCTGATCGCCCGCCAGAACATCGACCTACCGCTCGGCATCCTGGAAGGGAATGACCGTGAGCTGTTGCTGCGCTTCACCGATCAACGCCGCTCGCTGCGCGCGTTGGCGGATCTGGTGGTGGTGGCGGATGCCGAGGGCGGCGAGCTGACCCTGGGCCAACTCGCCAAGTTGACGCAGGTCGGCGAGCGCGCCGAGGAACAGATCCACTTCAACGGCGAGCGCGCGCTGGTGCTCGAGGTCAGCAAGGGACTGCGCGACGATGCGCTGCGGGTGTTCTCGGCGCTCGAAGCACTGGTCGCCGAGGAGCAGGTGCGGTTCGGCACCGGCATGCAACTGACCCTGACCCAGGATATGACCAGCATCGTGCGCGATCGGCTGCGCATGCTGGTCAGCAACGGCTTGATGGGGCTGCTGCTGGTGGTGTTGGTGATGAGTCTGTTCTTCCGCCCGCGCCTGGCGCTCTGGGCGGTGCTCGGGCTGCCGGCAGCCTTCGCTGGGGCCTTTGTGGTGATGGCCCTGAGCGGGTTGTCGCTGAACATGATCACGCTGGTGGCGCTGCTGATGGCGATCGGCATTGTGATGGATGATGCCATCGTCATTACCGACAACATTGCCGCGCGGGCGGGTGCTCAACGGAATGCCCAACCCTCCTCGCTCGACACCGTCGTCACTGGCACCCGCGAGGTGCTGCCCGGCGTGCTGTCATCGTTCCTGACCACGATCTCGGTGTTCCTGCCGCTGTCATTCCTCGCCGGCGAGCTGGGCGCGGTGCTGCAGGTGCTACCGATCGTGCTGATCGCGGCGCTGGCGGCGAGCCTGATCGAGGCCTTCCTGATCCTGCCGCATCATCTCAAGGGCAGTGTCAACAGCCTGCAGGGTGCATCCGAGTCGCGGCTGCGGCGCGGCTTCGAGCGTGGCTTCGCGGCCTTGCGCGAGCGCGTTGGCCGCGTTGCCGATGCAGCGATCCGCGCCCGCCATGCGGTGCTCGGCCTGGTGCTGCTGGTGCTGATCGGCTCGGTCGGCTTCGTCGCCGGTGGCCACATCGGCAGCGAGGCGATGCCGTCGATCGACGGCGATGTGCTGGAGGCGCGCATCCTGATGCCGCAGGGCACCCCGCTGGCGCGCACCGAGGCAGTCGCGGCGCAGGTCGAGGCGGCGATGCGCCAACTCGATGCGGAACTGAGCCCGCAGCAGCCCGACGCAGCGCCGTTGGTCGAGGCCATCCAGACCCGCTTCAATCACAACCCAAGCGCTCAGGAGGCCGGCCCTCATGTCGCCACCGTCATCGTCGATCTGCTCGCCGCCGAGCGCCGCACGCTGAGCCTGGATACGCTGACCGAGGCCTGGCGCGAGGCCATTGGCCCGATCGCCGGCATCCATCGTCTACTGATCCAGGAGCCTGGCTTCGGCCCGGCGGGTATCCCGGTCGAGATCCGCCTGCAGGGCGAGGATCTGGACGCGCTCAAGGCCGCCGCGCTGGAGGCCAGTGCGCAGCTGGCGGGCTATGAGGCGGTGTTCAACGTCATCGACGATCTGCGCCCCGGCAAGCCACAACGCCGCTACCGGCTCGCCGAGGGCGCCCATGGGCTGGGGCTGACCGCCGAGGAGGTCGCCGCACAACTGCGCGCAGCCTGGCTCGGCGAGATCGCCGACAGCCAGCGCATTGGCGCCTGGGACATCGAGATCCTAGTGCGCCAGGCGAAAGACGATCGCGATGATCTCGATGACCTGGCCGATCAGACCATCCAGCTCGCCGATGGCCAGCGCGTGCCGCTCAGCGCGGTGGCGACGGTCAGCGAGCAGCGCGACTGGGCGCGCATCACCCGCATCGATGGCCGCCGCACGGTGACGGTCGCCGCCGATGTCGATGCCCGGCTGGCTAGCGGTCAGGCCATCGTCAGCGATCTGCGCGCGCGTTGGCTGGACGACTTCCAAGCCCGCTATCCGCAGGTCGAGGTGCAGTTCGAGGGCCAGGTCGCCAATGCCGCCGAGACCGGCGGCTCGATCCGCCGTGGGCTGCTGATCGGCCTGCTCGGCATCTTCGTGATCCTGTCGTTCCAGTTCCGTGGCTATGTCGAGCCGCTGATCGTGATGCTGGCGATCCCGCTCGCCTTCATCGGCGCCATCTGGGGCCATGTGCTGATGGGCTATTACCTGTCGATGCCGTCGCTGATCGGCGCGGCCTCGCTGGCCGGCATCGTCGTCAACAATGCTATCCTGCTGATCCAGTTCATCAACGCCAACCGCGCCCAGGGGCTCTCTGCCGCAGCCGCCGCCGGCCAGGCCAGCCGCCAGCGGTTGCGCGCCATCCTCATCTCCTCGCTGACCACCATTGCCGGTCTGGCGCCGCTGCTCGCCGAGACCAGCTCCCAGGCCGATGCGATCAAGCCGTTGACGATCTCGGTGGTGTTTGGGCTGCTCAGCGCGACGGTGCTAGTCTTGCTGGTGATTCCGGCGCTCTATGTGCTGCTCGATGATCTCGGCGCACTGACGAGCGCACCTGCGTAGAACTCGAGTGCGAAGCCAAAGGCAACCCGTTGCCCGATCCCGCGTGGAGGATGAGCGCTTGTCGGTGTTGCCGACGCTGGCCGTTCACCCGGCGGCACCAGCGAGCGCCTGCTCCAGGTCGGCCATCAGCTCCGCCGGGTCCTCGAGCCCGATCGAGAGGCGGATCATCGCATCGCTGATGCCGCGCCGCTGGCGCTCCTCGAGTGTCAGACCATGATGGGTCGTGGTGCAGGGCTGGGTGACCAGACTCTCGACACCGCCCAGGCTGGGTGCGAGCGTGAACAGCTTGAGCCGATCCACCACGGCTGCGGCAGCCGCAGCCGGATCGGCACCCTCGGCGGCGATCTCCAATGTCAGCATGCCGCCGAAGCCGCTCATCTGCCGAGCCGCCAATGCGTGTCCGGGGAAGGATGCGAGCCCGGGATGCAGCACGCGCGCGACCCGCGGATGCGCCTGCATGGCCTCGGCGATCGCCAGCGCCGAGGCGTTCTGCGCCTGCACCCGCACCGGCAAGGTGCGCAGACTGCGCGCGAGCAGCGCCGCGGTCTCGGGCGCTGGCGTGGTGCCCAGGTTCTTGCGCCAGCCCGCGACCGCGCCGAGCAGCTCGGCCGAGCCCATCAGCGCGCCGGCGGTCAGATCGCTGTGGCCGCCGAGGTATTTGGTAGCGCTATGCACCACCAGGTCGGCGCCGAACGCGAGCGGCTGCTGGTTCACCGGCGAGGCAAAGGTGTTATCGACCACCAGCCGCGCGTCATGGGCATGAGCTTGCTCGGCAATGGCGGCGATGTCGAAGACCTCGAGCGCGGGGTTGGTCGGCGTCTCCAGGAACACCAACCGACCGGCGTTCCCGGACAGACTGGCGAGCCGTTCGTCGAGCTGGTCCAGCTCCGCGCCGATCAAGAGGTGAGTCGGGATGCCGAGCAGCGGTAGCTGATCCGCCAGCAGCTCGAGCGTGCCGCCGTAAGCGTCGCCGATGCAGACGATGCCATCGCGCCCATGGGCCAGGAACACCGCTGCCTCGGCGGCCATGCCGGAGGCGAAGGCGAGCGCGGCCTCAGCGCCCTCGATCGCGGCGAGCTTGGCCTCCAGCGCCTGGATGGTCGGGTTCAGGCCATAGCGGGTATAGAGACTGCCGCTGGCGCGGCCCTCGACCACGTCAAGGATCGCCGCGGTAGACGGGAAGGCGAAGGTGCTGGTGCTGTAGATCGGCGTGTGCGGGCTGCCGTGGGCGTCAGCGGCCTCGCCGGCGTGGACGCAGCGGGTGGCGAGCGTTTGCTCGGGTGTCGTGGACATAGCGGATCCTCAGGTGGTGCTTGTTGTCTGGTCGTTGCCGAAGGTTGGCGGTCTTGATGGCCGGAAAGATTGACAGGTCTCAACCGCATGATCAACGATAGGGTTGAGGGTTGTCGCGCGAACATGCTTAACCACCACCCAAGGAGCTAGACTCTAGTGTTGCAAAAAATGCGCGATAGTGTACTATTGTCTCATGGAAAGCACCATGAGTACAGGCAAAGCGGCGAAACGGCTGGGCGTTTCGGTCAAGACGTTGCAGCGCTGGGAGCGCGAGGGGCGGCTCATTCCGGTCGCACGCACCGACAGCAATCGCCGCCTTTACACCGAGACGCAATTGCGTGAGTTCATCGGATGGCAACAGGGACCTGAGAGACCGACGCGGCTGGTGGCTTACTGCAGGGTCTCATCGACGGCGCAGAAGCCAGACCTGGCCAATCAGCGTCGCGTGCTGGAAGAGTTTGTCGTGGCGAGAGGTTTAGCGAACGTCGAGTTCGTCGAAGAAGTGGGCGGCGGTTTGAACTTCAAGCGCACGCGTTTTTTGGCACTCATGGATGAGATCGGGCAGCGGAGCATCAACACCCTGATCCTCGCCCACAGGGATCGGCTGACACGCTTTGGGTTCGAGTGGTTCGAGCATTATGCCAAGACGCATGGCTGCGAGCTCTTGGTGCTCAACCAAGAGCGGCTATCCCCCGAACAGGAGATGGTGCAGGACTTAATGACCATCGTGCACGGCTTTTCGTCTCGGTTATACGGATTGCGAAACGTTCGCAAAAAGCTCAACGAGGCACTGAACACGGATCAGGACAGCGCCGAATGAAGGTGACGCGCATTCTGCACGCCAAGCGGCCCAACAAGGGCAAGCTCGCGGCACTGCGCGAGCAGGCCCGGCGGCTCGGGCAGGTGCGCTCCGAGGTCTGGCGGCGCTTTGGCTCGCTTCAGGGCGTGGGCGTCTCGGACCGCCAGATTCGCGATGCCTGGCTAGGCGAAGGCCGCACCTTTCGGGT
>PWTO01000057.1 GCA_003562815.1 Chromatiaceae bacterium | reverse complement strand
TTGAAATTAGAGGCGATCTCGGAAAGGATACCGAGTCAACCAACCGGCCATGAAAGATGCTCATGGCTGTCACCCCCTAAACACCTCATCGAGGATGCCTTGTGAACGACGAGTATCGTAGGGCCGAAGAAATCCAAACCCACCTTGAGCAGATCAGGCAAGACCAGGCGGCCTTGGAGCAAGCACTCAAGGATCGGCGCAAAGAGGAAAAGAAGGCCCTAGCCGCCCCTCACTGTCAGGATAAGTGTCGCCTGCCCCTGTTACCCTTCTTAAGAATCGTTGGGGGCGAGAGGAGCACATCATGCCTCGATATTCCGAAGAACGCCGCGCCGCTGTCGTGGCCAAACTGCTGCCGCCGCAGAGCCTGAGTCCACAGGAGGTGGCGGAACAGGAAGGGTTGTCCTTCGCCACCGTGTACAAGTGGCGTGCCGAGGCGCGTGCCAAGGGGCACTGCATGCCCGCTGCCAACGCCCAGGGTGCCGAGCAGTGGTCCTCCAAGGATCGCTTTGCTGCGGTGCTCGAGACGGCGGCGATGAACGCCGAGCAGAGCGCCGAGTATTGTCGTCGTCGTGGGCTGTATCCCGAGCAGCTGGCCGCCTGGCGCAGTGACTGCGAACAGGCGGGCCGTCTGTCCCAGCAGGAACGCCGACGCGAGGCTGAGGCGGCGAAGGCGCAGCGAGTACGCATTCGCGAGCTTGAGCGCGAGCTGACGCGCAAGAACGCCGCCCTAGCGGAGACGGCGGCGCTGTTGACCTTGTCAAAAAATGTATGGTCCGCCCCGGTGGTGCAAGTGCCGCTCGTGTCATGGTGAGAACAGACTGCGTCAATGTATCCGGCCTCGGGTTGGTCGATCACGCAGGATCGCCGGGCCTTGATGGAAATCCGCGCCACACGTTCCTGAATAAGCCGATGACCTCCGTCTGGGGCCGTTTTTTTGATCAGGCTCGCGCATGGCCGCTTGACCGTCTCCGCCATCACTCAGGGGCGCTTGCAGTCACTCGGTGGGATGCTTGGTTAAGGTGACATGAACCCTGTGGTGCTCCCCTCCGTCTCGGGTCGGCCGTTTGGCTGGCGATCTGCTCAGGAGGCCGCTTCATCAGCCAGTCACCTGCGCAGAGGCGAACGGCTCTCGGCGCTGCAGGACGGCGCAGACGATGCGCGCCAGTTTGTTCGCCAGTGCCACGACAGCGACATTGGCGTGCTTACGCGCGGTGATCCGCTCGACCCAGCGGCGCAGCCCGTCGTCGTCGGCCCGCTTGCCGGCCACCCGCAGCACCGCGCGGGCGCCATGGATGAGCATCATGCGCAAGTGGCGATTGCCATGCTTGCTGATGCCAAGCAGCCGCGTCTTGCCGCCGGTGCTGTGCTGACGCGGCACCAACCCAAGCCAGGCGGCCAGATCCCGGCCGCGGCGGAACTGGCTGGCATCACCGATGCCGGCGAGCAGCGCCGTGCCGTTGATCGGCCCAATCCCGGGAATCGTCATCAAAAGCTGCATCAGCGGGTCTTCGCGCGCGAAGGCGGTCAGCTCTGCATTCAGCGCTTGGATGCGCGCATCCAAGCGCTTGAGATCCGCGTACAGCTCGTGGATCAGCGTCCGCAGGCGATCTGGCAAGCCGTTGTCGGCGTCTTCGAGCACCTCGGGCACGCCGGCGCGCAGCCGGTTCAGGTTTTTCGGCAGGACGATGCCGAACTCCAACAGCATGGCGCGCAGGCGATTGCCCAGTGCGGTGCGCTCGCCGATCCAACCGCTGCGCTGGCGGTGCAACAACTGCAGGGTCTGGCGCTCTTCGGGCTTGATGGCGACCGCGCGCTCACGCACCGTCGGACGACTGGCCGCCTCGGCGATCGCCTCGGCATCGACGGTGTCGTTCTTCTGCGATTTCACATACGGTTTGACGTACTGCGCCGGCAGCAGCAGGGGCTCGTGTCCAAAGCTCGCCGCCTTGCGCGCGAGGTGATGCGCCCCGGGGCAGGCCTCCATCGCGACGGTCGCCGCTGGGGTGTTGGCCAGAAACCGCAGAACGGCGCTGCGCGAGTAGGCGCGACGGCGCTCGACGTGGCCGTTGGTATCCAGAACACAGACGTGGAACTTCAGCTTGCCCAGGTCGATGCCGATGATCGTCTCAGCCATGGAATCAGTCCTCCGGATCGGGTGCTGGTTGCGGACCCCTTCAGGGTAAACAAGGAGGGGCGGACCATTCCATTAAGCGGCGGTGATCTGGGGGGACGAGGCGTGATGATCACCGCCACAGATCGCCGCAACGCCGTTGAGCTGATCGATGAGGCCTGCGCCAACGAGGCGCGTTTGGCACCCGCCTGTGAGATCCTGGGCCTGAGTGCTCGGACCTTCCAGCGTTGGACGCGCGAGGGGGATGTGGGCGAGGACCAGCGCCCGCTCGCCGAGCGCCCATCGCCGGCGAATGCCCTGACGCCGGAGGAAGAGCGGGCGATCCTGGAGGTCTGCCATCGCCCTGACTTCGCCAGCCTGGCGCCCGAGCAGATCGTCGCGCGGCTGCTCGATGAGGAGCAGCGCTACATCGCCTCGGTGTCGAGCTTCTATCGGGTGTTGCGCCGCCAGGGCGAGCTGGCCCATCGCGGCCGGGCCAAGGCCCCCGTCTCCCATCCTCGGCCAACGACCTTCCACGCCTGCGCACCCAATCAGGTCTGGTCCTGGGACTGCACCTGGCTGCCGGGACCGGTGAAGGGAACCTTCTTTTATCTGGTGATGATCCTGGATGTCTACAGCCGCAAGATCGTCGGCTGGGAGGCGTTCCACGCCGAGTCGGCCCACCACGCCAGCCTGGTCATCCAACGCGCCGTGTTGGCCGAGCAGCTGATCGATCAACCCCTGGTGCTGCATGCCGATAACGGCAGCCCGTTCAAGGGCGCGACGCTGTTGGAAATGCTGCATGCGCTCAACATCACCCCGTCCTATAGCCGTCCACGGGTGAGCAACGATAACGCTTACTCCGAGGCGTTGTTTCGCACCTGCAAGTACGTCCCAGGCTATCCCGTCAACGGCTTCGACAGCTTGCAGGCCTCTCAGCGTTGGGTGCAGGACTTCGTGGTTTGGTACAACTGCGAACATCGACATAGTGCCATTCGTTTCGTGACCCCTGAGGAGCGCCATCGCGGTGAGGATCAGGCCATCCGGGCTCAGCGCCACGCCCTCAACCAGGCGGCTCGCGACGCCCACCCCGAGCGCTGGAGTGGTAAGACCCGCAATTGGGACCCCATCGAGGTCGTCTCGCTCAACCCTGAGCGGGAGCTCGAGATCATGCCGCCCAAAATAACCACATGAAACCGTGGGACATGCGGTTGAGTCGGCCGAGGGAACTGCCCCCTCAGCCGCTCGCAGAACCCGGCGTGAGCCTCTCAACTCACCGGGCTCCTGTTGTTCCAACCGCGAAGTCGCCGCGTCCGCACCAATGCACGAACAATCCCGGCGACCTGCGCTTGAGGCGATCCAACCAGGCGAAGGCCCGGCACTTGTGACCGCGCAAGCGTTTGTATTTCCGCATGGCCCAACGAACGATGGAGTGGTCGATATATTCGGCGACCGCTTGGAACTCCGATCCACGAAAGCGACAGTAGTACGCCATCCAGCCGCGTATCGGGGAGGCGAGCAGCGCCGCAAGCTGGTCTAAAGACAGCTCGCTGTGCTTGAACACCCGCCGTTGCCGCAGCGACTGACGCATGGCCTTCATCGCTTGTCGGCTCACTGCCGGGGTAAACCCGGTGAAGATCTGCCCATAGCGAGAGGCCACCCGCCTTGGCCGGAAGGTATAGCCAAGGAAGTCGAACTGGATGTGCTCGTGGGATTGCGTTCGTCGGCTATCCTTGCAGTACACGATCCGCGTCTTCTGCGGATGCATCTCCAGGCCGCAGTCCCTGAGGCGCTCGGCGAGTTGCTCGCGCACCTGCTGGGCTTGGGTTTCCGTCTTGCAATGGAGAATGCCATCATCGGCGTAGCGGCAGAACGGGATCTCCGGGTGGTGGCGTTCGAGCCAGTGATCCAGGGCGTAGTGCAGGAACAGATTGGCGAGGACGGGCGAGAGCGGACCCCCTTGCGGGACGCCCTTCGTGCGCGGAATCGCCACGCCGTCCGGCCCCTGGATTGGGGCGGTGAGCCAGCGCTCCACATGGAGCAGCACCCAGCGTTCATCGCAGTGATGATGCAGTGCTTTCAGAAGCAGGGAATGATCGATTTCGTCGAACAGCGCGCGGATGTCGTACTCCAAGACCCAATCGAACTGCCAGCAGCGCTGGCGGGTGACGGCGAGCGCATCATGCGCCGATTTGCCTGGCCGGTAGCCGTAGGAGTCGGCATGGAACACCGGCTCGAGTAAGGGCTCCAGCACCATGGCCGCAGCCGTCTGGGCGATGCGATCGCCCACTGTGGGCACACCTAATAGCCGCGTTCCGCCGGATTTCTTCGGAATCGGCACCGCCTTCACCGGCGGTGGGAAGTAGCTTCCGGACGAGAGCCGATTCCAAATCCGGTACAGATGGCTGTTGCGCTCTTCATCGAAGGCGTCGATGGAGACCGCATCAATCCCAGCCGATCCTTGGTTGGCCTTCACGCGCTGGTAGGCGTCCCAGACCAGGCGTTTGGGAATCACAAACGGTTTTGTTGTCATCGGGGGTTCATCCTCCCGCAGGAGTTGACCCAAGATGCAACGGGAACAACCCGACCCCTTTGCTCAGCACCCATTACAGGCACGTCAACGCTCGTACGGGTCGGTCCGTCCTCGAACCCTGCATTGGTACTCTGTGCCTTGCTTTTCTTCGCTTGGCAGGCTCCCTTGGCATCAGGGTCCGAGTTCCCGCAGTTCCACCGAAGCGCCTGAATCGAGCTCGCGCCCTCTCTATGCCGGACACCACCCACCCAGTACACAGGTTCCCGATGGGCTCGTCCCAGAGATAATTGTGGCCTCTGGTTTTGATGTCTGCTGTTCAGTTTCGACACCTCAACGAGGGTTCGTGGTCACTCGCCTTCTCGATTCTTACCTGACGCATCACATGGATACGCCTTCTCCCCCGACGCTCACGACCACGGTCTTCAGCCAAGGCCGCTCGGGGGTGGTTTGGAGCCGGCCCCTGTAGGCAGACTCCGGCGGGTCGGTTCCGCCATCGCTTCGGCAGCTTCTCATGCTGCCCGGTCAGCTCCTTGCCGACCGAAACCGCATTGCTGCGGCACACGCAATTTCTTTGACAGATTCTCCTTCTGTTGCCTATCCTTCTCCAATTTACAAAGAACGCGTGCTCGCCGGCTTTGCCGGCGCCACCGCCGATGCCTTCACCCTGTTCGAGCGCTTCGAGT
>PWTO01000246.1 GCA_003562815.1 Chromatiaceae bacterium | reverse complement strand
GTATCACGCTCGCGAATCACCACCACATAGAACACGATCAGCGAGACCACCCCGAGCCCAAAGGCCGTGAGGGCGAGAAAAACCGCGAGGTTTGGTTCATTCATTAGGATGTTCCTCTCGAAGAGCGCATTCTTGCAGAATTGGCGTCCGTGTTCCATCTTAGCGAGCTGGCATCCATTCCGAGGCAACGCCTTGCGTACACCCAAACCGCGCGCCTCAGGCGGCGAGCCAACCGCCCGTGCAGCGCTGGTGAGCTGTCCACGTCACCAGCGGGTCGCGGCACTTCAGCACTTGGCCGCCGCCCATGAACCTGGCACTTTAGCAGAGTTGGCGGCAGCCATTGACGAGTGCGCGAGTCAGCCAGAGGCGGTCTGGAACGGACTCTTAATCGCCGCCGGCGAAACCCCCCCGCGCGCCGCCGTGTGGGTGCAGCCACAGCCGGGCAGGACAGCCCGGCTCTGGCCACCGCGCAGCGATTCCCCGAAGGCCCCTAGCCTGCTGCGCGGGGCCCTGCACTGGGCTGCGACGCAGGGCGTACAGATCGTCCAAGCGGTGATCGACAGCAGCGACGAGCGCGCAGCCGCCCGATTGCGCGAGAACGGCTTGCCGCAGTTGGTCGATCTGCTCTACCTCGCAGCCCAACCCAACCCCGCGCAGCGCCAGACACTCTTGGCCGGCGCGCCCCGCCCAGGGGTCGGCTTCGAGTCCATCGGCGACCTGCCCTCGCCACGGCTGGCCTCGCTGATGACCGAGATCGAAGACAGCTCTTTGGATTGCCCCGAGCTGCATGGCGTGCTCAGCCCCGAGCAGGCCATCAAGGGCTTTCGCCAACAGGGACAGTTCCAGCCGCAACACTGGTGCATCCTGCGCTACCAGGAGCAAGACGCCGGCGTCTTGCTCCTGGCGCCGCATCCGCACACGCCCTGCTGGGAGCTGATGTACATGGGCATCCTGACCGCGTGGCGAGGCCAGGGGCTGGGACGGGAGTTGGTCGCCGAAGCCCTGCGCCGCACCGTTCGCGATGGCGCCGAACAGGTGTTGCTCTCGGTCGATGTGCGCAACCGCCCGGCCCGCACGCTGTACGAGCAGACCGGCTTTCGCCTCTATGCGCGGCGCAGCCTCTATGCCTGGATCGCCAAGGCGCACTCGGCAAAGGAGGGAAACTCAACGAGGGCAGAATCTTGATAGTGGCGGAGAGGGTGGGATTCGAACCCACGGTACGCTCGCGCGTACACCTGATTTCGAGTCAGGCCCGTTCGGCCACTCCGGCACCTCTCCTGGGGACGTTGCGCGCTGGCGCAGCGCGAAACGGCCGAGTACTGTACCACGCGCGGACGCGAAGGCCAATCCTAACGCAGGCGCTCGGCGTTGACGAACTCCAGAGCGCAGCCGAAACGATCGTGGCGAATGCGGGTCAGGCCGGCGTAATCGATACGGATGCGGTGCCAGTGTTGCGGGGTCGCCTCCAGCACATGGCCGATGATGGCGCGGCTGACGCCGGCGTGACAGACGATGAGCAGGTGACGCCCCGGATAGGCGGCGATCTGCCGTTCGTAGGTGCGGCCGATGCGCGCTTGCAGCGCTTCCAGGCGTTCGCCGCCCGGAGGACGATGTGCCACTGGATCGCGCCGAAACGCGGCAAACGCCGCCGGTTCCTCATGCGCCAGCGCGTCCGGGCGCCGTCCTTCCCAGGCGCCCATGGCGATCTCGCGCAGCTCCGGGTCGATGGCGAGCGGCAAACCATGGCGCTCTGCTAGTTCACAGGCGAACGCGCGACTACGCGCCATCGGCGAACTGAGGATCTGATCCCAGGGCGCCGCAGTGCCGACCGCCGCCCACATCTGCTCCCAGCCGAGCGCACTGAGGGGGTGATCCACGCCCTGGCCGCGAATCATCCGGCCACCGCACGGCTCGCCATGGCGGATCAGATCGACAATGGTATCTTCACCAGACATTCTCGGGCTCCTTGGCGCGCTCAGGGCAGCCAGCGGCTCCAACAAGACGGATGATAGGGTACCCTATGCTGAACCGAAACAAGACCTATGTCGGGCTCGACGCCGACAGCTATGGCGGCATGACACCGACCGGCACGATCGTGCGCGATGCGCAGGTCTTTGGCCTGATCCCGGAAGACGAGACCTGCGAGGGCTGGTCGCTCGGGCGCATCGAGGCGCTCTACGATCAGGTCAGCGAGGCCTGGCATCCCTACGGCAACCTGGCCTCGCGCCTTCCCGACGCGCTGCGCGAGCGCCATCAACGCCTCTATCAGACGGCGATCGAGCGCGCCCGCGAGCGGGGCTGGACCGCCGAGCTATATGACGATTGAGATGTCCAACGACCCACTGATCGATCGCCTGCTCGAACTCGCGCGCGAACTGACGCACGACTCCGAAGGCTACCTCGACCGTCAGGACGATCCCCAGCTCTGGTACAACCGAGGCTACGCCAACGGCATGGCCGCCGCCCTGCGCGCGCTCGGGTATGACGCGCGCGTCGATGCAGCGCTGGAGCCGGATGTCTACGACCCGGCCCGCGACCAAGCCCATCTGCCCTGGGGCAAGGCCTATGAGCACGGCCGCGAGATGGGCCTGAGCGAGACCTATGAGGTCACCGGACACGCCGCGCCATGACCCGACTCGTCTCGTTCAACGTCAACGGCATTCGCAGCCGCACGCATCAGCTCGAGGCGCTGAAGGCGCGGCATGATCCGGATGTGATCGGCATCCAGGAATCCAAGGTCGCCGATGACCTCTTTCCCAGCGAGGCGATGGAGGCGCTCGGTTGGCACTCGGCCTACCATGGCCAGAAGGGACATTACGGCGTCGCCCTGCTCAGCAAGCGCGATCCGCTGCAGGTCATCAAGGGCTTGCCGAACGACGGGCTGGACGCGCAGCGCCGCGCCATCACCGGTCTCTATACACTCGACGACGGCACCGAGCTGACCATCGTCAACGGCTACTTCCCCCAGGGCGAGAGTCGTGCGCATCCGGTCAAATTCCCCGGCAAGCAGCAGTTCTACGCCGATCTGAGGCGCTACTTGGACGAGCGCTTCAGCCCCCGCCAAGCGGTGGTGGTCATGGGCGACATGAACGTGGCGCCCGAGGAGGCCGACATCGGCATCGGTGCGGACAATGCCAAGCGTTGGCTGCGCAGCGGCAAATGCAGCTTTCTGCCCGAGGAGCGCGACTGGCTGCGGATGCTGATGGAGTGGGGCCTATTCGATGCCTATCGCCACCTCCATCCCGAGCGCGACGACGCGTTCAGTTGGTTCGACTACCGCTCCCGTGGCTTCGAGCGCGAGCCCAGGCGCGGCCTGCGCATCGATCTGATCCTGGTCTCGGCGCCGGTGCGCGAGCGGCTGCGCGAGGCGGGCATCGACGATCGGATTCGCGCCCTCGAGCGCCCGTCCGATCACTGCCCGATCTGGATCGACCTCGCTTAGACCGGCCCCTCGATTAACGCGCAGAATGCCCCCATTCGTTGCTGACACCAAGCCACTGCGGCCCTCGCCAAGCGAGCAGCCGCGCCAGCCAGGAGCCCCATCACGGGAACCCCATCATGAGCGACACGATGATCCACCCCTTTCCCGGCGACGAGATCGATGTGCACTGGGACAAGCGCCTGTGCATCCATATCGGCGAATGCGTGCAGGCCGACAACAGCCTGTTCGATGGCGAGCGCGAGCCCTGGTGCGTGCCCAATGAGGTCTCCAAGGCCGAGGTGCGCGAGGTCTGCGAGCGCTGCCCGAGCGGCGCGCTCAGCTATATCGACAAGGACGGCACGCCCGAGCAACCGGCGCCCGAGAATACCGGCCAGGTCGTCTACAACGGCCCGCTCTATCTGACCGGCGACCTCGACATCGAGGGCGCGCCCGAGGACATGCCCGGTGTGCGTTTCCGGGCTGCGCTCTGCCGCTGCGGCGCCTCGAAGAACAAGCCGTTCTGCGACAACAGCCATAGCGAGGCCGGCTTCGAGGATTTCGGCGCCATCGGCCAACGCGGCCCTGGACTGGACCCCGGAGCCGAAGGCAGCGGCGGACCACTCAAGATCAAGCCGATCCCGGATGGGCCGCTCAAGGCCGAGGGGCCGCTGACCTTAAAGGCCGCCAGTGGCCGCGTCGCCTGGCAGGGCACCAAGACCGCCCTGTGTCGCTGCGGCGCCTCGAAGAACAAGCCGTTCTGCGACGCCAGTCACCGGGCGATCGGCTTCAAATCGGATTGATCGCCTCGGCCGGTCGCCCCAGCAGCTGGGAGTCGGCCGGCTGATCCAACGCATCGGCCGGTCGATCCAACACCTGCTCGATGCGCACCGGGATGATCCGATTGTTCAACTCGGCGCCTCCCGTTGCGACCCGCACCGAGAGATAACCCGGCGTGTAGCCAAACTGATTTTCCCGATTCCCAGGTCCGCTCGGAGAGCCCTCGATCAGTACCGACTGCACCGAGCCAAGCTGCCGCGCTAGCCAGGTCCGCTTGAGCTGGCGCGCCAGCACATGCAGTTCGCGACCGCGCGCGCGTTTCACCTCGGCCGGCACCTGATTGGGCATCTCGGCGGCGGCGGTGCCCGGTCGCGGTGAATAACTGAAGATGTGCAGATCGCCGAAGCCGATCGCTTCGACGAAGGCCAGGGTCTGGGCCCATTCGGCATCGCTTTCGCCGGGAAAGCCGACGATGAGATCGGTGGTGATAGTGAGATTCGGCACGGCCGCGCGCGCGGTCTCGACCAAGCGCGCGAACTCGGCGGTCTTACAACGCCGCGCCATGCGTTTGAGCAGGCTGTCGGCCCCGCTCTGCAGCGGTAGATGCAGATGCGACATCAGGCGCGGGTTCTCGAACAGCGCCCAAAAGCGCTCCGGCAGCCCCCAGGGTTCGACCGAACCGAGACGCACCCGCGCGACCTCGGTGTCGGCGAGTACGGCGGTCAGCAGCTCGCTCAGGCTTGCGCCAGAATCGCTACCATAGCCGGCGGCGTGCACCCCGGTCAGGACCACCTCTTGCACGCCATCGGCCACGAGCTGGTCGATCTCGCGGCAGATCTCGGCAATCGATCGACTGCGCTCGGCGCCGCGCGCGCGGGTGGTGATACAGAAGCTGCATTGATAGCGGCAGCCGTCCTGGATCTTGACGAAGGCGCGCTGCCGGCCGCGCGCGAACAGCGCCGCCGCGCCGGGCTCGGTCGCGGCCTCCGGCATCAATGGCAATGCCAGGGCCTGCTGCGCGATCGGGACCAAGCGATCCTTATCCCGATTCGGAACCACCAGATCGACGCCCAGCTCGCCGAGCTGCTCCTGCTCCAGCGAGACCGCGCAACCGCTCACCACGGTGCGCGCGCGCGGATGCTCACGCTGCAACCGACGTAACAGCTTGCGCGACTTGCGCACCGCCTCGGCGGTCACTGCGCAGGTGTTGACCACGATCAGATCAGCCGCCTCACCCTCGCCGCTGATGCGACAGCCACGCGCCTCGAACGCGCGCGACCAACCCGCGAGTTCGGCCTCGTTCAATCGACAACCCAGGGTACTCAGCCTGACGCGCACGTCGGTCGATCCAGGGCTGAGCGTCCTAGCGCCAAGACGGCGCGGCCTGAGCGGCAGAGCGCGGGATGATCACCCGCACCTGCTGCTTGCTATCCACGCGCTCGAGCCCGGCGAGATCCGCATCCGGCGGAACCGGCAGCCGGCGCGTGCGGCTGCCGGTCGAGACACGATAACTCTCGCGATAGCCACGCCCATCGTCAAACGACTCGGAACGATGCGTGCGGGCATCGATACGGGTGCGCACCATCAGGCTGCGGCCAAACGGGCGAACCTCGACACGCTCCGGCGGCAGACCCTCGAGATCGATGATCAACAGATACTGATCCTCGGTGCGTTCCTGGCGCATCCGAATCTGTCCCGGATGCGGTCGAGGACTGGCGTGGGCCGCGCCGCGTGCTGGCGCATCAGCGGGCCCGAACGCCTGCATGGGCCGGTTGTACATCGGCGTGGGCGGGCTATACGCCGGCGGCATCATGGGCGGGCCATAGGGCGTGCCGGCAACGGCGACCGTGGCGAGCAGCAGGAGTCCGGCGAATAGGCCGCCGGCGCCAAGCGCGGCAGTCGTCAAGCAGCGTGTCATCGGTGGAAACCCTCCCAAAAAGCGCAAAGCAGGCAAGTGGTTGGGAGAGATTATAGCGGTTTGCTTGCCTCCGGAGGTCGCCGATCAGGTGTCGGGCATTAGGTCCGCAGCCGCCAGGTCGGGCGCGCGTTGGCATCGATGAGTCCATGGTGCCGCAGCCAGGCGCGCGCCTCCTCGGCATCCTGCTCGAACCAGGCCGCAGTGCTGCCGAGCCGAAAACTGTAGCCCCAGGCATCCATATCGGCGAACAGGCGCTCACGCCCTACCCTCGGCAGTTGCTCCGCCATCAGCACCTGCAGCACGCAGACCGCATCCTCCTCGGCGACATCGCCCCCGGCATCGGTGTGCAGTGCTGCGCGCCGCGCGCCATCCATGCAGACGAAATGCGCGGCCTCGTGCAGCGCCGAATGCACCGGCGTATCGTCGCGCAGATAGATGAAGGGGCTGATCAAGCCGGCCTCAGGCGCGCCCCAAAAAGAGCCCGGAATCGCCGCGCCCGGCTCGACTCGCAGCGGCTGTAGCGGTTGGAACTGGCGCAGCAGCGCGTCGATTTCATCATGGTGTTCGCGGTAATAGAGCATCGGACCTTCAATTCCCCTCTTGGACGAGCGACGGCAGTTGTCAATCGCCGGGCTGAACGTGCTAGCGTAGGCGGCTTTGCATACACGCCTTATCGCATGACCGCACTCAGCGTCCACCGCCTCAACAAGACCTATCGCAATGGCCTCCAGGCTCTGCAAGATGTCGATCTCAAGGTCGAGGCCGGCGACTTCTTCGCCCTGCTCGGCCCCAACGGCGCCGGCAAATCGACGCTGATCGGCATCGTCACCTCGCTGGTGCGCAAGAGCGGTGGGCGCGTCGAGGTCTTCGGCCATGACTTGGACCGCGATCCACAGGCAGTGCGGGCCAACATCGGCGTCGTCCCGCAGGAGTTCAATTTCAATCTCTTCCTGCCGGTGATCGAGGTGGTGCTGAATCAGGCCGGCTACTTTGGCGTGCCGCGCAAGGAGGCCCGCGAGCGCGCCGAGATGCTGCTACGCAAGCTCGACCTCTGGGATCGGCGCGAGACCGAGATGCGCCTGCTCTCCGGCGGCATGAAGCGTCGCTTGATGATCGCCCGCGCGCTGGTGCATCGTCCCCGGCTGGTGATCCTCGACGAGCCCACCGCCGGGGTCGATATCGAGATTCGGCGCGCCATGTGGGGCTTCATGCGCGAGATCAACGCCGGGGGCACGACCATCATCCTCACCACCCATTATCTGGAAGAGGCGGAAAGCCTCTGTCGCCATCTCGCCATCATCGATCAGGGGCAGATTCAGGCCCGCTCCAATATCGCCAGCCTGCTCGGCGAGCTGCATGCCGAGACCTTCGTGCTCAACCTCAAAGGGCGCCTCGGCGAGCTGCCCGAGATCGGCGGTTTCATGCTCGAGCGTATCGACGAGAGCACGCTCGAGGTGCAGATCGATCGCGAGCACACCCTCAACGGCCTGTTCGAGGCGCTCTCGCGCAACGGGATCGAGGTGCTGAGCCTGCGCAACAAACAGAACCGACTCGAGAAGCTCTTTCTCGATCGCGTCGATGCGGGACGCGGACGCGAGGCGGGACGATGAGCAAGGTCAGACAGCATCCCGGCCAACCATCCGGCCAGCATCCCGGCCAAAAACCCATGCAAGATCCGCAGCACTCACCCCGACTCGCTCCCCGGCAAGCGCGCACCCAAGAGCCAGACCAAGAGCAGGCCCCGCTGGTCGACAGCAACCGCTGGCGCCGCTACCGCATCACCTTCATGACCCTGTTCAGCAAGGAGGTGATGCGCTTCTCGCGCATCTGGGTGCAGACCATCCTGCCCTCGGCGATCACCACGACGCTCTATTTTGTCATCTTCGGACGTCTGATCGGCGATCGCATCGGCCCGATGGAGGGATTGCCTTACATCGACTTCATCGTCCCCGGACTGGTGCTGATGGCGGTGATTACCAACGCCTACAGCAACGTCGTCTCCTCGTTCTACAGCAGTAAGTTCTCGCGCTATATCGAGGAGCTGTTGGTGTCGCCGGCACCGAACTGGATCATCCTCGCCGGTTACGTCTCCGGTGGCGTCGCCCGTGGGCTGACGGTCGGCATCGTGGTGATGATCGTCGCGGCCTTCTTCACCAGCTTCAGCGTTCACAATCTGGCCGTGACCCTGTTGATCCTGTTGCTCACCGCGATCCTGTTCGCGCTTGGCGGCTTCATCAATGCGGTCTATGCCAACAGCTTCGATGACATCTCGATCGTACCCACTTTTATACTGGCCCCATTGACCTATCTGGGCGGGGTGTTCTATTCGATCGACCTGCTGCCCGAACCCTGGCAGACGCTCTCGCTCGCCAACCCCATCCTCTACATGATCAATGCCTTCCGCTACGGCCTGCTCGGTGTCAGCGACATCCCGCTCGGCATCGCCTTCTCGATCATCGCGCTGTTCATCGCCGTCCTTGGCGCTTACAGCCTGAGCCTGCTGCGACGTGGTGTTGGCATCAAGCAGTGAGATCATCCCACGCCGGTGCCGCGCTTGTGACCTCGCGCATGCAATGGGATGATAACTTCAGACGCACCGCGCCCCCCGCCCTAGGAATCACGCCCCGTGGCCAACGCCAAGATCACCGCTCCTTCCAAGAAACCCGCTCGCCCACCGCGACGCCGCTCTGGGCTCGGCCTCTTTCTCGGCGTTTTGTTCAGCGGCCTCCTGCTCGCGCTCATCGCTAGCGGGGTGGCGCTCGGCTTCTATGGCGTGCAGTTAGACGAAGTCGTGCGGGAGAAATTCGAGGGCCAACGCTGGGCGCTGCCGGCTCGCGTTCATGCCCGCCCGCTGGAACTCTATGTCGGTCGTCCAATCACGCAGGAAGCGCTGATCGACGAACTCGAGCGGCTCAAGTACCGCCGCACGGCCGAACTCGAACGCGCCGGTCGCTTCCATGTCGATGGCGATCGACTGCTGATCCGCACCCGAGCGTTTCGCTTCTGGGACGGGGCCGAGCCCGAACGGCTGGTCGCGGTGCGCATCGCCGATGGGGTCGTGACCGACATGCGCACTGGCGACAACGGTCGTGACCTACCCTTGCTGCGACTCGATCCGGCACTAATCGCCAGCATCTACCCGACCCACAACGAAGATCGGGTGTTGCTGAGCCGCCAACAGCTACCGCCCATGCTGATCAAGACCTTGCTCGCGGTCGAGGATCGCCGCTTCTATCGGCATCAGGGCCTCGACCCCAGAGGCATCCTGCGCGCCGCCTACGAGAACCTCAAGGCCGGGCGCACCGTGCAAGGCGCGAGCACCCTGACTCAGCAGCTCGTGAAGAACTTCTATCTGACCCGAGAGCGCACCCTCGAGCGCAAGTTCCAGGAGGCCTATATGGCCGTGCTGCTGGACCGGCGCTACTCCAAGGACGAGATCCTGACCGCCTACGTCAACGAGGTCTATCTTGGCCAGGACGGCAGCCGCGGGATCCACGGCTTTGGGCTCGCCAGCCGCTTCTATTTCGACCGTGACCTCGACGAACTCGGCGTATCGCAGATGGCCTTGTTGGTCGCAGTGCTCAAGGGGCCGGGCGAATACAACCCGCGCCGCCATCCGGAGAAGGCCCGCGCGCGCCGCAACCTGGTCATCGACCTCATGGCCCACCATCAGGTCATCGGCGCGGAGGAGGCGGAGCAGGCCAAGGCCGCGCCGCTTGGCATCAAGGACGGCGGCGCTCGACCCTCAGGCGACTATCCTGCCTTCATCCAGCTCGTGCGCCGCCAGTTGCAGCGCGACTATCGCGACGCCGATCTGCGCTCCGAGGGACTGCGCATCTTCACGACCCTGGACCCATTGATCCAGATCCAGACCGAAACCGCCATCCGCACGCGCATGCCCGAGTTGGATGCGCAGCGGCGCCTGCCTGCCGGCACCCTGGAGACCGCCGCAGTGGTGACCTCGGTGTCACAGGGCGAGGTACTGGCGCTGGTGGGCGGGCGCGATCCCGAATTCGCCGGCTTCAACCGCGCCCTCGATGCGATTCGCTCGGTCGGCTCGGCGATCAAGCCAGTGGTCTATCTCGCCGCCTTGGCGCACCCCGAGCGCTTCTCGGTGGTCTCCTCCGTCGAGGACCGTCCCGTCAGCCTGCGCGTTGGCAATCAGCTCTGGACGCCGCAGAATTACGATCGGCGCACGCATGGCCGCGTGCCGCTCTATCAGGCGCTGGCCAAATCCTACAACCTAGCGACGATCAACCTGGGGCTGCAGATCGGCGTCGATGAGGTTGCGGACATGTTGCGCCGACTCGGCGTGGTGCGTCCGATCCAGAAGGTGCCCGCGTTGTTGCTCGGCTCGACCTCGTTGCCGCCGATCGAACTCGCACAGGTCTATCAAACCATCGCCGCCGGTGGCTTCCGTGCCCCGCTGCGCGCGATTCGCGAGGTGCTGAATGCCGACGGCCAGCCGCTCAGTCGCTACCCACTGGCGGTGGAACCGGTGGTCGCCAGCGATGCCGCTTATCTCACGCAATGGGCGATGCGCAAGGTGGTCGAGGAAGGCACCGCCACCTGGCTCAAGCAACGCCTGCCCGAGGGCATGCACGTCGCCGGCAAGACCGGCACCACCAACGAGATGCGCGATAGCTGGTTCGCCGGTTTCAGCAGCGATCGGGTGACGGTGGTCTGGGTCGGGCGCGATGACAATCAATCGACGGGCCTCACCGGCGCCAGTGGCGCCTTACGGATCTGGGGCGACATCATGGCCGTGATCGACAGCCAGTCCTTGAGCGACGAGGCACCGAATTCAATCGAGCTGGCGAACGCCTGCGGGCAGCGCGATATCCCCTTCAGTCGCGGCCATGCCGGTAGCGCCACCTGCGCCGGTGGTGGTGGCGGTGGCGGTTCCACACCCCGCCGCCGGGATGACGCGCCACAGCTCGTCGAGGAGGCGCCAGCGCCGCCGCCACCACCGCCGCCAGCACCGCGCGAGCGCCAAGCACCGCGCGATACCAGTCCCTTCATGAGCGATTTCTACGGCAACTGATCATGTACAAGCCTCTCTCTCTACTGATGCTCTCAGCGCTGGTGCTCACCGCCTGTGCCTCAATGGAGCGCAGCGGACCACCGGCACCCATCGTCGAGAGCCAATCCGCACCACGCGTCGAACCGGTGCCGATCGAGCCGCAGCCCGAGGCGCCACCCGCACCCGCACCAGAACCGACGCGGGTCTATGCCTATACCCCGCCAGAGGAGATCCGTGACACCCCTGCCGCTGCGGATGCCACACCCAGCAGCGCCGCGTCCGCGCAACCCGAGGCTGGGCCAGCCTCCCAAGCCCAAGCCGACACCCGCCCATCGCCGCCACAAGCACCGAGGCAACCAGCAAGCGAGCCCGCTCGGGAACCGGCGCGGGAACCGGCGCGAGCGGCGCAAACCGCGCAATCCCAGCCCAGCCCCCCGGCGCCGAGCACGCCACCGGCCGCACCGAGCGAGCCCGCACCGCCCACGCCCACGGAACCCGCGCCCAGCGAGCGCGCAGCCGATACGAGCGCCCCGCCCGCTCCCGAGATCGCCAGCGCCCGGCCCGCCGCGCTCGCGCCCGCTGGCATGCCGCCGGCGGTCGCCTCGCTCGCCGAACGCGCCGAACAGCAACGCCAGAGCGGCGATGCCGGTGGCGCGGCGGCCACCCTCGAGCGCGCCTTACGCATCCAACCCCAGGAGGCCTACCTCTGGAACCGGCTCGCGCGGGTGCGACTCGAACAAGGCATGGGCAGTTCGGCCTCGCAGCTTGCCACGCGCTCGAACGCCCTCACCGGCGACCAGCCCGCGCTCAAGCGCAACAACTGGGAGATCATCGCCACCGCGCGGCGCCAGGCCGGCGATATCGAAGGCGCGCTCGAGGCCGAGCGCCAGGCCGCCGGCGGCTGACCCCGAATGCCAACGCCGCAGGCCGTGATCGAAGCGCTCGCCGCTGCCGGACCGCTCGCCGAGCGGTTGCGCCACTTCCATCCTCGCCCGCAGCAGCAAGACATGGCCGTGCGGGTCGCGCACCGACTCGCCGCCGGCGGCGCGCTCATCTGCGAAGCCGGCACCGGCACCGGCAAAACCTTCGCCTATCTGGTGCCGGCGCTGCTCAGCGGGCGCAAGCTCGTCATCTCCACCGGCACCCGCAACCTGCAAGATCAGCTCTTCCAACGCGACATCCCGCTGATCCGCGAGGCACTGGGTGTGCCGGTCGAGGTCGCGCTGCTGAAGGGACGCGGTAATTACCTCTGCCGCTATCGGCTCGCGCTCGCCATCGAGGAGCCGACGCGTTATCGCCCCGATGTGCGCCAACATCTGCAGCAGGTGCGCGACTGGAGCAGCCACACCCAGCAGGGCGACATCGCCGAGTTGGCGATCCCGGAAGACGACCCGGTCTGGCCCGCCGTGACCTCGACCGCCGATAATTGCCTCGGCCAAGACTGCCCGGTGTTCAGCGACTGTCATCTGCTCGAAGCGCGCCGGCGCGCGCAGGCGGCCGAGCTGGTGGTGGTCAACCACCATCTGCTCTGCGCCGATCTGGCGCTGCGCGACGAGGGCTTCGGCGAGGTCTTGCCGGAGGCCGAGGGCTTCATCATCGACGAGGCCCATCAGCTGCCCGAGGTCGCCGCCAGCTTCTTCGGGCTCTCGCTCAGCGCGCGCCAACTGATCGAACTCGCGCGCGACATCGAGGCCACCGACCGCTGCGAGGCCGGCGATCTCCCCGAGCTACCGCTCGCCTGCCAGGACCTGCGCCAAGGCGTCGCCGAGCTGCGGCTGAGCCTGACGCAGGCACTTGGCGCTCAGGACCGCCGCGGCCCTTGGCAGGAGATCGCCAACGCCCGCCTGGTCACGCGGGCGATCGACGAGCTGGGCGCCGCCCTCGATCAGCTCGCAGCCACCCTGGAGCCGATCGCCGAGCGCTCGCGCGGGCTCGAGCAGCTGACGGCACGGGCCAAGGCGATGCGCATCCGGCTCGACAACCTGCTCGCCGAGGAGCACGGCGATGATCCAAAACAAGTGCGCTGGTTCGATCTGCAAGGGCACGGCTTTCGCTTCCATCAGACCCCGCTCGATGTCTCCGAGGTGTTCCGCGAGCAACGCACGCGGCACCGAGCGGCCTGGATCTTCACCTCGGCGACGCTTGCGGTCGGCGATTCGTTCGCGCATTTCGCCAGCCGTGTTGGCTGCGAAGACGCCGAGACCGCGCAATGGGAGAGCCCCTTCGATTACCCGCGCCAGGCCCTGCTCTATTGCCCAACCGCGATGCCCGAACCCTCCCATCCGGACTACGGAACCCGCGTGGTCGAGGTCGCGCGCGAGGTCATCGCGCTCAGTCGTGGCCGCGCCTTTTTGCTCTTCACCAGCCATCGGGCGCTGCGCGCGACCGCGACCGAGCTTGCCTCCCGGCTCGAGTACCCGCTGCTGGTGCAAGGCAGCGCACCACGCGGCGAGTTGATCGAGCGCTTTCGCCAGCTCGGCAACGCCGTGCTGCTCGGCACCTCGAGCTTTTGGGAGGGTGTCGATGTGCGCGGCGAGGCGCTCTCTTGCGTCATCATCGACAAACTGCCGTTCAGCTCGCCGGCCGATCCCATCCTGCAGGCCCGCGCCGAGGCACTGAAGCGCCAGGGCGGCAACCCGTTTCGGGATTTCCAGCTCCCGCAAGCGGTGATCGCCCTCAAACAGGGCACCGGCCGGCTCATCCGCGATCCCCAGGACCGGGGGGTGCTCGTGGTCTGCGACCCCCGTCTACGCAGCCGCAGCTATGGCCGGGTCTTTCTCGACAGTCTGCCGCCGATGCGCCGCACCGACGACCTTGCCGAGCTGGCGGCCTTCTTCGCGGCCTAGACGACAGCCGGCCGTCGCCGTCGGATTCCGCACTCTGCGGTACAACTGTTGTCGGCCCTCAGCCCGGCCCCTGGACCAGCGCCAGCATCTGCTCGTAACTGAGTTTGCCGCCATCGTCGGCGCCGCTGAGCAGCCCATCGGCCAGATCGCGCTTGCTCGCGTGCAGCTTGAGGATGCGCTCCTCGATGGTGTCCTTGGCCACCAGCCGGTAGACGGTGACCGGGCGCTCCTGACCGATGCGGTGCGCGCGGTCCGAGGCCTGATCCTCGACCGCCGGGTTCCACCAGGGGTCGAGGTGGATCACATAGTCGGCGGCGGTGAGATTCAGCCCAGACCCACCTGCGCGCAGGCTGATCAGGAATAGCTCGCCCGCGCCGGCCTGAAACGCCTCCACCGCCGCGCGCCGCTGCGGCTCCGGGGTCGAGCCATCCAGATACTGATACGGGATCTGGCGCCGATCCAGATGCGCGCGGATCAGGCTCAGATGATCGACGAACTGGCTAAACACCAGCGCCTTGTGGCGATTGTCGAGCAGCTCGTCGACGATCTCGGCGAAGGCCTCGAGCTTGGCGCTCGGCAGATCGGTGTCCGGCAGCGCCAGGCGCGGATGGCAGCAGGCGCGGCGCAGGCGCATGATCTCGGCGAGCAACAGCAGCCGCTTGTGGCCGGGCGCGGCCTTGCGGCCCTCGCTGTCGAGGCGCTCCATGGCCTCGCGCCGCAGCGCCTCGTAGAGCGCCATCTCGCCGGCGCTGAGTTCGAGCTGCAGATCGATCTCGGTGCGCGGCGGCAGCTCGGCGAGCACCTCGCTCTTCAGGCGCCGCAGGATGAAGGGCTTGAGCAGTTGGCGCAGGCGCTGGCGGGCGCCCTGATCCTTGTCCTGCTCGATCGGGATCGCGAAGCGCTGATTGAAGCGCTGCAAGGAGCCGAGCAGCCCCGGGTTGATGAAGCGGAACAGGTTCCACAACTCGCCGAGATGGTTCTCGATCGGGGTGCCGGTGGTGATCATGCGAAACTCGCCCTTGAGCGCCATGATCGCCTGCGAGCGCTTGGTCATCGCGTTCTTGAACGCCTGCGCCTCGTCGGCGACGATGGTCTGCCACGCGACCTGACTCAGGCGTTCGCGCTCACTTTGCAGCAGCCCGTAGCTGCAGACGATCAGATCGAACGCGCCGGCCTCCTCCAGCATGGTCCCGCGCTCGCCGTCGCCGAAGCGCAGTGGACGCAGGGTGGGGGCGAAGCGCCGCGCCTCGTCCAGCCAGTTGCCGCAGACCGAGGTCGGCGCCAGCACCAGCGTCGGTCCATGCGGGGCGCGTGACAGGATCAGCGCCAGCGCCTGCAGGGTCTTGCCCAGGCCCATGTCATCGGCGAGACAGGCCCCGGCGCCCCAATGCGCGAGCCGCGCCAGCCAACGGAAGCCCTCGAGTTGATAATCGCGCAGCTCGGCCTGCAGCGTCGAGGGCAGCTCGGGCTCGAGCACCTCGATCCGCGCCAAGCGTTCGAGCACCCCCTGCCATTCCTGACTCGCATCGACCTGCATGCCGTCGATCAGCTCATGCACCGCCGGCGCCGCCAGCGGATGGAAACGCCCATCGTCGATGAGGCCGGCCAGTCCCTGCAGCCGCCGTCGCAAGGCGCTGCTGAGGACCAGGAAATCGCCCTCCCCGAGGCGCACATAGCGTCCCTGCGCGGCCGCCGCGCGCTCGATCAACTCGCGCATCGCCAGCACCCGGCCATCGTCGAGGCGCAGAGCGCCGGCGACATCGAACCAGTCGTTCTTCTGCCGCACCTTCACCTGCAGACGACTCAGCCCAATCTCTTCGCTCAGCGCGATGCGCCGACCCTGCGGCCAGTCCAGTTGCACCTGATCGCCGAGCGCGTGCAATTGCTCCAACGCGGCAAGGGCCTCGGCCGGGTCCGGCAGTTCCCAGGTCCAGTCCCGGTCCTCGCCCTCGCCGCCGGCTAAACTGCCGCCCAAGCGATCTCGGTCAGCCAGCACCGGACAGCTCGCGAGCACGGCGGCGGCAGCCTGTCGCTCCGCCTCCAGATCGCGGGTGCAGCGCAGCGCACGGCCATCGCGCTCGCTAAACAGGCTGACGCGCCCTGCGCCGGGACGCAGCTGCGGACCGGCCTCGCCAAAGGGATGGATGAAGAGTTCGAGCCGCAGCCCCTCGTTCACCGGCGAGAGATGCAGATGCGGGCGCGCATCGGCGGCGACCGCCTCGAGCGCCGTCTCTGCCCCGCCGATATCCGAGTGCACGCTGAGTATCGGAGCCAGCGCGCTCAGGCTGCTGAGCAGCCGCTGCTCGCCGGCGTGCGGAATCGCCAGTCCCTCGGGCCCCAGGATGCGGGCGATCTCGAGATGACCGGCGTCGAATTGGATCACGCGCAGCCGCTGCGGGGTTTCCTGCTGCGGCAGCAACGCGCGCCCGGGCGGCGGATAGGGCTCGAGGCTGACCAACAGATCCCGGTCACGCCGGACCACGCTCAACACCGGCGCGCCCCGCACCAGCGCGACCGGCGTCTCGGGCGCATGGGGACGGATCACCAACGGATGGCCGAGCGCGGCGATCAACGCCCGATCCGGCTCCAGGCTGAAGCTGGCGCGGCCATAACCGCCGTACCAGCCGACCTGCTGCTCGCGCGTGATGGTCTCGCAGATGGCGCGATCCTGCGCACTGAGATAGGGAAAGCGCTCGGGCTCCTCGGCCAGGCGTTGCAGCGAGACGGCACGCCCCTGAGTCCAGGCGCCGCGTTTGGTGCGCGTCTGCTCGCGCGGCTCGAGCACGGCCAGATCGTCATGGACGGTCAGCAGCCAGGCCATGCGGCGATCCTCGTCCTGCCGCTGCCCGACCCGATCGGCGCTCGTCTCGCGCTGCTCGGCCAGGCCCTTGAGTGCCTCCAAGGCGATCTCCCAGGTCGGTTTGGGGGCCAGCAGATCGGTGAGCAGGACCCGTTGGCCGGATGGCTCGACATCGACATCGAGGCGCGCGAGCAAGGCCGTTGCCTCGCGCGCATACCAATCCAGGCCCGCGCTCGCGGCCTGCTCGGCACTGCGCGTCAACGCGCTCAAGGCCTCGGCCGAGGGCCGTTGCCCGAGCCAGCGCAGGGCCAAGGCTTGGAACAGCGCCGGAAAAGGTCCGCGCGGCGCCAGGTTATGCAGCAGCCAGGCGCTCTCGGCGACGCGACTTTCGCCACTCAGCACGGCGGCCAGGTCGTCGAGCAGCCGGTACACCGGCTCGAGCAGATCGGTGACACTGGCCTTGAGACAGATCGCAACTAACTGGCGCACGCGCTCTAAATCCCCCGGCTCGCCGCGCTGCAGCAAGGCCAGCAGATGCAGCACACCGGGGATGCCCGGGACATAGACGTTGCGCTTGCGCGTGCGACGCCGCACCTGCTGGAGGGCGACCTCGTAGGCCTCGATCGCCTCGGGGTAGGCGCCGCGAAGCATGGAGCGCCAGCCGCTCAGGATCAGCGCTTGGGGGTCGTCGCGCCCAACGAGCAGCTCGTCGATCCGGTCGATCTGCCCGCGCAACAAGCGTTGCTCGGCGAGCGCGTCGGCCGCGTCCGGGTCGTTCGCCGCCAGCGGCCCGAGCAGACGTTCCATCAGCTGGTACGAACTCGGCCGGGCGTTGAGCTCGAGCGCGGCCTCGCGCAGCATCGGCGCCAGCGCCAAGAGCTTGAGCCGCGCCGGCAGGGTCTCGAGCCACGCCGGGTCCGCCGAGCGCGTGCAGATGGTCGCCAACGGCTCGACTTGCCGATAGCGCACCTGCGCCAGGGACTCGACACCGTGCAGCAGGAGCATCTTCAGCACCTCGTCCTCGCGTCCGGTATAGACGGCGATGCGCAACAGCCGGAAGCGGCGCTCCTCGCTCGGACGATCCCAGGAGTTACGCATCGCGCTCGGCACCACCTGCTCGGCGGCGGCGACGATGGCCGCGAAGCTGCCGTCGGCCAGCGTCTCGCGGGTGAGCGGTTCGAGTAGGTCCGAATGACAGACGAGATTATTGCGCCGCTGCTCGATCAAGCCCGCCGCGAGCAGCCGATCGCGCAGCAGCTTGCCGAGCCGCGCCTTGAGCGGGATGCCGCGCCGGTCCTTCCAGCCCAAGGCGTCGAGCACGAGTCCGAGCGTGGTTTGGCTGATCGGCTCGCAGACCACCGACAGCACGCGCAGCATGCGGCGCTCGTCGGCGATGAGGGCTTGATAGGCGGTACGCCGATCCGTCATAGCAGGGATTGAGTCGGTGAACGCCGAGCGCGAGAGGGCGAGAAGCGGATAACGAGCATGGTGGTGGTTCTTGCGCCGCGCAAAAACCACCATGGTACAGTTTCCGCGTTCATCGTCCCATTCGGCAGTCTCTTTCAAGGTCAACTACGCCGCCCTAAAGGGGCCCACAGGCGGGAGCCGGTGAGGCACCTGCCCGAGGGGAGCGGCGCCGTGAGGCGTCTACAAGAACTCGGACGGCTGGCTGCAAGACCTCCCAGCACCGCTGCGATCACAGATTGAGAAAACAGGTATGGACAAACTGAAGATGCACAGCCCGGACCTGACGCACGATGGGGTTACAAAGTAC
>PWTO01000071.1 GCA_003562815.1 Chromatiaceae bacterium | reverse complement strand
TGGCGGCCACAGAGCACTGGAACCACCTGATCCCATACCGAACTCAGCAGTGAAACGGTGCATCGCCGATGATAGTCTGGGGCCTCCCCATGCGAAAGTAGGTCACCGCCAGGGTTTATTTGGCCTAAGTGCCTGAAAAGCCGATCTGTATTTTTACAGATCGGCTTTTTTATTGACTAATGAGTTGCGGGCATCAACCCAATAATTCCGGTTTGTCTTAATAGCGTATCAATGCTTGGCTCTCGTCCGCGAAAAGCCACATAGAGTTCCATGGGTTCGGCTGAGCCACCTCGTTCTAGGATGTGTTCACGAAAGGCGCGTCCACTGGCTGCATCGAAAACCCCTCGCTCCTCGAATAATGAAAAAGCATCAGCAGCGAGCAATTCAGCCCATTTATAGCTGTAGTAGCCCGCTGCGTAGCCACCGGCAAAGATGTGTGAAAAGCCATGAGCGAAGCGGTTGAAAGCTGGTGGCTGAATCGGAGAAAGTTGGCCTCTGACTTCGTCGAGGATCTGCTGGAGACGGCTGCCTTGGGCAGGGTCATACTCAAGATGAAGCCGAAAATCGAATAAGGCGAATTCGAGCTGCCGCACGGTTTGCATGGCTGACTGAAAATTGCGCGCCGAACGCATCCGCTGATAGAGCGATTCAGGCAAGGGCTCATCCGTTTCCCAGTGATAGGCAAAGAGGTCAAGCGCCTCGCGTTCCCAACACCAGTTTTCGAGAAATTGACTGGGAAGCTCGACGGCGTCCCAAGGAACGCCATTGATGCCAGCAACTGCCGGGTAGTCCACCCGGGTGAGCATGTGGTGCAGTCCATGCCCAAACTCGTGGAACAAAGTCTGTACGTCGTCATGGGTCAAGAGCGTTGGCTGACCATTCACCGGCGGTGTGAAGTTACATACGAGATAAGCTGTTGGCAATTGCTGGCGGCAAGCGCTGATCAGGCGATTGGTGCAAACGTCCATCCATGCACCCCCTCGTTTTCTCTGCCTTGAGAACGGGTCCAGGTAGAACTGGGCGATCAGCTCGCCATTGTCATCGGCAATTCGATAAAACCGCACATCAGGGTGCCAGGTGTCGGTTTCGCCAGCGGCGGATGTGATGAATACACCGAATAGGCGTTCGGCGACTTGGAACATCCCATCGAGGACACGATCAAGCGAGAAGTAGGGTTTGAGTTCCTCGTCGCTTATGGCGTGTTGCGATTGGCGTAAGCGTTCTGACCAGTAAGGTATATCCCAGGCCTCAAGCGAATCAGGGCCGCCATTGCCAACCGCAAAGGTCTGTAGCGCTTCGAGTTCGCGCCGTGCTTGCGGTGCACAGCGATGGGCGAGATCCTCTAAAAAGCCCATGACTTCATCAGTGGAGCGGGCCATTTTCGGTTCAAGCGAGACTTGAGCGAAGTTGTCGAAGCCGAGGAGAGTAGCCTGTTCATGGCGCAATGCCAGTAGGTCTTCGATGATCTGCGTGTTATCCCAGCGGCCGGCGTGTGGGCCCTGATCGGAGGCGCGTGTCGTATAGGCCTCATACAGCTCGCGTCTTAGCGCGGTACAATGCGCGTATTTCATCACCGGCAGATAGGAAGGAACGTCTAGGGTCAGTACCCAGCCCTCAAGATCGCGTTCGGTGGCGAAATGCCGAGCAAGCTCGCGCGCGGACTCTGGCAATCCCGCGAGATCCGCCTCATCGGTCAACTGCTTATGCCAGCCATTGGTGGCATCGAGTAGATGTTCCTCAAACGTACTTCCAAGTCGGGAGAGTTCGGTATTGATCTCCTTGAAGCGCGCCTTGGCAGCGGGCGGCAAATCGACGCCGGCGAGGTGCATATCGCGCAACGCATTAGAGAGCATCTTGCGTTGCGCGGGATCGAGCGCATCGGTGTCGTAAACCTGTTTGTAGCCGCGATAGAGTAACTCGTTATGGCCCACCTCGGTGCCATACTCGCTGAGCTTCGGAAGACAGGCGTTATAGGCCGCACGCAGTGCGTCCGAACTCATGACCGCGTTGAGGTGGCTCACGGGCGACCAGGCGCGCGCTAACCGATCATCTTCCTCCTCAATCGGTTGCACGAATGCGTCCCACGTTGCGGCCTCGGTCGCTGCGGTGAGTCGCTCGATCAGGCGCCGGCCCTCGGCGATCAGGGTCTCGACAGCGGGTTCGACATGCTCGGGGCGGATGCGGCTGAACGCCGGATGGGGTTGGTCATCGAGAAGCGGATTGTCCATAAGTCACAAAACAGGTTGCTAGGCGCGGCCGGGCGTCCTCGGTGTTGATGCAGATGCCGGTTCAGAGCCAAGGTTTCAAATCAAGGGTCATGGTAGCATTTAGCCCATGATCGTTGACCTAGAGGTACCAGGATAGCGCGATGACCAATGTAAGGAGTTTTCAAGGGCTCGAACCGCGAGTCGCGGCCGATGCGTGGATCGACGAGACGGCTGTCGTCATTGGCGATGTCCAGATCCGGGCGCAGGCGTCTGTGTGGCCGAATGCTGTCCTGCGCGGGGATATCCACCGCATTTACATCGGCGCGGGAAGCAACGTGCAGGATGGCTCGGTGATCCATGTCTCCCATGACAGCCGTTTCCTGCCGGGCGGCGCACCGACCATCGTCCACGAGCATGTCACCATTGGCCACCATGCGACCCTCCATGGCTGCGAAGTGCATGATCATTGTTTGATCGGCATTGGTGCCAGGGTGCTCGACCGGGCGGTGTTGCGCCCACGCCTGATGTTGGCTGCCGGGGCTGTGGTGCCACCAGGCAAGATCCTGCAAAGCGGTTTCATGTATATCGGGGCACCCGCCAAGCCGGCCCGAACGCTGACCGATCTTGAATTCGAGTACCTAGACTACGCCGCGCAGCATTATATCGAGCTGGCCATCAGCCATCGGGCAACCGCCGTTTGAGCCGCTATCCGAGCGCATGATCGCATGATGTCGAAGCTCCTCTCTCTGGTGACGATCCTGCTGTTGAGCGTCGTACTGCTCTGGCTCCTGTTTGCTTGGCATCCAGCCTCGATCGAGTCCCGCAGCCATGAGCCGCTCGATCTGGCTGAGCGACCCACGGGCGGCGATTTTGAGCTGACATCGGCGCAGGGCACGTTGAAGCTCTCCGAGCTGCGAGGCAAGGTGGTCTTGCTGTATTTCGGTTATGCGGCCTGCCCCGATATTTGTCCGACCAATCTTGCTATCATCGCGCTCGCGCTACGCGCGTTGACGCCGACCGAGCGCGCACGGGTCCAGGCCGTGTTCGTGAGCGTCGATCCGCAACGCGACAGCCCCGAGCGTCTGGCCGAGTATGTGGGTTACTTTCATCCCGACATCATTGGCGTCACGGGAACCGACCAAGATCTAGCCACGGTCGCCAAACAGTACGGCGCTGCGTATCGGCGCACCGAGGCGAGCGATTCGGCAATGGGCTACATGGTGGACCATTCCGCCTACAGCTATGTGATCGATGGCTCCGGCTCGCTCGTGCAGGTGCTCGATCACGCGACACCAGCCGCAGAGATCGTTGCTACCCTGCGCCGCTCTCTGCATGAACTCGGGGTCGCTCCGGCAGCAGCGCGTTGACCTAAATGGTTAATCTCTGATATATATACCGGATTTGCATGGTCAAGGCTTCAGCCGGTGGCCCGCCATCCACGAATATCGACGCAACGGTAATGACTATGAAGACATCGCTGATCGCCGGAATCCTTTCCGCCGCCATGCTCACCCTCGCCGGCACCGGTGCCGCATCGGCCTCCGGGCTATCGACCGACATCGGCGGCGATGCGGTTCAGGGCAAAGAGAAGGCCGGGCAGATCTGCCAAGCTTGTCACGGTCTTGATGGCAACGGCATCCCCGGTCAGCCGGTCTGGCCAAAGCTAGCAGGTCAGCATCCGCGCTACATCTACAAGCAACTGCAGAACTTTAAGAATAACGAACGTTGGAATGCACAGATGTCGCCGATGGCCATGCCCCTCAGCGACGAGGAGATGCGCAACCTAGCGGCCTATTATTCGAGCCTCGAGCAATCCGGCGGTGCGGCCGAGGAAGCCTTGGTGGCCAAGGGGGAGCGGATCTACCGGGCTGGTAATCCAGACACGGGCGTCCCGGCGTGCTCCGGTTGCCACGGTCCGGCAGGTATGGGGAGCAACCTGGCAAAGTTTCCACGCATCGCCGGGCAGTTCTCCGAATATACGGCCCAGACCCTTGGGTATTTTCGCAGCACCGAACGGGCAAACGACCCCAACGGGATGATGCGCGGCGTCGCGGCGAACCTCAAAGACGATGAGATCGAGGCGGTTGCCGCCTATATCGAGGGTCTTAACCTCTAGGCTGGTCCGCCTTCGTTCTGCGGGCATGGCGTCTCGGCATCGGGAGAGAGGTGACGCCGCGAGGACGGGCCGTGAATAGGCTGCGGCTGCTGAGCTTCAATATCCAAGCCGGTATCGAGTCGCGCCGCTACCGTGACTATGTGGCCAACAGTTGGAAGCATCTCATCCCCCACAGCGGGCGCCAGCGTAATCTTACGAATATCGGTGCGCTGCTGCGGGGCTTCGACATTGTCGGTCTGCAAGAAGTCGATGCCGGTAGCTTGCGCAGCGCCTACATCGATCAAAGCCAATACCTCGCCCACCACGCTGGCTATCCCTATTGGTTCTCGCAGGTCAACCGCGAGCTTGGCCACCTCGCTCGCCACAGTAATGGACTCCTGAGCCGGATCAGGCCCGGATCGGTCACCGAGCACAAGCTCCCTGGGCTGCCGGGTCGAGGCGCGATGGTGGTCGAGTTTCCGACCAGCGCTGGCGAGGGCTTCGCCGTCTGCGTGCTGCATCTTGCCTTGGGGCGGCGCGCGCAGCGCCGGCAGCTCGATTATCTGATCGAGGTGGCGCGTCATTACCGGATGATCGTCCTCATGGGCGACTTCAACTGTGGCTGCGGCTCACGCATGCTCCGAGCCGCGATTGCCGCAGCCGGGCTGCGCGGCCTCGATTGCGAGTTGAAGACCTTTCCGAGTTGGCGTCCCGAGCGCAACCTCGACCATATCCTGGTCTCTCCAGCACTGCGCATCCGGGGCGCACAGGTGCTCGATTACGCGCTTTCCGATCATCTTCCCATCAGCATGGAGGTGGAGCTTCCCGCCGGGGTGTGTCTGATGAGCGCCGATACAGGGTTTGTCGTCCCCGCCTGATCACGCTCGGATGAGAGACCGTTCCTCGAGCCATGGAAAAATCTTCCATGCACGTGAGCCGAACAGTATTGCTCACGATTCGCGGGCTGGACTCGCACCAACCCCGGGCGAATGGATCGCGGGTCACGCCGTCGCCCGAAGGCTCGGAGGTGACCGGGATCGGCCCAAAGGCCGACCGCC
>PWTO01000068.1 GCA_003562815.1 Chromatiaceae bacterium | reverse complement strand
GAGCCGGCGCCCGGTGCGCCGGCTCTCATTGCGCGATGTGCGCGAAGGGATCGAGCGCCGCCTGCGTCAGCGTGGGACGCGCGGCGGCACGCAGTCTTAGTCTTCTTGTTGCTCGCGCAGGGCGTTGATCTGCTCTTGGAGCTTATCGACTTGGGCTTTGGTTGCTTCGGACAGCAAATGGCCTAGCTCGTTGAGCTTGTCCATAATGCCCTTTGCGGAATCGAGATTATTCTCCGCCAGATAGGCTTGGGCGCGATCGATCAGCGACTCGGCTTCGGCTGGAGAACGGGTCACGGCCTCGGACGCGTTGTGCATGGCGTCCTGCGTGCGTTCCTGGATCATCTGCATGGTCGACTCGCCGCCGGCTTCGCCCGCGCCTTCGCCCGCGCCTTCGCCTGGGGCCGGGGGTTGCTCACCATCGCTGCAGCCAGCGAGGGCGAGGAGGGCGGCAGCAAAGAGGGGTAGCATCACACGCGTGTGCATAAAGGGACTCCTATATGGTTTGGTTGAAAGAACAACGAAGCATCATGGCGCCGCAGCATCCGCTCGGTCGAGCGGTGCAGCGTATCTTCCACAGTAACGCAGTCTCGGCCTCGATGCACCAGGCTGCGACGTTGATCGACCAAGATCGGCTCCTGATGCTCTGCGCTCGATCACTCGTTGCCACCACGCACGCATCCGCTGATCCGCAGGACACCCCGCATGACCCCTGACGCCTTCGTGAGCAAATGGACCGGCGTCACGCTCAAGGAGCGCTCCTCGGCGCAAGAGCACTTTCTCGACCTCTGCCACCTGCTCGACGAGCCCACCCCCGCCGAGGCCGATCCGACCGGCGACTGGTTCTGCTTCGAGAAGGGTGCGAGCAAGGCCGGCGGTGGCGACGGCTGGGCCGATGTCTGGCGGCGCGGCTGCTTCGCCTGGGAATACAAAGGCCCTGGCAAGAACCTGCTCAGCGCCTTCAAGCAGCTTCAGCTCTATACGCCGGCGCTCGAATACCCGCCGCTGCTGATCGTCTCGGACGTGCACACGATCGAGATCCACACCGCCTTCACCGGCCTGGTGCCAGTGGTGCAGGTGCTCGCGCTCGAGGATCTGCGCGATCACGCCAAGCGGCGGCTGCTCAAATGGGCCTTCACCGAGCCCGAAAAACTGCGCCCGGCCAAGACCACTGCCGCGCTCACCGAACAGGCCGCCGCGCGCTTCGCCGAACTCGCACACACCTGGCGTGCGCGCGGCCACGCCGCCGAGGCGGTCGCTCACTTCAGCCAACAACTGCTGTTCTGCCTGTTCGCCGAGGACATCGACCTGCTCCCCGGCCGGCTCTTCTCCCGGTTGCTGCACGCCGGGCAGCAGAACCCGGCCCACCTCGAAAGCATGCTCGGCACGCTGTTCGGCACCATGGCCCAGGGCGGGCTGATGGGCGTCGATCCCATCGACTGGTTCAACGGCGGCCTGTTCAGCTCCGACGCGACCCTACCGCTGGAGCCGCCCGATGTCGCCCTGCTGCTCGAACTCGCCCGGCTCGACTGGTCGGCGATCGACCCGACCATCGTCGGCACCCTGTTCGAGCGCGGTCTCGACCCCGGCAAGCGCACCCAGCTCGGCGCCCATTACACCGATCCGACGGCGATCATGCGCCTGGTCGATCCGGTGGTCCTGCAACCGCTGCGCGACGACTGGAGCGCGCTCAAGGCACGCATCGGCGCCCAGCTCGACAAGGCCGCCCAGGTCCGAAGCGCCTCGGCCCGCACCAAGGCCAGCAACGCCGCGCTCAGCCTGCTGCAAGGGTTTCTCGATCGCCTGCGCCGCTTCCGCGTGCTCGACCCGGCGTGCGGCTCCGGCAACTTCCTGCTGTTGGCGCTGCTCGGACTCAAAGATCTGGAGCATCAGGTGATCGTCGAAGCCGAGGCCATGGGCCTGCCGCGCGCCTTCCCGATGATCGGCCCCGAGAACGTGCTGGGGATCGAACTCAACCCCTTCGCCGCCGAGCTGGCGCGGGTGGTGGTCTGGATCGGCGAGATCCAGTGGATGCTTGCGCATGGGTTCAACCTCAGCCGCGATCCGATCCTCAAGCCGCTTGAGACCATCGAGAACCGCGACGCGGTGCTGAACGACGATGGCAGCGAGCCGGCGTGGCCCGAGGCCGATGCGATTGTTGGGAATCCGCCGTTTTTGGGCGGAAGCAAGAAGCGCAGCGCCTTGGGCGATGCCTATTTCGAGGGGCTGGCAGCGGTCTACGAGGGTCGGGTTCCCGCTGGTGCCGATCTGGTGACCTATTGGTTTGAGAAGGCGCGGTCGCAGATCGAAGCCGGCAAGGCCCGTGCTGCCGGACTGGTCGCCACCAATAGCATCCGTGGCGGTTCCAACCGCAAGGTGCTACAGCGCATCACCGAGACCGGCGATATCTTCAATGCTTGGTCGGATGAGCCTTGGATCAATGAAGGAGCGGCGGTACGGGTGTCGTTGATCAGCTTTGGCCGTATGGGGGATCGGCCCGCTGCTAGACTCGACGGCCAACCTGTAACGGCAGTACATGCCGATCTGACAGCAATGGTGTTCGGAGCTGAAAAATTAGCAGCAGATCTGACTCATGCGAAGCGACTAGCGGAAAATAAAGGAGCCTGTATTCGGGGCCTGGCTAAGGTCGGGCGATTTGATATTCCAGGTGACTTGGCCAGGCAATGGTTGAAACAACCCAACCCGAATGGATGCTCCAATATAGATGTCCTAACTCCCTGGGTAAACGGAATGGATGTAACGCGTCGTCCTTCCGATACCTGGCTGGTCGATTATGGCAACCAATTTTCCCAAGCGGACGCAGCTCTTTATGAGAAACCCTTTCAATATGTACTGAAGCATGTTAAGTCGGAACGTGAGCGGCAGCGTGACCAAAAGCGCAAACTTTACTGGTGGCGGTTGGGACGCTCTGGTGCCGAGATTCGTACGGCCTTAGCGCCATTATTTAGATACATTGCCACGCCAATGGTTGCCAAATACCGTTTATTCGTCTGGCTGGATCGGTGTATTTTCTCAGACCAACAACTCATCGTCATCGCCCGCGCTGACGACACCACCTTCGGCATCCTTCACTCGCGCTTCCACGAACTGTGGTCGTTGCGGATGGGCACGAGCCTAGAAGATCGCCCGCGCTACACCCCGACCACCACCTTTGAAACCTTCCCCTTTCCCGAGGGTCTGACGCCGACCGAGACCGCCGGCTCCACCGAAACCTTGCCAAGCGGCGTCATCATCCCGAGCGTGGAGCCTGCCATCCGCGCACGAGCCGAGCCCATCGCCGAGGCCGCACACCGGCTCGACAGTCTGCGCCGCACCTGGCTCAACCCACCCGAGTGGGTCGACATCGTGCCCGAGGTCGTGCCCGGCTATCCGGATCGCATCATCCCCAAGCCCGAGCATGAGCAGGCGCTGAAGAAGCGCACCCTGACCAATCTCTACAACGAACGCCCGGCCTGGCTCGATCAGGCCCACAAGGCACTGGATGCGGCGGTCGCGGCGGCCTATGGCTGGGCCGACTACAGCGCGGAGAGGCCGGACGACGAGATTCTGAGCCGGCTGCTCGCGCTGAACTTGGAGCGTGCGAACACCACGGCTGCTTGATCTGCCGGCCAGCCTGGCGCGGCGATCACTATAACATTCGGGGTGAGAGCGAAGCCTAGCTCGATCACCGACATTGATATCAAAACCATTAGGAGGAAACGATGCGCAAACTCAACGACCTAACCATTAGAAAAAATTAACCCTGGGCGTGCTCTTGTTGTTACTGTTGTTATCCCTTGGTATTGGACTCATTGCTTCCGTGCAGTCTTCGCGGACTCTTGAAAAACAAGTGCAGCAAATCATTCCAGAAATGGCCAGGGATGCGGCGAGAACCATTTCAAATACGTTACAAGGCCATACGTCGACTGTGACTGAGTTAGCCTTTAATGCTGATATAAGAACCATGAACTGGGAAGCGCAAAAACCAATCTTGGAAGAGGCGGTGCGCCGAACGGATTATATGCAAATTGGGGTTTCGGATTTAGATGGACGGCTCACCTTAAACGATAACTCCCAAACAAACATTGCAGACAGGGCTTATTTTGAAGAAGCGCTAAACGGTCAGACAGTCGTGTCGAATGTTTTAGTGCATAGAGTTCAAAATATACCCTTTATGAGCATTGCTTCGCCAATAAGATCGGCAGCCGGAAATATCGATGGTGTATTGGTGGCTCTTCTGGATGCTACATGGTTAAGCGAAATAACCGATCAAATCGGTTATGGTGAAAATGGATATTCATATATCATCGATAACCAAGGCACGATGATAGCGCATGGTAACAGAGAGTTTGTTCTTAATCAGCGAAATTTTTTGGAAGAGGGCAAGGCCGACGCAAAATTTGCGGACCTGTCCGCTATGTTTCAAAGAATGACCCAAGGGGAGTCAGGCTTTGATGAATACCCTTTTATGGGGTCGGTCAGATACTTCGGCTATGCCCCCATTGCAGGCACCGATTGGTCTATTGCTGTCGGGTCATATAAAGCCGATGTATTTGAGCAAATCGAAACAATGAAGCTGAACATTGTTCTTGTTTCGATTGTCGGCGTCTTCCTTGGCGCGTTCTTGGCGGCCTTGTTTGCAAAAACCATTGCCACGCCGATTCAAAATACCGTGTCCATGTTAAAGGATATCAGCGAGGGCGAGGGTGACCTGACAAAAAGATTGCCTGTGGCTTCAAAAGATGAAATCGGAGAAATGTCCATCTATTTTAACAATTTCATTGAAAAGCTACAGGGCATCATCGGTCGCATGACCAAGAATGCGAGCACGGTAGCCTCCGCCGCAACGGAGTTATCTTCGATCAGCGCTGAAACGTCCGAGCATGTTCAACAAGTCGCGCAGCGATCTTCTTCTGTTGCAGCGGCGGCGGAAGAATCAAGCGCCAATACCGCCTCGGTAGCCGCAGCGGCAGAACAAACTGCGACGAATCTCGCCTCGATCGCAGGTGCCACGGAAGAAATGAGCGCAACCATTACCGAAATTGCCACTCACTCAGAGAAAGCCCGCGTCATCAGCGAAGACGCCGGCAACCAGGCCACGCATGTTTCATCTCTGATGCAACAATTGGGAATGGCGGTCAAGGAAATAGGGCAGGTGACGGAAACCATTTCTGAGATCTCCTCTCAAACCAATCTTCTGGCGCTCAACGCGACCATCGAGGCGGCCAGAGCCGGAGAGTCCGGCAAGGGGTTTGCCGTGGTGGCGGGAGAGATCAAAGCCCTGGCCAAGCAGACGGACCAAGCCACCGAGGATATCAAGTTGCGCATCAAGAGCGTGCAAAATTCAGCGGGAAACGCGATTGCGGATATTGAAAAGATCTCGTCCGTGGTTTCGGAGGTCAGTC
>PWTO01000285.1 GCA_003562815.1 Chromatiaceae bacterium | reverse complement strand
CGCCGTCTGCGGCAAGACCAAAGAGTCGCGCCTCACGCTGATGCAACAGCCGCAGCGCAGCCGCCTCGGTCTGCGCTTCGCGTAAACAGACACCCCAATTCAACGCCCGCCACCAGAACCGTAGCGCGCCCTTGAACGAGGGTGGACGGATGCCATCGTCTGGCTTCTGGTCAGCGCCACCAATGAACATTGGTGTGACGATCCGATAGGTTGCTTCGAGGGACTCGGGCACGGGTGAAAACTCCTTGCACGGGATTTTGGGCAGTCGGACTGAAACGAGCCTCAACTCAGAACACGCTGTAACGCCTTGTCCAGCTCAACGGGCAGGCGCTGCGGATTGGTAACGATTTGGCGCACAGACTCAAGTGATGCGGGATTACCGTGCGCAAGGGCATTGCGCAGATTCTTCAGCATCCAATAGCCGTCGACGACGGCGCGCGGATGCTCCTTCGCACGGATCTCTGTCTCAAAGGCCTCTTCTGCGGGCTTGCGATCCTGCTGATGGTCCTGATGGCCGTACTTGCGCCGATCACACTCGCGGGTGATGACCGCCTCGAAGCCTAAGATGGCGGCACGCACATAATCGCCCTGGTGTAAGTAGAAACGGGCCAGTCGGTATTGATAATCCATCAGGCCAGCCTCGCGCACCCAGGCGAGACGCTCGGCGAGTGCCGCTTGGAACAGCGCCGAAACGCCGTTCAATGGCGCATCGAGCACCGGCAGGAAGGTCAGGATGCGGCGGCGCGCGTCGGCCAGATTCAGGCTGCGCTCGAAGAAGGCAGCTTCGACCAAACAGCGGACCTTGTCCGCCGGGGCACCGTCGCGTTCCAGCAAGGACGCGAACAACGCGTAATCCCCGTTCTGATCGAACCGGCTCAACGCATCCAGCCAGCGCTCGATGGACATCAGGCCATCGAGACGCACCACGGGGGTGACGCCTTGTTGGGGATCGGTCATGTCGAGCGCGCCATAGTAGATGCCGGCGACGTTCAGACCACGCACACGCTCTAGGAAAAAGGCCGATAAGGAGCCGATGGCCGCCAGATGACGGAATCCATGCGTGAGATCGATACAGACCCGGCCGTTCGGGACCGCATCGGCAATGGTTTCGAGGATACGCGCTTGTCCCTCGGCATCGCGGCCATAATCGATCAGGCGCAGAAGACAAGGCACTCCCAGCACACGTTCCACCAAGGGCGTTACCGCTGTCAGCAAGGGTGCATCGACGCGTCCCTCACTCGCCGCCTCGATCAGCCCGAGGCGCAGTTCCTCCTCCTCACCCTCTGCCGCGAAGTGTTCGATCAGCACGTCCCACATGCTTCCCGCCGTGCCCAGCAGGACCAACCGTTGCGGACGAATCACCTTGAGCAAGCCAAGGCCGAAGAACGGCGTGTCATGTGTCGTGCCATCCTCGAAGCAGTACCGTGCCATCCGATAGCCGGTCTTGGGGTCTTGGCGCGCACGGCCAAGGAAGCTCACTAGGGTGGTCGTGTCTTGGCTCATCGCGATCAAAGTCCGTTGTGAGTGGCGAGTGGATTAGGAGTGAGTGAAGAGTGATCTTGCGATGCGGGTGGTTAGTATCCCGTTCGCTGCTGTGCCCTGCCAGGTTCGCAAGCTTGCGAGGGGTCCGTTGGAAGCGCGGCGTAATGGATCGCGTTAGGGGGCAGCGCTAAGGCATAGCCGGCCCATTCGGTCTCTTGCAGCACCTGATAGGGCCGCGCGGCCAAGGCACCGAGGCGTTCGCGCAGGGTAGCGTTGAGCTTGGCGTTCTTGGTGTTGAAATACTGAGGGGTCATGCCATAGCGCAGGCCACTGGCACGCAGCGTTTTACCGTCTTCATCGAGTAACGGGTCGATTCGACGTAGCTCGGCCACATAGGCGTCCCGATAGGGTTCGGCGCGTTGCTCCTGATCTTTGAAGGTGATGCCCGGCAAGGGCGGTTCTCCAGCCTGTGCGCGGCGTGCGAACCAGGACAGAAACGCCAGTTCTGTTTGTGGCACGCGAATGATCTGGCCACCAGCCCGAATGCGTTTGCCGCGAAGATCCAGGACCAGCTCACGCTCGGCGAGGGCCTCTTGCACAGAGCTGACGCAGGTCGAGAACCGCACGGAGCCGGTGAGTAGGGGGTGATGCTGGGCCGAGCGCAGACGAACGAAGGGTATCCAGGCCAGATCGACCGCGGCGTTCTGGCAGTCGTAGGCCACCTCTTTGTCACCCTGGTGCACGTGGATCGGGCATTCATACGGGGTGGGGTAGTAAAACTCGCGGTGATGCTCGAACGGGGGCGAGACCAGCACATGCGATTCGAGGAACAGGATCGAGGTCACATCGCCGACTCGTCCCGCCGCCCTGGCATGCCGCTCGATCTCACTGGGATCAAAACTCTGGCGCACGGCTCGATAGTCGCCGACGAATTCCCACTCGTTTGCCTGATGCTTGACGAACGTTGGGACCGCAGAGCCCTGGCGCAGAAACTGTGCGGCTGTCGCTTCGATACGCGGCCCACACCCGACGAGCACAACCTCAGGGGCGTGGCGATTCTGAGCAGGATTCAGGCAGGCGGCGACAACCACTTTGGCCATCGTCGGCAGATACGCCTGGACGCTGCCACCCACAACGGCATGAATGTCAGACCGGGTGTAACGCTTGTGGCGTTCGAAGTCGTTGGCCATGGTTCAGATCAGCCAGCTGTGCGTGATGTGGTTTGCGCGCAATGCCTCTTGCGCAATCTGGATCACCTGTTCCGGCCTGATCCCCTTCAGCCACTCGAGCCGATAGCCCGAGGGTCCGCGGATCTTGTAGGCGGAGAGTTGCTCGAGCACGCAACGCTCGGCGGCAGCGAGGTCGGACTCAGCCAAGGCGGCAATCGGCAAGAACTTGACGTTCTGTGCGCCGAAGGTTCCCTCATAGTTGCCCCGCCGCGTCGCGAAATCCTTCGCCCTGCCAAACTTGCAGTGCTCGCGGTTGACCTTTGCACAACGCTCGGCGATGCAGAGGGTCTGCCGCATTGGTCGAAATGGGTTCTTTGTTGTTCAGCGTCACCAGGTAGAGTCCGGCTTGGCCGGCCAGGTCAGGGCTGTTGTTGCTCATCGTGCGGGCAGGGCGTTGGTCGGAGGCCGCCGTTGGCAATGGCTTAGCCATACCTTGATCGGCGCCCGCCATGGCAGCGGGGGTGGCAACGGGTGACGCTGCAGGCGGTGTGCTCGCCACCTGAGCGCCGACCAAACGGATCACCCGTTTCTCTAAACAGTAGCTCAACTCGCGATCCCACCAGTTGCCCTGCTGAAAGGTTCCAGCAGGTGACCGGCGAGTGTGTGCCTTAGCCGCCTCGGTGAAAGTGCCCACCGTGCGGCCGTCAAACGTCTTCAAAAACAGCCACTGGTTGCGGCCTTTGCTCGCCCGCTGAACCACCTTCTCGCCGACGATCTCAATTCGCAGTGCTGGGTGCTGTGTTGGCATGCTGTTATTCCCTGCGGCCCCATGAATCCTGACTGGAGAGCATAGCGCAAATCAGCAACCGCGATCCTTCGATTGGGCGGGCTCACGACCGAGTCTAACTTCTGGTCTACACTCACCAAGAGTGATTGGCTTAGATCAGCTGCTCCCCTGTTGACCCTCGATCACCCGGCTGCTGCTGCTCCTCCTGCTGCGGCGCTGCTGTCTCAGCCCGAACCGTCCGCGCCGAGTCGCCTTAGCCTGAATGATGACGGGGACAGCGTTGCGGCACACTCAATGCGCCCAAATCGCACCGAGGCCTGCCGATCGATGCTGCCGCCAGCTCAGCTATCGAATTGAGAGGCTGAACGCTGGTTGGTAATGCTTACCAAGGGGGTTGATCGGTCACTAGACTGCGGCGGTGCCACCGCACAGCAACCCCTTGCCCCGCACCCGCGTGTTGTGTACGAACTGAAAGAAGCTCAGGTACAACGGCAGATGCTCCTGCGAGATGCCCCGGTGCGGGCGCAGCCAGGAGCGCAGCAACGACCAGACACCTTCCATCGTGTTGACGTGGACCTCGTGGAAGCCATCGCCGTCTTCATCGCGGGCATACTCCCCTCGGCTGTGGCAGACGCTGTGGTGGTCGTAGCCCCACTCGGTCAGCCGTAAGTCGATGTCGTACTCATCGGTGTAGAAACGCGCGCCCTCGCTGACGCAGGTGCGGATGACCGGCTCGATGGTCTGTTGTTGCACGTTCGCCAGCCTCCGCAACACCCGCTCGCCGCTGCGCTGGATCAGCCCCAGAATCGGCGGCTTCTCCTTGTCTAAGGTGCCGCAGCCCCGCGCGCCCTTGAGACGCCGACGCCGGCCTTGGCGCCCTTTTTTGCACCGCATCGGATCGACCTTTGTGACCCGTGGTGACATCGACCTCATCGGCCTCGACCTCGCCGCTGAGCAGTGGGTCGGGTTGCGCGCACTCGATGTCCTGGCGCAGTTGCTTGGTCATGCGCTGCACGTCATCCTTGTTGAGTCCCAGCTCGCTGGCGATCTGGCGATTCGACAGATTCAGACCCATGAAGTACAGGCACAGCACCCAGGTGCGCAACGGCTGATGATGGCCCGCAAAGACCGTCCCCGTCAGGTCGTCGAATCAACGCCCCCAGTCGCTGCAGCGGTACTTCTGACGCTCCGGTTGGGTGGTATCACGTCCCTGCTTGGTGATCGCTGCCGAACCGCACTGCACGCAGCGCACCTCCTCAGGCCAGCGCAGCGTGCGCACCGTCTCGAAGCACTTGGCATCATCGATGAGCGTTTGGATGTTCAGCATCAGGACACCCCGGCAGCGGTTCAAAAGGGTCGGAGCGTATCGTTTGACCGCCTGTTGTCGCAACATCAACGCAGCTTCAGCGCGTCAGCTCGCGGCCGGACACCTGACTGGAATGCATAAAGAGCGTTTTCTTTTTGCCGATCAACCGCGAGAGACATCCGGCCAGTAGTCGTCATCGAGCGCCTGCGCCTGGGAGTAAGGACAGCTCTCCGGGAACAGGTTGAGCGGGAGTCCCGTCTCTTTGGTCGCGATATGCAAGGCATCCAGGTAAGCGAGCTGCATCGCCTCATCGAAGAACGGCTTTAGGCTTGGGCTCAAGCGAAGCTCTCGGCGTATCTGAACGCGCTGCTCAACAATCGAGCCGCGCCAGCTCGACGTCCGGTGCGCTGGCTGATAGTGCCACTTCAGCAGGTGTGCAATGAGGATGATGAGCCGATTGACCAGTTCGTTGCGCTCCCGCCGTCCCATCGCCTCTAACTCCTCGGCCAGCGCCGCTGCATCGACCTCTTGGCTGCGCCCCTGCCGCAACAGCGCGATCTGGCTATTGATCCAGGCGTGGTAATCCTGCTGGTAGAGATTGCGCTCGGCTTCCATTGTCTCTCCTCGTCAAAACAACTGATTCAGCATCAGCAGCGAGACCAACAAGAACAGCACCGTCATGATGCCACCAGCGCGCAGGTAGTCGGGTACCCGATAACCGCCCGGGCCCATGATCAGGGCATTGACTTGATGGGTCGGGATCAGGAACGAGTTCGAGGTGGCGATGCCGACCGTGAGCGCGAACACAGCCGGATTGGCACCGGCGCCAAGCGCCATATTGACCGCCAACGGCACCAGCAGCACGGTCGCACCCACATTCGACATCACCAGCGTGAAGAAGGTCGCCAGGACCGCCAGCGCGGCCTGGATCACCCAGATCGGTACGTCGCCCAGCGCCGACAGCGTCTCCTGCGCGATCCAGGCCGCAGTCCCCGAGGTCTCGACCGCGAGGCCGAGCGGAATCAGCGAGGCCAGCAGGAACACGGTCTTCCAACTCACCGCCGCATAGGCCTCGTCGATCGAGAGCACGCCGCTCAGGATCATGCCGATCGCACCGGTCAGCAGCGCCACCGAGAGCATCAGATCGGTGAACAGCACCAGCCCCAAGGTCAGCGCGAAGAACAGCAGGGCCACCGGGAGCTTGTGCGGGCGCAGCTCTTCGTGCGGATACTCGGTGGTGACGATGACGAAATCGCGATTGCGCTCGAGCCGAACCAGGTCCGTCCAGGCGGTATGCACCACCAGCGTATCGCCGGGCTTGAACGGCAGATTGCGCACACCGCCGGTGGCATAGGTGAGGGTCTCGTCACCACGCCGGATGGCGAGCAACGAGAGGCCGAAGACCCTGCGCATAGAGACATCGCGCGCGGACTTGCCGACCAGCCCGGAGCCCGGTGGGATCACGATCTCGGCGATGCCGGCCCGGTTCGCGGACAAGGCCTCGGCGAAGGTCTCGAGGTCGGGACGGGTCTCGATTTCGGTCTCGGCGACGAAGGTCGCGAAGCGCCCTTCGGTGGCGAGGATGGCGAGCAGCGTGCCTTGTTCGATGCCGAGGCGACGATCGACCCCCGAGGCGCCGAAGCGTACCCCATCACCCTTCTCGACGGCGATGATGCGCAGATTCCAACGCCGCTCGATCTCGTCCACGCTGAGCCCGGCGATCGCGTTTCCGGTCGGAACTCGGGCCTCGTGGGCACTGAAATCGGCGATTCCGTAGGTCTCGGCGTAGTAGTCCATCGGGTCGCCAGCCCGCAACAGCTGGTCGTTATCGCGCACAGGCAGCACGAAGCGGCCGAGGAGGACGAAATAGAGGATGCCGGTTGCGACCAACGCCAGGCCGATCGGCGTCACCGAAAACAGCCCAAAGGTCTCCATCTGCTGTTCCGGTGGCAGGCCTTGATTGGTGGCCTTGATCAGATCGTTGAGCAGGATCAGCGGGCTTGAGCCGACCATGGTGATGGTGCCGCCGAGGATGGCGCAGAAGCCCATCGGCATCAGCAGCCGCGACATCGGCAGGCCGGTGCGCGCCGAGATGCGGCTGACCACCGGCAGGAACAGCGCCGCCGAGCCAACGTTCTGCATGAATGAGGAGATCACGCCGACCGTGCCCGAGATCAGCGGGATGATGCGCGCCTCGGTGCTGCCGCCGATGCGCATGATGACGCTCGCGACCCAGGTCATAAGGCCGGTCTTATCTAGCGCGGCGCCGATGATCATCACCGCGATGATCGAGATCACCGCATTCGAGCCGAAGCCGTCGAACAGGTTCGCCAAGGGCACCAGCCCCGTTTCCAAGCCCATCCAAGGCGCGGCTAGGGTCGTCAGCCCGAGCAGCACCATCACGCTGATCGCGGCGACATCGACCGCCACCACCTCGAACGCGAACAGGAACACGGTGAGCGCCAGCACCGCCATCACCCAGGCGATCTCGATCGAGGGCACCTGCCAGGCGAGCCAGAGCGCGAAGGCCGCGAGCACGACGCCGGCGAGGCCCGTGATGCTGATCCGAAGTCGTGGTGTCACCATGCAACATGCCCCCTAAGATCCAACCCAACGAGCGCCCCGCGCAGCGCGCTCGCTGATCGACATCGTCCGGCGCTCAGCGACGGGCGCTTGCCAACGCGTTAGCGCGTTGAAGCCTTGCCCAGGCTGGCCTAGTATCTAGCTAGCGCGCTGCAGATGCGCGCCAACCAGCGTCGGTGAATTTATCCATGCATCTTGATACGGCTGCGCGCGTTCGGCAATCCTGGGCTCTGATCCTACCGCAGCGAAAAGCGGTGTGTCGCGACTTCTACCAGCGTCTGTTTGCCCGCTATCCCGAACTCCGGCCCCTGTTCAAGGCGAATCTGGCTCAGCAGGTCGATCTCCTCGTCACCATGATCAACACCGTGATCAGTGCGCTGGAGCATCCTGACCGGGTCCGGCCGTTGATCGAGACCCTGGGGGCGCGCCACGCCGACTATGGCGTCCAAGTCCAGGATTATGCGAAGTTCGAACAGGTTCTGCTCGAGACCTTGCGCGAGGCGCTCGGCGATGAACTCGATGCCGATGCGCAAGCGGCCTGGCGCGAAGTGTTCGAGCAGCTCTCGGCGACCATGCAGGCCGGTGCTGGCGCTAGCGCCGGCCATTGAGCCTGATCGGCGCCGTGACGGCCATAGAGTTCCTCTCCATTGGCCTGCGGTACGCCGCATGCGCTTGCGCGCGCCGCCCCCTCATCACCCTCAGCGAGCGCTAGGCAGCCACTCAGCGGGGATCTCGCGCAGCAGGGGCGCGTCCCGATCCTTCTCGGACAGCACCGGTTGAATCCCGGCCGGCCAGGCGATGCCGATCTCTGGATCGTCCCAGCGCACCGCGAACTGGGTCTCGGGATGATAGGCCTCGGTGCATTTGTAGCCGAAGATCGCCTGCTCGCTGGTGACCAGGTAGCCATGCAGGAAACCGGGCGGCACCCAGAGCTGATGCCTGTTGGTCTCGGTCAGCTCGGCGCCCACCCAACGCCCGAAGCTGGGCGACCCGCGCCGCACATCCACCGCCACATCGAACACGGCACCGCTGATGACCTGCACCAGCTTGCCCTGACCATAGGGGTTCTGGATATGCAGCCCGCGCAGGATGCCGTGGCCCGACGAGGCCTGATTATCCTGCACGAAGAGCGGTCCGATCCCATGCTCGGCATAGCGTTCTTGCTGCCAGGTCTCGCAGAACCAGCCGCGGTGATCGCCGAACACCCGTGGCTCGATCAGCAGCACCTCGGGGATGGCGGTCGCGGTGACCTTCATAGGACAGGGCCTCGTGTGATCAGACCGAGTAGATAGTCGCCATAGCCGCTCTTGCGCAGCGGCTCGGCGACCGCGCGCAGCGCCTGTTCATCGATCCAGCCGTTGCTGTAAGCGATTTCTTCCGGCGCGCAGATCTTCAGTCCTTGCCGCTTCTCGATGGTCTCGATGAAATTTGCTGCCTCGATCAACGACTCATGGGTACCGGTATCGAGCCAGGCGATGCCGCGGCTGAGCCGCTCGACGTGCAAGGCGCCCTGCTCAAGATAGCGACGGTTCAGGTCGGTGATCTCGAGTTCGCCGCGCGCCGAGGGGGTGAGTTCGGCCGCGAAGTCACTGGCGCGCTCGTCGTAGAAATAGAGGCCGGTGATGGCATAGTTGGAGCGCGGCTTGGCCGGCTTCTCTTCGAGCCCGATGACTCGACCTTCGGCGTCGAGTTCGGCGACGCCATAGCGCTCGGGATCGCGTACCCAGTAGCCGAACACGCTCGCGCCCTGGTCGCGCTCGGTCGCTGCGCGCAGATGCGTGCGCAGGCCGCCGCCATAAAAGATGTTGTCGCCAAGGATCAGACAGGATGGGGCGCCGGCCAGGAAGTCGCGACCGATGAGGTAGGCCTGCGCCAGGCCGCCCGGCTCCGGCTGCACCGCGTACTCGAGCCGCACGCCCCACTGGCTGCCGTCGCCGAGCAGCGTGTGAAAGGCCGGCGCATCGCGCGGCGTGGTGATCACCAGCACCTCGCGGATGCCGGCCATCATCAGCACCGCGAGCGGGTAATAGATCATCGGCTTGTCGTAGACCGGCAGCAGCTGCTTGCTGAGGCTCAGCGTCAGCGGATGCAGCCGGGTGCCCGAGCCGCCGGCGAGGATGAGGCCTTTGCGGTTCATGCCGGCGCCGCTCCCAGCAACTGACCACCGAGGCGCTCGCCGCGATAGCTGCCGTCGGTCACGCGCCGCGTCCAGTCTTGATTGTCGAGATACCAGGTCAGGGTGCGTGCGAGCCCGGTCTCGAAGGTCTCGGCGGGCTGCCAACCAAGCTCGGTTTGGATCTTGGTGGCATCGATCGCGTAGCGGCGATCATGCCCCGGACGGTCGGCGACGAACTGTTTGAGCTTTGCATGCGGTCGATGCGGCGCCTCGGGCAGGGCCTCATCGAGTAGACGACAGAGGGTATCGACCACCTCCAGATTGGTGCGCTCGCTGTCGCCGCCGATGTTGTAGACCTCGCCTGGCTGGCCGGCCTCGAGCACCCGATCGATCGCGCGGCAGTGGTCCTCGACATAGAGCCAGTCGCGCACATTGCCGCCATCGCCATAGATCGGCAATGGCTCGCCGGCGAGCGCCTTGGCGATCATCAGCGGGATCAGCTTTTCCGGGAACTGATAAGGACCGTAATTGTTCGAGCAGTTGGTGGTCAGCACCGGCAGCCCGTAGGTGTGATGCCAGGCGCGCACCAGATGATCCGAGGCGGCCTTCGAGGCCGAGTAAGGCGAGTTCGGCGCGTAGGGCGTGGTTTCGGCGAACTTGCCGCTCGGCCCGAGCGAGCCATAGACCTCGTCGGTCGAGACATGCAGGAAGCGAAAGGCCTCGCGGCGTCCGGCCTCGAGTTCGCTCCAATACGCCTTGGCGCTGTCGAGCAGGCTGAAGGTGCCGAGCACATTGGTCTCGATAAAGGCGGCCGGGCCGTCGATCGAGCGATCGACGTGGCTCTCGGCGGCGAAGTTGACCACCGCATCGACCTGATACTCGCGCAGCAGGTGCCCGACCAAGGCCTGGTTACCGATATCGCCTTCCATGAAGACATGCCGTGGATCATCGCGAAACGCAGCCAGCGTGTCCGGGTTGCCGGCGTAGGTGAGCTTGTCGAGGTTGATCACCCGATCGGCACCTTGTCGCATCTTCAGATGCACGAAGTTGCCGCCGATGAAGCCGGCGCCGCCGGTCACAAGGAGGGTACGCATGGTCTGATAGAGGGCTGTCCTGCAGAAGCGCGGATGAGAGGCGAGCGCCGCTCCTCAACCCGCGTGATACGGCCGGCTCTGCTCATGCACGGCCTCGACCATGGCGGCAGCGTGGTCGGGGTTGACGTCTGGATGGATGCCGTGGCCGAGGTTGAAGACATGACCGCTGCCGCGGCCGTAGCTGGCGAGCACGCGGCCAACCTCGCGCTGGATGCGCTCGGGTGAGGCGTAGAGGGTGCAGGGGTCGAGGTTGCCTTGCAGGGCGACCTTGTCGCGCACCAGCTTGCGGGCATCGGCCAGATCGGTGGTCCAATCGACGCCGAGCGCGTCGCAGCCGGTCTCGGCCATGCGGTCGAGCCATTGGCCAGCGCCTTTGGCGAACAGCACCACCGGCACACGGCGGCCATCGGCCTCGCGCGTGAGCCCCTCGACGATGCGCTCCATGTAGCGCAGCGAGAACTCGCGGAAGTCGGAGGGCGCGAGCACGCCGCCCCAGGTGTCGAACACCATCACCGCCTGGGCGCCGCGCGCGATCTGGGCGTTCAGGTAGCTGGTGACCGATTCGGCAACCTTACCGAGCAGCGTGTGCATCAGGTTCGGCTGATCGAACATCAGCGCCTTGCTGTGGGCGAAGTTCTTCGCACTGCCGCCTTCGATCATGTAGGTGGCCAGGGTCCAGGGCGCGCCGGAGAAGCCGATCAGCGGCACCCGGCCATCGAGTTCCTTGCGGATCAGCGCGACCGCGTCCATCACGTAGCGCAGCTCGTCCTCGGGATCGGGCACGGCGATGGCGTCGATATCGGCGGCGGTGCGCACTGGGCGAGCGAACTGTGGCCCCTCGCCTTCGGCGAAGGAGAGGCCGAGGCCCATCGCATCGGGGATCGTGAGGATGTCCGAGAACAGGATCGCGGCATCGAGCGGAAAGCGCTCGAGTGGCTGCAGGGTGACCTCGCAGGCCAGCTCGGGGGCGCGGCACAGGTCCATGAAGCTGCCGGCCTTGGCGCGCGTTTCGCGGTACTCGGGCAGATAACGGCCGGCTTGGCGCATCATCCAAACGGGGGTGTAATCGACGGGCTCGCGCATCAGCGCGCGCAGGAAGGTGTCGTTTTTGAGCTCGGTCACAGGCAGGTTCCGGCAGCGGTGGTGGGAGGGTGTTGTTGTCGCGGGCAGGATACTACGCCGGTTCGGATGCTGTCAGTGGCAGATGCGGGGATGCAGCTGACGTGCCGCAAACGGCTGCGGTCCGCAAGTCGCTTCCGTTAGCCGCTTCCGCCAGCCGCGATTGACTGCGGAAAACGGCAGTGGCTGCGGTTACAATCGCGCGATGGAAGATATCTCTCATATTCTCGATCCCCTGAACACGGCCCAGCGCGAGGCCGTCACCGCCGATGCCGGCAATCGCTTGGTGCTCGCGGGTGCTGGCTCCGGCAAGACCCGCGTATTGGTCCACCGCATCGCCTGGTTGCTACAAGTGCAAGATGTGCGTTCCTGGCGCATCTTGGCCGTGACCTTCACCAATAAGGCCGCGCGCGAGATGAAGGGCCGCATCCAGGGGATGCTCGGCGAGCCGATCGGCGGCATGTGGGTCGGCACCTTTCACGGGCTGGCGCATCGCTTCCTGCGCGCGCACTGGCAGGATGCCGGACTGCCACAGCAGTTCCAGATCCTGGATTCGGACGATCAATTCCGGCTGGTGAAGCGCACGCTCAAGGCGTTGGAGCTGGATGAGTCGCGTTGGCCGCCGCGTCAAGCGCAGGGCTTCATCAACAGCCAGAAGGACGAGGGCCGCCGCCCTCAGCACATCGACGCCGGCGGGGATTTCTTCCAGGAGCAGATGCTGCGCATCTACCGCGCCTATCAGGAGGCCTGCGACAAGGCCGGCAGCCTCGACTTCGCCGATCTGCTGATGCGCGCGCATGAGCTGCTGCGCGAGCGTGCGGACATCCTGCATCACTACCGCGAGCGTTTCGCGCACATCCTGGTCGATGAGTTCCAGGACACCAATGCCATTCAATACGCCTGGCTGCGGTTGCTGGCCGGCGAGCGCGATAATCTGTTCCTGGTCGGCGATGACGATCAGTCGATCTACGGCTGGCGCGGTGCGCGGGTCGAGAACATCCAGAGCTTCCAGCGCGACTATCCGAACACGCAGATCGTGCGTTTGGAGCAAAACTACCGCTCGACCAGCACCATCCTCGGTGCCGCCAACGCGCTGATCGCGAACAACCCGAGTCGGCTCGGCAAGAACCTCTGGACCGAGGACAGCGCCGGCGAGCCGATCCGCCGTTATACGGCCTTCAACGAGATCGACGAGGCGCGCTTCGTGGTCGAGCGCATCCGCCGCGCGAGCCAGGAGGAGGGGCTCGCGCGCAGCGATTGCGCCATCCTCTATCGCACCACGGCGCAATCGCGGCTGTTCGAAGAGGCGCTGATCCAGGCCGGCTTGCCCTATCGGGTCTATGGCGGGCAGCGCTTCTTCGAGCGCGCCGAGATCAAGGATGCACTGGCCTATCTGCGCCTGATCGGCAATCCTGCCGACGACACCGCCTTCGAGCGCATCGTCAATCTGCCGCCGCGCGGGATTGGCGCACGCACCGTCGATCTATTGCGCACCCAGGCACGCGCCGACGGCAGCACGCTCTGGCAGGCGGCGCGGGCAGCGGTCCATCAGGCGCTGTTGCCGGCGCGCGCGACCGGCGCGCTGCGCGGCTTCATCGACCTCATTCAGCGGTTGGCAACGCGTGCCGACGCCGGGCAAGAGCAGGGGCAGGAGCTGGCGCGGGAGCAAGCGCTGGAGCTGCCGGATCTGGTCGCCGAGGTGCTGAAAGCGAGCGGCCTGCCGGCCCATTACGAGAAGAACAAGGACGGGCGCGGCATCGAGCGGCTGGAGAACCTGGAGCAGTTGGTCGAGGCCACGCGCCGCTTCGCCGCCGAGGCGTCGAACGACGACGGCGATCTGCTCGGCAGCTTTCTCGCGCATGCGGCGCTCGAGGCCGGCGATGCGCAGGCCGCCGGTTTCGAGGACAGCGTGCAACTGATGACCTTGCACAGTGCCAAGGGGCTCGAGTTCCCGCTGGTGTTCATCACCGGGGTCGAGGAGGGGCTGTTTCCGCACAGCATGTCGGCCAGTGATCCGGTCCGACTCGAGGAAGAACGGCGCCTGTGCTATGTCGGCATCACGCGCGCCAAGCGCCAGCTCTATCTGACCCATGCCGAGAGCCGCCGGCTGCACGGGCGCGAGGAATACCCCATGCCGTCGCGCTTCCTGCGCGAGGTGCCGGCCGAGCTGATCGAGGAGGTGCGTGGCGGCGGGGCCGCGCGCACCTTCGGTGGCGCTGCCGGAGCGGGTCGTCGGGTGCGCTCCGGTAACGGCTCTCATGCAAGCACCGCAGGTGCCGGTGTCGGCGCTGGTGTCGGCGCGGATGCCGGTGGCGGCTTCCGGCTTGGCCAGCGCGTGCGGCACCCAAAATTCGGCCCAGGCGTGGTGTTGAACACCGAAGGTGGCGGCGCCGGCGCCCGCATCCAGGTCAATTTCGACGCGGCTGGCACAAAGTGGCTGGTGCTGACCTATGCGCGCTTGGAACCGGCCGACTGAGCGTTGGCTTGAGCACGCACGCTGTGGGAATCTGCCAGGCAGCGCGGCGCCCGAGCGAACCGCCGCCGCTCGCGTTGTATGTGCATCTTCCTTGGTGCGTGCGCAAATGCCCGTATTGCGATTTCAATTCGCATGCGGTGCGCGACGGGATTCCCGAGACCGCCTACATCGACGCCTTGCTGCGCGATCTCGATGTCGAGTGCGCGCGGGTTGGAGCCACGTCTGATCGAGATCGGCCGCTGATGTCGATCTTCATCGGCGGCGGCACGCCGAGCCTGTTCTCGGGCGCGGCGATGCGGCGACTGCTCGATGGAGTCAGGTCGCGGTGCGTGGTCGCCGATGACGCCGAGGTGACGCTGGAGGCCAATCCCGGCACGGTCGATGCCGCGCATTTCGCCGGCTATGCCGAGGCCGGGGTGAACCGGCTCTCGATCGGGGTGCAGTCGATGAGCGACAAGTCGCTGGAACGGCTTGGGCGGATCCATTCAAGCGCCGATGCGCAGCGCGCGGTTGCGGCAGCGCGCGCGGCCGGGATCGACAACCTCAATCTGGATCTGATGTTCGCACTGCCTAGGCAGGATCTGGCGGCCGCGCGCGAGGATGTGCAGCGGTTGCTCGCGCTCGCCCCCACGCATATCTCCTATTACGAGCTGACGCTGGAGCCGAACACCGCGTTCGCTCGGCAACCGCCGGCGCTACCCGATCCAGACCTGGCCGATGCCATCCAGCAGCAGGCGTTTGAGCGATTGGCGGCGGCTGGCTTCGAGCGCTACGAGATCTCCGCCTTCGCGCGGCCGGGCGCGCGTTGTCGCCACAACCTGAACTACTGGCGATTTGGCGACTATCTCGGCATCGGTGCCGGCGCGCACGGGAAGTTGAGCGATGCGCGTTCGGGCACAGTCGCACGGCGGGCGAAGCGGCGCCACCCTGAGGCGTATCTGAAGGCGGACGAGCCGACAAGCGCGGTCCAGACCCTCTCGGAACAGGATCTGATCGAGGAATTCGCGCTCAATGCCTTTCGGCTGGTCGAGGGCTTCACAGCGGCAGACTTCGAGCGCAACACCGGGCTGAGTGCAGACGCCCTTGAGCCCGGCTTGTGTGCTGCGGCGGCGCTTGGGCTGGTGTCGCGCGTTGACACCGGAGACGGAGAGCAGGTCGTGATCCGTCCAACCGCGCGCGGTCTCGCGTTCTTGAATGATCTGATCGCAGGTTTTGCAGCCTGAGAAGCCGGCTGAAATCCGAACCCAACGAAAAAAGGCCGAGCGATGGCTCGGCCTTTGGTTCAATCACCGCTGGCGCTGAGTCACTGAGACACGGGGTTGGCCGCGTGGGCCAGCCCCGTGAGCGGTCAGCGCAGCGACCGTGCTACCGCGCTCAGGCGGCGGCGCGCGTCTCGTCCTGGGCGCCGATGCCTTCGAGGTAGTGACCATTGTCACCGCGAATCTGGATCTTGCGCGGCTTCATGGCCTCCGGCACCTCACGCACCAGGTCGATGTGCAGCAGCCCGTTCTCGAGCCGTGCATCGACCACCTTCACATAGTCGGCGAGCTGGAAACGACGCTCGAAGCTGCGCGTGGCGATACCGCGATAGAGGTAGCGGCGCGAATCTTCGTCGTCATCCTGCGTGCGCGAGCCGGTCACCGTGAGCAGATTCTCCTTGGTCTCAAGACCCAGGTCGCCCTCGGCGAAGCCCGCAACCGCCATAGTGATACGGTACTTGTTCTCGTCCTCGACCTCGACGTTGTAGGGCGGATAGCCGCCTGCCTCGTTGCGAAACGCATTTTCGAGCGAGGGCGCCATCCGGTCGAAGCCGATCATGGAACGGAACAGGGGCGAGAAGTCGATGGTTGTCATCTGCATATTCTCCAAATGAGCAATATGGTTAGGGTTGGCGTTCCTTAAGGAACCGCCGGTTTCAGTGCGGACGCCGAGTTGGCCGTCCGCGTTATGTAAAGTAATACAGCGTGCTGGATTTGCAAGCCAACATGGATAAATTGTCATCTTTACCGCCGCCCTCGCCCCCCCGAAGAGGTCGCCGCTGGCAGCCCAAGGGGCCTGTGCTCGGCGTCCTCGACTGGCTCGCGCATCTGGTGCAGGCGGGGCTGGCGCTGCCGTTCGATCTCGCTCTGATCGCGGCCTTGGCCGCTGCGGTGGTGCTGCAGGTGTTCGAGCCCGAGGTGCCGCCGATCGAGGCGCTGACTGAGGTCCGGTTCGAGGAGCCGCTGCGCATCTTCGCCGCCAATGGCGCGCTGATGGCCGAGTTCGGCGTGCAGCGTCGGCGCGCGGTGGCGATCGACGAGATCCCGCCGCTGCTGATCGAGGCCTTCATCTCCGCCGAGGACAGCCGTTTTTTCACCCATGACGGCATCGATGCGATCGGCTTGACGCGCGCGACGCTGAGCGTGGCCAAAAGCGGCGAGGCGACCCAGGGTGGCAGTACCATCACGATGCAGGTCGCGCGCAACTTCTTCCTGACCCGCGAGAAGACGCTCAAGCGCAAGCTCATCGAGATCATGCTCGCCTGGAAATTGGAGGCCCATTTGAGCAAGGACGAGATCCTGAGCCTCTATCTCAACAAGATCTTCTTCGGCCATCGCGCCTACGGGGTCGCGGCCGCCGCCGAGTTCTATTACCAGAAATCACTCGATCGGCTGACGGTGGCGGAGATGGCGATGCTCGCGGGTTTGCCGAAAGCGCCCTCGGCGAACAATCCGCTTTCCAATCCCGAGCGCGCCCTCGAGCGTCGCGATTACATCCTTGAGCGCATGCATGCGTTCGGCTATATCGACGCGACCGAGTTCCTGCTCGCGAGCACCGCGCCCTTGAGCGCGCAACGCTATGTGCCAGCCATCGAGCTACACGCCGATTATCTCGCGGAGATGGCGCGCCAAGCGGTGGTCGAGCGCTATGGCGAGGAGGACGCCTATCGTCTCGGCTTGCGCGTCTACACCACGGTCGATGCGGGGCTGCAGCGCGCCTCCGATGCGGCGCTGCGCAAGGGGCTCAGGGCATACAACCAGCGCCATGGCTATCATGGGCCAGAGGCGCGGGTCGAGCATGTCGGCGCCAAGACCCAGGAGGCACTGGACGCGCTCCTTGCCGAGCGTCCGCGCGTGCCTGGGCTGCCCGTGGGGGTCGTGATCAGCGCCTCGGCCTCGCGCGCCGAGGTCTACCTGGGGCAGGGCGAGACGCGCAGCCTGGCGCTGGCGCAGGTCCAGTGGGCGCGGCGCTTCAGGACCGAGAACGCACGCGGACCCGTGCCACGGCGCGTCACCGACGCTGTGGCCGTCGGCGATGTGATTCGGCTGTGGCAGACCGAAGGCGGCGCCTGGCGCTTGGCGCAGGTGCCCAAGGTGGACGGCGCGCTGGTGGCGCTGGCGCCCGAGGATGGCGCGATCCGGGCGCTTTCCGGGGGTTACGCCTTTGCGTGGAGTAAATTCAATCGGGCCGTGGATGCGAAACGCCAACCCGGCTCCACCTTCAAGCCTTTCGTCTACGCAGCAGCCCTGGAGAAAGGCTACACGCCCGCGAGCCTGGTCAGGGATGAACGCTTCGAGCTGCCTTCGGCCGGTGGCGTTTGGCGGCCGAGGAACGCCGATGGCACGTTCATGGGGCCGATCCGCATCCGCGTCGCCTTGGCCAAGTCGCGCAATCTTGCCGTGGTCAATTTGGTCGATCGCATGAGCGTCGATTATGCGCGTGAGTACATCCAACACTTCGGTTTCGCGCCCGAGACCATCCCGCCGGATCTGTCGATGGCCTTGGGCTCGGGCTCGGTCACGCCGCTCGAGCTGGCGCGGGGTTTTTCTGTGTTTGCCAATGGCGGTTACCGGGTGCAACCCTATCTGATCGAGCGGATCGAGGATGCGCAGGGTCAGCGGCTGTTCGAGGCGCAGCCGTTACGCGCCTGCATGACCTGCTGGATCGACGCCGATGTGGAGGCGGCTCGGGTGCTGCCGATTGGCGCTTCCGATGATCCGCGCGCACCGCGCGTGATCGATCCGCGCATCGCCTACAACATCGACTCCATGCTCAAGGATGTGATTCATTCAGGGACCGCAACCCGTGCGCGGCGCCTGAACCGCGAGGATATCGCCGGCAAGACCGGCACCACCAATGACTCGCGCGACTCCTGGTTCGCCGGTTATCAGCCCCAGCTCGCGGCGGTCGCCTGGGTGGGTCGCGATGACAACAGTCCGCTCGGGCGCGGCGAATGGGGCGGGACCGCCGCGCTTGGGATCTGGATCGATTTCATGCAGGAGGCCCTGGCCGATTTTCCGGTCGCGACCATCAAGCGACCCGAGGGCATGGTGCCGGTGCGCATCAGCCTGCACAGTGGCGAGGCGACGCAGTCGCGCAGTGACAGCCGCATCGAATACATCCGCGACGAGTATCGACTTATGACGCTGGGACCGGACCCGGTGCGCTACTCGAGACAAGAGGCGCCGGTGCCACAGCGGCGGCGGCGCACCGCGCCGCGGATGCTCGATGAGTTGTTTTAGTCTGGCACCACGTCGAAGCGATGGCCCTCCGGAATGTTTGGCATGCGCTCGCGCCGCCATCCATCGCGACGATCCCGCATCGACCGTTGCTCGTCAACAGCCGTCTGGAAATCTGGCATTGGGCGCCCCATAAACCAAGAACAATTCGGTCATGAGGATCGCGTGAAGCCGACAGATAACGCCTG
>PWTO01000223.1 GCA_003562815.1 Chromatiaceae bacterium | reverse complement strand
TGGACGTGAACCTGCGCGACCCCTGGTGGCGCAAGGAACAACTGGTGGAGCTGCTGGAAGCGGCGACCTGGGTCAAGCTGAATGCCGATGAGCTGAGCGTGCTGGCGCCCGATAGCCAGGCCGAGGCCGACGTCGAGACCCGCGCCCGGTGCGTGCTCGAACGCTATGCGCTGGACGCGGTATTCGCGACATTGGGTGCCGACGGCGCCTGCGCGGTGGGCGCCGATGGCACGCTGAGCCAGATCGCGCCCGCCGGCGATATCCAAGTGGTGGATGCAGTCGGCGCCGGCGATGGTTTTGCCTCGGTCTTGATCCTCGGGCTGATGCGACACTGGCCGCTGCCCCAAACGCTGGCGCGGGCCCAGGCCTTCGCCTCGGCCATCGTCGGTCAGCGCGGCGCGACGGTGCGCGATCCCGCCTTCTACCAGCCCTTTCTCGCCGACTGGGGCCTCGCCGGCGGCGCCTGAGCATCGACCATGCCTATGCCAGCAGACACCCCCAACGCGCGCGTTTCGGCGCTCGCCGCCTTTTTGACCGAGCACCGCAGCAAGGCGCATCGGGTGATGCACCATCTGATCGGGCTGCAGCGCCCATTCCTGCTCAAGAGCGATCTGCACGACGCGCTCGTGCAGCTCTGCCGCGATGACGAGCCGCTTGCCGATACGCCCCTGGCGCGCGCGCTCTTTCAGGCGCAGGAGGCGGCCATCAACGCCTCCTGGGTCTATCTGGCGCTGCGCCGGCGGGTCGCCAAATGGGACTATCTGCGCATCCACCTCGAGACCATGGATCTGAACGAGGTGACGATCTCGGAGTTCCTGCGCTTCAAGGAGCATTTGGCCACCGGAGGGCACGACGACCCCTTCGGCCTCGAGATCGATCTGCGTCCCTTCTACCGTGAGCAGCAGAAGCTGACCGAGGAGGGTTCGATCGGCCGTGGCGTCGAGTTCCTCAACCGCCGCCTCTCGAGCCGGTTGTTCGATGAGCTGGGCAAGGGCGATCAGCGCCTGCTCGGCTTCCTGCGGATGCACAGCTACCGGGGTCATCAGCTGATGCTGAATGACGCCATCGGCACGGTCGCAGAGCTGCGTAATGCCTTGCGTCAGGCGATGATCCCGCTGCGCCGGCGCCCAACGCATACCCCTTACGCCGACCTGGCCTCGGAACTGCGCGGCTTCGGCTTCGAGCCCGGCTGGGGCCATGACGCGGCGCGCATCCGCGAGACCATGAGCCTGCTGCTCGATATCCTCGAGGCGCCCTCACCGCAAGCGCTCGAGAGTTTCCTCAGCCGGGTGCCGATGATCTTCTCGATCGCCATCGTCTCGCCCCATGGTTGGTTCGGCCAGTCCAACGTGCTCGGCCGCCCGGATACCGGCGGCCAGGTGGTCTATATCCTCGATCAGGTGCGGGCGCTCGAGCGCGAGATGCATCAGCGCCTGGCCGAGCAGGGCATCGATATCGAACCGCGCGTGGTGGTGCTCACCCGGCTCATCCCGGAGGCCGAGGGCACCATGTGCAACGAGCGCCTGGAGCCCATCGCCGGGACCCGCAACGCGGTGATCCTGCGCGTGCCGTTTCGCACATCCGCCGGCGAGGTGCTGCCGCACTGGGTCTCGCGCTTCCATCTCTGGCCCTACCTGGAAGGCTATGCGCTGGACGCCGAGCGCGAACTCTTGGCCGAGCTTGGCGGCCGGCCGGATCTGATCATCGGCAACTATTCGGATGGCAATCTGGTCGCCTCGCTGCTCTCGCAGCGACTCGGGATCAGCCAGTGCAACATCGCCCACGCGCTGGAGAAGACCAAGTATCTGTTCTCCGACCTCTATTGGCGCGACAACGAGGAGCGTTACCGCTTCTCGGCCCAGTTCACCGCCGATCTGATCGCGATCAACACCGCCGATTTCGTCATCACCAGCACCTATCAGGAGATCGCCGGCACCGACGACAGCGTCGGCCAGTACGAGAGCTACACCAGCTTCACCATGCCGGGGCTCTATCGCGTCGTCTCCGGGGTCGATGTCTATGATCCAAAGTTCAACATCGTCTCGCCTGGGGCCGATGAGGACATCTACTTTCCCTACAGCGATGCCGAGCGGCGCTTGGTGCATCTGCACGAGGAGATCGAGGAGCTGATCTTCGGCGGGCCGCGCGAGGGCGAATCGCGCGGCGTGCTCGCCGAGCGCGAGCGGCCACTGCTGTTCACCATGGCGCGGCTCGACCGCATCAAGAACATGACCGGGCTGGTGAACTGGTACGGTCGCAGTGGCGAACTGCGCGAGCAGGCCAACCTGGTGATGGTGGCCGGCCATGTCGATCCGGGCCGCTCCGGCGATGACGAGGAGCGCGAGCAGATCGAGGCGATGCATCAGCTGTTCGAGCAGCACGGACTGGATGGGCAGGTGCGCTGGCTCGGGATTCATCTCGAAAAACCGCTGGCCGGGGAGTTCTATCGGTTCATCGCCGAGCGGCGCGGTGTCTTCGTGCAGCCGGCGCTGTTCGAGGCCTTCGGACTGACCGTGATCGAGGCGATGAGTTGCGGGCTGCCGGTGTTCGCGACCCGTTACGGCGGCCCGCTCGAGATCATCGAGGACGGTCTTTCGGGCTTTCACATCGATCCCAACCACGGTGCGGCCGCAACCGACTTGATCGCCGATTTTCTGCGGCGCTGCGGCGAGGATGCGAGTTGCTGGCAGGCGGTCTCGGAGGCCGCTTTGGCGCGGGTCGAGGAGCGCTACACCTGGCGCCGTTATGCCGAGCGCATGATGACCCTATCGCGGGTCTACGGCTTTTGGAAGTACGTCACCGACTTGGAGCGCGCCGAGACCGCGCGCTATCTGGAGATGTTCTACGGGCTCCAGTTTCGCCCGCTGGCGCGGGCGATGGGCGATGGGTGATCAATCTCAATGTTCGCGGAGGAACTGATGATGAACGCATACCGAGGCGGTGCAGTGCTGGGGCTCGCAGGTCGGCTTCTGGCTGTACCCGCTTATCCACGGCTGCTCAGCGCACCAGGCGTGCTGATGCCGCTGGCGCTGGCCCTGCTGGCACCCGGCGCGGCCCTGCAGGCCGGCGAAGGCTTTGAGCCCGAGCAGCTCGATCTGCGCTGTGTCGAGCAGCCGATGCGAGCAGTCGCCTTTGGCGAGCCAGGCGAGTTGAGCTACGGCGAACAGGCGCCAAAGGAATCCGATCCGATCGACCTGCTCGTTACCAAGAGCAGGCCAGGCGAGGATTTCAACATCGACTTCGCTCTCATCGAGAGCAGCGCCGGCTATCTCGAGACCGAGGAGGCGGTCTGGCTCGCCGACAAGCAGATCGAAGCCCAACAGGGGCGCTTCAAGCTCAACCTCTCGAATCTGACGATGACCCTGACCGAAACCGACCCGGACGGCAGCGCGCGTTTCCGACGCTTCGAATGCGAACAACGCTCGGGCGCTGAGGCGGCTTCAGAGCGCGAGTAGTCGCCACGACGCCCCGACAGGCTCGCAAAAAACGCTCGCGCGATCAGCGCTCCGTCTTCGATACGCTGGTCGATGGCACGGGGCGCACACAGGTGACCAACGCCCGGTCGCCATCGAGCTGCCAATGGATCTCCAGGGCATAGAGCTGCACGACGAATGCACGGCGCTCTGGATAGCGGTCCATGTAGCCCGGGCGTGGGTCTTGGGCGATGACCTGCTCGATCAGCGCGCGCAGGCGTCGCCGACCGTCGGCGTCCTGCTCGATGAGCTGGCGGTGGGCCTGCGCGCTGAAACCGACCTGGAAACGGGCTTGCGGACGGGTATGGGCGAAACCGCCCTCGGCCTCTGGAATAGCATCGGCATAGGGCACATAGGGCTTGATGTCGAGGATCGGCGTGCCGTCGAGCAGATCGGCGCCGGCGATGCGCAGCGCAAGGCGTTTGCCCTGACGCTCGAGCCCATGCTGGGCGACCGCCGAGATCCCGATCGGGTTCGGCCGATAGGGCGAGCGGCTGGCGAAGACGCCGACCTTATCGCGCCCACCCAGCCGCGGTGGGCGCACCTGCGCTCGCCAACCCCCCTCGAGGCAGTCCTGGTGGAAGACAAACAGCAGCCAGACATGGGAAAAGCCGTCGAGCCCGGCGAAGGCCTCTTCGCGGTCATAGGGCGGCAGAAGCTCGATCCGCGCCTCGGCGGCGGTGACCAGCCGTGGCTGGCGCGGGATGCCGAATTTGTCGGTATAGGGTGAGCGGCAAAGGCCGATGGGTTCGAACTCGAAACGTCTGTTCATGAGCGTACCTTAAGCGATGCAACGCCATCAGCGCCCAATGGTAGCGGCAGTGCTGCTCATCCTGCTGATCGCGCCAGCGGCTGAGCTGTATGCCGATCCCCCGGTCCCCGCAGCACTCTCGCCTTGGATCGACTGGGTGCTGGCTGGCGAGGATCAGCGCGCCTGTGCGCTCGGCGCGACCGGTGCCGGAGAGCGGGTCTGTGCCTGGCCGGGGCGGTTACGGCTTGAGCTCGATGACGCTGGCGGCCGCTTCGAGCAGGCCTGGACCCTAGCGGCGGCTGAGTGGGTTCCTGTCCCTGGCGGCTCGGGTCAATGGCCGCAACAGGTCAGCGTGAATGGGGCACCAGCCGCCGTGGTGGAACGCAACGGGCGGCCAATGGCGCGGCTCGCATCGGGCGAGCATCGGCTCAGCGGCCACTTCGCTTGGCCACGACGACCCGATGTGTTGCAGGTGCCGGCCGAGGTCGGGCTGCTGAGCCTGAGCCTGAATGCGGTCGAGATCGAGCAGCCGCGCTTGGATGCCACGGGCGGGCTTTGGCTCGGCGCCGAGCGGCGCCCGCGACAGCCGCAACAGGAGCCGGATGCGCTCTCGCTCGAAGTCACGCGCCGCATCGAGGATTCGGTGCCTTTGCGCGTGCAAACGCGTCTGCTGCTCGAGGTCTCCGGGCAGCCGCGCGAGTCGCTGCTGGGGCCGATTCTACTTCCCGGCGGAAGGCCGCTGCGTCTCGAAAGTCCGTTGCCGGCGCGCTTGATGGAGCAAGGTGCGCCCCTGTTGCAACTGCAACTGCGACCCGGCCGCTGGGAGCTGACCCTAGAAAGCCACCATCCTGGGCCGGCGGTCTCGGCACTCCGCTTGCCCAAGCAACCGTCCGCGCCGGCATCCACATCCGCACCGAACTGGCCTACGCAAGAGGTCTGGGTATTCGCGGCCCGGCCTGATCTGCGCCGCGTCGAACTCAGCGGTGCGGACCCGATCGATCCGCGCCAAACGCGCCTACCAGCGCAGTGGCAACAGTTACCGGCCTACCTGATGCGCGCTGGCGAGACGCTGCGGATCGAGCAGCTCAGCCGGGGCGCCACCGGCTCCGACCAGATCCAACTCGAACGCGTGATGCGACTGGACTTCGACGCCACGGGCCTGAGCCTGCGCGATCGCCTCAGCGGTGAGCTGCGCGAGCGCCGTCGGATCGAGGTCGAGCCGCCTTTGCGCCTTGGGCAGGTCAGCGTCGATGGCGAACCGCGCTTGATCACGCGGTTGACCACAGGCTCGGCGGATCAAGCGGAGCGCGAGGGCGTCGAGGCGCGCGGCGCTCGGCTCGAGCTGAGCGCCGATGCGCGCATCGACAGCGGACCAGTCGGTTGGCATCTGGAGCTGCCGGGTTCGGGCTGGGCTCTGCCGCTGAGCCGTGTTTCGACGCAGCTCTTTCTGCCGCCGGGCTGGGATCTGCTGGCTGCGGCCGGTGTCGATAACCTCCCTGATAGCTGGCTGGCGCGCTGGTCATTGCTCGACATCTTCCTGGTGCTGATCGCGGCGCTTGCGGTGACGCGGCTCTGGGGCTGGCCTTGGGGGCTGCTGGCGCTGCTGACCTTGGTGCTGACCTGGCAGGAGCCGGGCGCGCCGCGTTGGGTGTGGCTGCATCTGATTGCCGCTGCCGCGCTGGTGCGGCTGCTGCCGGAGTCGGCGCGGCGGGCGCCGCCCATCTCGCAACAGCGTGACGAGCCTTCAGGAGACGCCTCGCACGCGCAGGGTCCGCCCTGGCTCGCGACCGGGGTCCGACTCTATGCGCGGCTGGCGTTGCTGTCGCTGGTGCTGATCGCGGTGCCCTTCCTGGTCACCGCGATGCGCGATGGGCTGTTTCCGCAATTGGAACAGCAGAGGCTTGGTCTGGTCGACTCGCCCACCGGTTGGCTCACCCCGATGAGCGCCGTCGATCAGGTGGGTTCTCGCCTGCATCATCAGGTCGAGTCTTCACGCGTCAAGTCAGCCCCTGCTGAGGTCGGCGCTGACCAGGCCTCGGCGCCACGGTTGTTGCCAACCTTGGACCCGGACGCGCGCTTGCAGACCGGCGCCGGGGTGCCGGAGTGGAGCTGGCGTCGCTTCGAGCTGAGCTGGAGCGGGCCGATGCCGCCCGATCATCGGTTGCACCTCTGGCTGCTGCCGGCCTCGGCCTCCTTGCCGCTCGCGTTGCTGACGCTGGTGCTAGTGCCGCTATTGGGATTGCGGCTCGCCGATCGACGGTCGTCGCGGCAGCCGACAGGGACGCCGACCGCGCCGACATCCGGCAAGCACGCAGCACACCTCGGCCTGCTTGCGCTGGCGCTGATCGGAGGGCTTTGGCTGTCACCAAGCCCAAGCCTTGCAGCAACCGCACCGGCGTTCCAGCAGCACCCCCCGCCCGTCTCTCAGCCAATGCCCGAACTCGCCGCCGCTCCGCTGACCGCGCATCCGGCGGCGAACAGTGCCGGCTTTCCACCTGCGTCACTGCTGGCCGAGCTGCGACAGCGGCTGCTCGCCCCACCGGACTGCGCCCCGCGCTGCGCCGAGATCGCACGGCTGGTGCTCGACGCCTCGCCGCGCGCACTGCGTTTGCTGCTCGCCGTGGATGCGGTCGAGGCAATCGCCTTACCGGTTCCTGGTGCGCGCAACGGTTGGTCGCCGAGTCGGGTCGAGCTTAACGGCCAGCCGTTGGATCGATTGCTCGGGCTGACCAATGGCGATCTGGCGGTGTCCATCCCGAGCGGTCGGCATCTGCTGCTGCTGTCCGGCTCGCTCGCCGGTGTCGAGCAGGTCGCCATCCCGTTGCCGCTGCGTCCACGACTGCTCGAGACCAGCATCGATCCGGTCTGGCAGCTCGAAGGGCTTGGCGACGATGGCGTGCCGGGCGATCAGTTGCGGCTGGTCCGGCAGCAGGAAGCAAAGGGGCTTGCGGCTGGCGATGAGCCCGACGGTGCGTCCATCAACGATCAGAACCCCGGTGGCGGGGGCACCACGTCTGGCTCGATGTCAGCGTCAGCGTCGGCGCCGGCATCGGACGCGGCGAGAAGTGACACGCAGGCCCCATGGCCGCCGCTGCTCAAGATCACCCGCACGCTGAGCTTCGGATTGGATTGGGAGCTGATCACCGAGGTCGAGCGGCGCTCGCCGCTGGGGCAATCGGTGAGCCTGCGAGTCGCGCTGATCGACGGCGAATCGGTGACCACCTCCGGGGTCCAGATCCGTGATGCGGAGGTGCTGGTCTCGCTGCCGCCGGGGCGTGCGCGCATGCGCTGGCGCTCGGCGTTGCGACCGGTCGACCGTCTTGCGCTGCGTGCCTCGAGCGATCCACGACTCACCGAGGAATGGCGCCTGCAGGTGAGCCCGATCTGGCATCTGCGCGCGCAAGGAGTGCCCGCAGTGCAGCCGCGCGACGGCGATGCACGCGCGCTGCCGACCTATCGGCCCTGGCCCGGCGAGGTCTTGGAGCTGTCGCTGTCGCGCCCGGTCGGCGTCGCCGGACCCACGCTGACCCTGGATCGCAGCCGCTATCGGCTCCAGCCGGGCCGTCGCTCCAGCGAGGCGCTGTTGCAGCTCAATCTGCGCAGCAGCCAGGGGGGTCGGCATCGGCTGTTGCTGCCAGCGGGTGCCGAGCCAACGCGGCTTCGCGTCGATGGTCAGTCGCGACCCCTGCTGATGCAGGACAACGCGGTCGATCTGGCGCTGGTGCCGGGCAGTCAACGGATCGAACTCAGCTGGCTGCAGCCAGATGGGCTGTCCTTCGTCTATCAGCCGGCGGCGGTGACGCTCGGCGTGGCGGGCGTGAACGCCGAGACGCAGGTGAGACTGGGCGCCGATCGCTGGCTGTTGTGGGCCAGCGGTCCTGGTCTCGGGCCGGCGGTGCAGTTCTGGGGGCTGTTGTTGGTGATTGCGGTGCTGGCGCTGATCCTGGCGCGCGCGCGTTTGACCCCACTCGGGGTCGGCGATTGGCTGCTGCTGGGGATCGGACTCAGTCAGGTCTCGATCTGGGTCGGGGCGCTGGTGGTGCTCTGGCTGTTCGCGCTCGGCCTGCGCCGGCGGCTTGGCGAGGACGCGCTGGCGCCTTGGCGGTTCAATCTGATGCAGATCGGGCTGGTGCTGCTGAGCATGGCGGCGCTGAGCGCGCTCTTGTTGGCGGTGCAGCAGGGATTGCTCGGCAGCCCGGCGATGCAGGTCGCGGGCAATGGCTCGAGCGCGACCGAGCTGAATTGGTATCTGGACCGCAGTGGCGAGCGGACCGCGCCGGTGACGGTGATCTCGGCGCCGATCTGGATCTATCGGCTGCTGATGCTGGCCTGGGCGCTCTGGCTCGCGTGGCGGCTGCTGGACTGGCTGCGTTGGGGCTGGCAGGGACTGGTCGCGCCGACGCCCTGGCGACAGTCGCGGCGACAGGCGCTGAAACGCAAGGCGACCGAGGAGGGATTGAGCGTCGATCTTTAGCGGTTCAAGCTCAAGCGCGCAGGGCCTCCGCCGTATAGCCGCTGCCCCGTGCGATGAGTTCAGCCGGACTGCCGGCGGCGACCAGACGCCCGCCGTCGCGTCCCGCTTCCGGCCCAAGATCGATGACCCAATCGGCGGCGGCGATCAGATCCAGGTCGTGCTCGATGACGACGACCGAATGGCCAGCCGCGACCAGGCGCCGCAGCACACCGATCAGTCGTTCGGTATCGGCCATGTGCAGGCCGACGGTTGGCTCATCGAGCAGGTAGAGGGTGGGGCGGTTGCTGAGGCCATCAGCGGTGGGCTGCGTGGATCGAGTGGGTCGCGCGGATCGCGCCTTGGCGAGTTCGGTGACCAGCTTCAGGCGCTGCGCCTCGCCACCGGAGAGGGTCGGGCTGGCCTGCCCGAGCGCGAGGTAACCGAGTCCGACCGCCTGCAGTAGTTCGAGCGGATGGCGGATCGCAGGATGCGCCTGGAACAGCTCGACCGCTTCGTCGACGCTCATCGCCAGGACCGCGCCGATGTCCTTGCCCAGATAGGGAACGCGCCGGGTCTCGGCGTTGAAGCGGGTGCCGCCGCAGACCTCGCAGGGCAGCTTCACGTCGGGCAGGAAGCTCATCTCGAGCCGTTGCACGCCTTGGCCTTCGCAGGCAGGACAACGTCCACCGCCGGTGTTGAACGAGAAACGCCCCGGCCCCCAGCCCAACATCCGCGCCTCGGGCGCGGCCGCGAACAGGCGGCGGATGCGATCCCAGATGCCGATGTAGGTCGCCGGGCAGGAGCGCGGGGTCTTGCCGATCGGGGTCTGATCGACCTCGAGCACGCGGCTCAGCGCCTGCCAGCCGCGCAACGCGCCGCAGCCGCTGAGTTCGGCTTTTCGAGCGCGCCTGCCGTCGTTGCTTTTCTGTTTACGGCTGTTGCGATCAGGGCCGCCGCCGTGGCCTTGGCGGCTCAGCAGGGTCTTGAGCGAGGCGCCGAGCACATCGCGCACCAGGGTCGATTTGCCGGAGCCGGAGACGCCGGTGACGCAGACCAGTCGCGCTAGGGGAATGCCGAGGCTCAGGTCTTGCAGGTTGTGCAGCGAGGCACCTTCGATGTGCAGCCATTTCGTGGCGCTTGCAGTCGCTGCGCGGGTGAGCGCCAACTGAGCGTCAGCATGGTCAGCAGCGGGATGAGTCGGAGCAGCGGAATCGGGTGTAGAGCGAGTTGCAAGCGTTGCATGCCGCAGCGACCTCACCCTGTTGCGGGCGAGGTAGCGGCCGGTCAGCGAAGCCGGATTCGCTGCGAGTGCGTCGGCGGTGCCGCGCGCGACGATCTCTCCACCATGAATGCCGGCGCCGGGCCCGAGGTCGATGATCTCATCGGCGCAGTGCATGGTCGCGGCATCGTGCTCGACGACGATCAGGCTGTTGCCCTTGGCCTTGAGTTCGGCCAGCGTCTCGAGCAGCCGGGCGTTATCGCGCGCATGCAGGCCGATGCTGGGCTCGTCGAGGATGTAACAGACGCCGCGCAGGTTGGAGCCGAGCTGCGCGGCGAGCCGGATGCGCTGCGCCTCGCCACCGGAAAGGGTCGGCGCGGCGCGGTCGAGACTCAGATAGCCCAGCCCCAGGCGCTCGAGGAAACCGAGTCGGGCGCGGACCTCGGCCAGCAGGTCGCGGCCGATCGCGGCCTCGCGCTCGCTTAGGCTCAGCTCGGCGAACAGTTGGCTGGCATCGGTCACGCTCAGGGCCGAGAGTTCGGCGATCGAGTGCGCGCGAAAGGTCACCGCCAGCGCCTCGGGTCTCAGCCGCTGGCCCTGGCAGCTCGGGCAGGCCTTAGCGGGGCTGGCGCTGTCGCTTTTGCTTTTGCTGTCGAGATCGCCGTCGTTGGCGAGCCATTGTCCTTCCTCGCCGCTTTGCTCGGCATCGAAGCCCTTGAGCTGCAAGCCGGTGCCGAAACAGGTCGGGCACCAGCCATGCTTGGAGTTGTACGAGAACAGGCGCGGATCGGGCTCGTCAAAGCCGAGCCCGCAGCTCGGGCAGGTGCGTTGAGTCGAATAGGTGCGGGGCGGGGCTTGACCGGCTGCTTGACCGAGACTGGGCTTGAGCTGTTCAGCAACCACAACGCGCACAATCCCTTTGCCGATGGCGAGCGCCTGATCGAGCTGCTCCGAGAGCTGGTGCTGGTGCGAGCCATCGACCGCGACCGGCGGGAAGGGCAGATCGATCCAGTGGTCGCGAAAGCGGTCGAGCTTGGGCCAGGGCTCGACCGGCTGCAGTTCACCATCGACAGCGAGTTGTTCGACGCCACGGCGCTTGGCCCAGTCGGCCAGCTCGGCATAGGTGCCCTTGCGCGCGATGACCAGGGGCGCGAGCAGGATCAGGCGTTGGCCGTGGAAGTCCGCGCTGATCCGGCTCAGGATCTCGGCGCGACCCTGGGGCTGGATCGGGACTTGGCACGCGGGGCAGTGCTGGAGGCCGAGCTTCACGTAGAGCAGGCGCAGGAAGTGATGGATCTCGGTAGCGGTGCCAACCGTGCTCTTGCGCCCGCCGCGACTGCTGCGCTGCTCGATCGCGACCGTCGGTGGGATGCCGAAGATCGCATCGACATCGGCGCGCGCAGCCGGCTGCACGAATTGCCGCGCATAGGCGTTCAGCGATTCCAGGTAGCGGCGCTGGCCCTCGGCGAACAGGATGTCGAAGGCGAGGGTGCTCTTGCCGCTGCCCGAGACACCGGTGATGACGATGAACTGCCCGCGCGGGATCGACAGGGTCAGATCCTTGAGGTTGTGTTCGCGGGCGTGGCGGATCAGGATCGCCTGCTCTGCGTTGCCGTCGATCGGAACGGCGATGGTTGAGTCTGTGGCCGCGAGTTTTGATCGATAGTCCGCTGAGAGTTCAGCGATTTCCGCCGCCGTTGTCGGGGCCCGATCCGTGCCAAGCGCAGGGTTCGGCGCTAATGCCTCGCGCAAGGCGCGACCGGTATGGCTCTCGGGATGTTCCGCAAGCATGCGCGGGGTGCCGCAGGCGATGATCTCGCCGCCGCCATCGCCACCCTCGGGTCCAAGATCGATGATCCAGTCTGCGGCCAGCATCAGGTCGACATTGTGCTCGATCACCAGCAGCGAATGGCCGGCGTCGATGAGCCGGCGGAAGGCGCCGAGCAGGGTGGCGATGTCGGCGAAGTGCAGGCCGGTGGTCGGCTCGTCGAAGAGGAAGAGCAGTCCGGGTTGATACCGGTGCTGCCGATCCTGGCCCTGTTGATCCTGAACCTCGCCACTGACGTTGCCTTCGTCTGTGGCGTGCTTGCGCTGAACGGTGCGCGTCGGCTTGCGGCGCGCGGTCTTGGCCAGATGCCCGGCGAGTTTGAGGCGTTGCGCCTCGCCACCGGAGAGGGTCGGGACCGGCTGGCCCAGGCGCAGGTAATCGAGGCCGACATCGACGAGCGGCTGCAAGGCCCGCTGGAGATCGGCCTGGTCGGCGAAGGCCACGAGCGCCTCGGCGACGGTCATCTCCAGCACTTCGGCGATATTTGGGCCTGTTGCTGGTTCAGCCTGGGGCTCGCTTGGCGGAGCCTCAGCGTCTTGACGCCTGGCTTGTGCCGGTAAATGCACCTCAAGAATCTCGGGCCGATAGCGCCGGCCATTGCAATCGGGGCAACGCAGGTAGACATCGGAGAGGAACTGCATCTCGACATGCTCGAAGCCAGAACCGGAGCAGGTCCGGCAGCGGCCGGGACCGGCGTTGAAGCTGAAGTGGCCTGCCTTGAAGCCGCGCTCGCGGGCCAGGGGCGCGGCGGCGAACAGCTTGCGCAGCGGGTCGAGCGCGCCGACGTAGCTGGCGGGATTGGAGCGCGAGCTGCGACCGATGGGCGATTGATCGACCATCAACACGTCCTCGACCAACGCCGCGCCCTCGACCGCATCGCAGGCACCGAGCGGTCCTTCTGGGTGTCCCTTTTGCTTCGCCAGATGGTGGAACAGCACCTGCTGCACCAGCGTCGACTTGCCCGAGCCGGAGACGCCGGTGATGACGACCAGGCGCTGCAACGGCAGCTCGAGATCGATGTGCTTGAGGTTGTGTTCGCGCGCGCCGCGAATCCGCAGCTTGGGCTCATCCGGCCGTGGTGGTCGCGGCTCGCGCGGCTCGGCGACCTGGCTCCGACCGGCGAGGAAGTCGCCGGTCAGCGAGGCTGGCTCGTCGAGCAACGCCGCCGGTGGGCCCTGGAAGACGCGCTGGCCGCCACGCTCACCGGGCCCGGGGCCGATGTCCAGGATCTGATCAGCGGCGCGCATCACCTGCGAATCATGTTCGACCACCAGCAGCGTGTTGCCGCGATCGCGCAGGCGCTGCAGGATGCGCACCACGCGATCCATGTCGCGCGGATGCAGGCCGATGCTCGGCTCGTCGAGCACGAAGAGCGTGTTCACCAAGGCCGTGCCGAGCGCGGTGGTGAGGTTGATACGCTGCACCTCGCCCCCCGAGAGGGTCCGCGATTGCCGCTCCAGGGTCAGATAGCCGAGCCCAACCTCGTTCAGATAATGCAGCCGGGCGCGGATGTTGGCGAGCAGCAGTTCCATCGCTTGATCCAGGTTGCCGGGCAGCCTGAGCGCGTCGAAGAACCGCGCCAGGCTCGCGATGGGCAACCGCATCAGATCCTGGACGTTCAAGCCGGGCAGGCCGAGCCAGGCGTTCTCCGACAGGTGGCTGCGCGCATGGCGGAAACGCTGCTGGCGCTCCAGCACCCTGTCGGCCAGCGCATGATCGCCGATGCGAAAATCCAGCGCCGCGTCCTTGAGTCGCGCGCCGCCGCAGTCGGGGCAGGGATCGTAGCTGCGGTAGCGCGAGAGCAGCACTCGCACATGCATCTTGTAGCTGCGCCCTTCGAGCCAGTCGAAGAAGCCACGGATGCCGTACCAGACGCGCTGGCGCGGGTCGTCGTGCCAGCCTCCCTCGCCCTCGAGTACCCAGTGGCGATCGGCCTCAGTCAGCTGCGCCCAGGGCACGTCGGTCGGGACGCCGCGCCGATGCGCGAAGGCGATCAGGTCTTCTTGGACCTCCGCGTAGCCATCGGATTGGATCGGCTTGATGGCGCCATCGAGCAGCGACTTGCGCGCATCCGGCACCACCAGATCCCAATCGATACCGATCACCCGGCCGAAGCCGCGACAGGTCTCGCAGGCGCCCACTGGCGAGTTGAACGAGAACAAGCTCGGGATCGGCTCGCGGTAGTCGATCTCGCAATTGGGGCAGTGCAGGTCGCGCGAAAAGTGCCAGGGCGGTCCGGGGTTGCGCTCGGCATCGAGCGGGTAGATGCGCACCCGACCGCCGCCGTGTTCGAGTGCCGCTTCGAGTGCCTCCAATGCGCGGCTACGATTGTCGTCATCGAGCCGCAGCCGGTCTTGGATGACCTCGAGCCGTTGGTCGTCCTCGTACAGGAAGCGGATATAGCCCTGTTGTGCGAGCAGCTCCTTGAGCTGATCCGAGGTCAGGCCATCCGGTATCGCGAGTTCGAAGCAGATCAGGACGCGGGTAGCGGTTTGTCGATGCGCGAGCGCGGCCCAGATCCCCTCGGGGCTGTCGCGGCGGACCTCGCGGCCGCAGCCGTGGCAGAACAGCCGCGCGGCGCGGGCGAATAGCAGCTTCAGGTGATCGCTCAGCTCGGTCATGGTGCCGACCGTCGAGCGCGAGGTGCGCACCGGATTGGTCTGATCGATCGCGATCGCCGGTGGGATGCCGTCGATGCGCTCGGCCTGGGGCCGATCCATGCGATCGAGGAACTGGCGCGCGTAAGGCGAGAAGGTCTCGACGTAGCGGCGCTGACCCTCAGCGTAGACGGTGTCGAAGGCGAGCGAGGATTTACCCGAACCAGAGACGCCCGTGACGACGATCAGCGCGCCGAGCGGCAGGTCGAGATCGAGGTTCTTGAGGTTGTTCTGGCGCACCCCGCGCAGGCGGATCTGGTCGTTAAGATGAGGCATTGAAGCGACAGGCGCAGGGCGCGCGCGGAGTTGAAACCTAGGTTTTAGTAGGCTAACTTATGTCAACATAATAAACCAAACGCGAAGCGCACATGCCCAGGTATGTCCCATCCCGAGAGGCCTCTAAGATACTAGGACTCCATGCAAACACACTCCGAAAATATGCAAATGAAGGGCGCATTCGCACCTACCGAACGGCCAGTGGGCAGCGTCGGTTCGATGTCGATTCCTACCTCGGAACGGCCGTCGAGACCAAGCCCGCTGTCGTCTGCTACTGCCGAGTGTCTTCGCCTGCGCAGAAGCCAGACCTCGAGCGACAAGTCCAGTCGATGCGAGACCGCTTCCCCGAAGCCGACATCGTCCAAGACGTCGGCTCCGCCCTCGACGATCAGCGTCAAGGGCTTCAATCCGTACTGGGACGAATCCTGCGCGGAGAGAAGCTCACGCTTGTGGTTACCCAAAAGGACAGACTCGTTCGTGTCGGATTTGAACTCATTGACTGGATTGTCCGCGACTGCGGCAGCGAACTCGTGGTTCTCAGCGAACATCAAAGAGAACCCGAACGCGAACTTGCCGAAGACCTACTGGCCATCCTTCATGGCTTCGCTGGCGGGCAAGACGAACGAGCCGATCACACGGGCGAAGCGCATCCGAATGCGACCCACACGATCGCAAGAGAAGCGGCTGAACGCGTGGATCGGCACCTACAGGTTCGTCTACAACGAGACGATTTGGCTCCTGAATCTTCGGATCGTCCAGCCGAACTTCATGGGGATCAAGAAGACCCTGATCCCCCACTTAGCTAAGGATTGTGCGTTTGGCGCATCATTTGGACCGTCTCTTGTCTCGTCGCGACAAAGCGGAAGAGAAACGCAACCGCCTGTCTTTTGCGAAAGCAGCGGATGCCATCCGACGGAAGATCAAGCACGTCATTCTCCTGCCGACGTTTGAAACGCAGCAGATGGCATCGAAGGCTGGGCGAAAGCTCCGTCGCAAGTCCGTCCGCAGTCTCCTCTCGTTTGCGCAGTCGGTTCTGCGAAGGTCACTCGCTCGAACGGAATCGACATGGAACGCGACGAGAACGCCACCCGTGGGATTTTCCTGCGGGCTTTGGTGGATTCGCCCATCCTCATTGAGGGTGCGCGTTAGCGCTTGTTAACGAAACAGAATCAGTTGAGAGACAGAGCGCCGCGCGCTTGTCAGGAGCATGGCGAAGGGCAAGCAAAGGGCGAGCCCAAGGTTACGCGGCTCAGTTCAGTCGCTCAGTGGATCTCGCCCAGTGGCTCTCGCCCGGTGCCTCAGTCGCGCGCGGGCGGGGTCTCGTCGGCGTTAGCGGTTGAACGCGCCTCGGTGTTGGCCTGATCCTGCTTGGCCTCGCGTTCTTCCTTGAGACGCTGCAGATTTTGCCGCTGGCGAATGTAGAAGTAGCCGACAACGCCGACGATGAGGAGCAGTTCGAGTGCCTTGAATGAGCCCATGTCCATGATCGATCCTGCGCGGGTCGCGCTATACTGATGCGTTGAAATTGGGTTGCTGTATATCGTATCTATGCCGATGAAAACCAACCTTGTGCGCTAGGGCCATGGATGAGGTCATCGATCCCAGCGTGCATTGCGAGGAGTGTCGCGCCTGTTGTTGCCGTAAGGAGGTCATGCTGCTCGGCGACGCGCGCGTTCCAAGCCACTTCATCGTGCTCGATGCGTGGGGCGCCGAGGTGCTCGAACGGCTCGACGATGGTTGGTGCAGCGCGCTCGACCGCCAGCAGCTGTGCTGCGCCATCTACAGCATGCGCCCGCAGCTCTGCCGCGATGTCAGGATGGGCGGGGCGGAATGCCTGGCTGCGCGCGCGGGGATCGACGATGACTGACGGAGGACATCTATGCCAGTAGCGTCCAAGGCCCGACGCCGGTTCGCGCTCGTGATCGCGGGCGCGGTCGCCGTGATCCTGATTCTGATCCTTGTGCTGTTCGCGGATCGACTGAGCAAGGAGCCGCTGCGTGAAGAGCCCATCGACGAGGCGCGCAATCGACTCAAGGTGACGGCGACGGCCTACACCTCGCGCCCCTCCGAGACCAGTGGCGATCCCTATCTCGGGGCCTGGAACAACCGGCTCACGCCGGGCGAGAAGTCGATCGCCGTCTCCCGCGATCTGCTCAAACTCGGTCTCACCAACGGCGCCGAGGTCGAGATCGAGGGCTTGCCCGGTGTCTACACTGTGCGCGACAAGATGCACAGACGCTGGAAGCGGCGCATCGATATCTACATGGGCAACGACCTCGAGCGCGCGCGCGAGTGGGGCCGGCAAGAGGTCGTGCTGCACTGGTGAGCGGCCTAAAGGCCCAGCACCCGCGAAGAGCCGCGAACGAGACCGTTCGCGGCTCGATCTTGGACGGGTTCAGCGCTTCTTCGGCGGCATCAGATCGGTAATGCTGCCGTGTGCCATCTCGGCGGCCAGGCCGATGGTTTCGTTCAGCGTTGGATGCGGGTGGATGGTCATGCCGAGGTCTTCCATATCGGCGCCCATCTCCAGCGCCAGCACCGTCTCGCCGATCAACTCGCCGGCATTGGGGCCGACGATGCCAGCGCCGAGGATGCGCTTGGTTTCGGGGTCGAACAGCAGCTTGGTCAGCCCTTCGTCGCGATGGATGCCGAGCGCGCGGCCGCTGGCGGCCCAGGGAAAGACGCCTTTTTCATAGGCGATGCCTTTGGCTGCGGCTTCGGTTTCGGTCAGCCCCATCCAGGCCACCTCGGGGTCGGTGTAGGCGACCGATGGGATGGTCATCGGGTCGAACAGCGCCGGCTCGCCGGCGATGACTTCAGCGGCGACCTTGCCCTCGTGGGTCGCCTTGTGCGCGAGCATCGGCCCGCCGACGACATCGCCGATGGCGAAGATGGTCGGCACATTGGTGCGCATGTGCTGATCGGTCTTGATGAAACCGTGCTCATCGACCTTGACCCCGGCCGCCTCGGCGTTGATCAACATGCCATTGGGACGCCGGCCGATGGCGACCAGCACCTTGTCGTAGCGGGCCTCTCCTGGATGTTTGCCCTCAAAGACCACGTCGATGCCCTGAGAGTTGGCCTGCATGGTCGCGACCTTGGTTTCGAGCCAGATGTTGCTGTAGCGCTTCTTGACCACTTTCTGCAGGGCGCGCACTAAATCCTTATCGGCACCCGGCATAAGCTGGTTTTTCATCTCGACGACATCGATCTGGGCACCGAGCGCGGCATAGACGCTGGCCATCTCCAGGCCGATGATGCCGCCGCCGACGACTAGCATGCGCTCGGGGATGCCGTCGATCTCCAAGGCATCGGTCGAGTCCATCACCCGTGGGTCGTCGTGTGGGAAGCCGGGGATGCGGATCGGGGTCGAGCCAACCGCGATGATGCACTGATCGAAGCTGACTGCGACCTTGCCCGCACGGCTCTCGACGCCGATGCGGTTCGGGGTCTCGAAGCGGCCGGTGCCTTGCACCACCTCGACTTGGCGCTGCTTGGCCATGCCGGCGAGGCCGCTGGTGAGCTTGTTCACCACCTTGTTTTTGCCCGCGCGCATCTTATCGAGGTCGATCTCGGGCGCGGCGAAGGTGACGCCCATGGCGCCCATGGTCTTGGCCTCTTCAATAATTTGCGCCGTGTGCAAGAGCGCCTTCGACGGGATACAGCCGACATTCAGGCAAACGCCGCCGAGACTGGGGTAACGTTCGATGAGCACAGTGCGCAAGCCAAGGTCGGCGGCACGAAAAGCGGCGGTGTAGCCGCCGGGTCCGCCACCGAGGACGACGACTTGGGCTCGGATGTCTTGATTGGGAGCGGTGTCGCTCATGAAGTCTTCTCGTTCAGGTGTTTGTTGAGTTGGCTGCAGATGAGTGGGCGATCATAGCAATGACTGCATCGCGCACTTGAAGCATCGATCTATCATCAGTCTTGCGCGAGAAACCCCGCCCTTCAGGGCGGGGAGGGAAAGCGCACCGCGCGCAGCGCGGTTAGGCAACCCGTCTCGCGTCCTCCGTTAAAGTAGGTTGAAGACCATAACCATAGCCGTCGGCGCGTTGCACCACGCGGCAATGGCGGTGTGAAATCCCTTGGACCACGCCGCGCGCGGTCTGGATGTTGAAAGAGCCGGTCTTGCGCACCGCAACCCGTCCTAGATGGCTTCCGA
>PWTO01000237.1 GCA_003562815.1 Chromatiaceae bacterium | reverse complement strand
TCGACTGGCTCGCCTCGGGCATCAGCGCCGGCGCAGCGACCCTGTTCATCCAGTCGCGGGTGCCTGAGCACGCCGAGCTGCATCTGCTGCTGTCGATGATCACGCCGCTGGGCTGGCTCGAGCGCGTGCCGAGCTATAAGGATCAGCAGGAGAAGCTCAAGGAAAAGGATCTCGCCACCTACGGCTTCCTTGGCTATCCGTTGCTGCAGAGCGCCGATATCCTCATCTACAAGGCCGGCGCGGTGCCGGTCGGCGAGGATCAGGTCGCCCATGTCGAGATGACCCGCGAGATCGCCCGTCGCTTCAATCACATCTACGGGCGCGAGCCGGACTTCGAGGCCCAGGCCGAGCAGGCCAAGCGCAAGATGGGCAAGAAGAACGCGAAGATGTTCGATCAGCTCAAGCGCCGCTACCAGGAGCAGGGCGATCAGGAGGCACTCGCTGTCGCCCGCGCGCTGCTCGAGAGCCAGGCCAACATCACCATCGGCGATCGCGAGCGGCTGCTCGGCTATCTCGAGGGCGGTGGCCGGGTGATCCTGCCCGAGCCCGCGCCGCTGCTGACCAAGGCCGCCAAGATGCCGGGGCTCGATGGGCAGAAGATGTCCAAGTCCTACGGCAACACCATCGCGCTGCGCGATGATCCGGACGCGGTCGAGCAGAAGTTGCGCACCATGCCGACCGATCCAGCGCGCGTGCGCCGCACCGATCCGGGCAATCCCGAGGTCTGCCCGGTCTGGCAATTCCACCAGGTCTACTCGGAGACCGAGGTCAAGGACTGGGTGCAGCAAGGTTGTCGCAGCGCCGGCATCGGTTGTGTCGAGTGCAAGCAGCCCATCATCGACGCCGTGCGCAAGGAGCTGGAGCCGATCCAGGCCGAGGCGAAACGGCTCGAGGCCGAGCCGGATCTGGTGCGCTCGTTCATCAACGAGGGCTGCGAACGTGCCCGCGACACGGCGCGCGAGACCATGGAGGATGTCCGCCACGTGATGTCGCTGCGCCAGGGCTGAGCGGCGCCACGTCAGCGCGCGCGAGCCGGATCATGCCACTGCCAGACACCGAGACCGAGCCCTCAGCCGCGTCTTCGGTCTCGGCGATTGAAGCCGTCGCGTTACCGGCGGTTGCCGATGGCGGCGCGGAGGTCGGGGCGAGCGAGGCGGTGGAATCGAGCGAGGTGGCGGCCGAGACGAACACAGCCGGCGTCCAGGCACATCTCGCCCTGGTGCGCGGCGAGCCGCTGCTGAAGCTGCCGGAAGACCTCTATATCCCCCCGGATGCGCTCGAGATCTTCCTCGACACCTTCGAGGGACCGCTGGATCTGCTGCTCTATCTGATCCGACGCCAGAATCTCGATATCCTCGATATCCCGATCATCGAAATCACCAGCCAGTACATGGAGTACGTGGAGCTGATGAAGGAGGTGCGGCTCGAACTGGCCGCCGAGTATCTGGTGATGGCCGCGATGCTGTGCGAGATCAAGTCGCGGATGCTGTTGCCGCGAACCGACGACGACAGCGAGGATGACGAGGATCCGCGCGCCGAGCTGGTGCGCCGCCTGGCCGAGTACGAGCAGTTCAAGCAAGCCGCGCAAGACCTCGAGGCCTTGCCACGGCTGGAGCGCGATCGTTTCGCGGTCCAGGCAGCGGTACCGCCGGGGCATATTCGGCGCATCCCGCCCCATGTCGAACTCGATGAGTTGCTGGCGGCCTTGCAGGGCGTCTTGGCGCGCGCCGATCTGTTCACCAGCCACCAGATCGAGCTCGAATCGCTGTCGTTGCGAGAGCGGATGTCGGCGGTGTTGGAGCGCATCAGTGGCGCCGAGCTGGTGCCCTTCAGCGAACTGTTCGATATCACCGAGGGCCGCGCGGGTGTCGTGGTCAGCTTCCTGGCGGTGCTCGAGCTGTTGAGGGCGGCGACGCTGGAGCTGATCCAGGTCGAACCCTTCGCGCCGATTCGGCTGCGCCGGCGCGGCCTTGGCGAAGCGGCATGAGCGATTCGGAAGCGCGGGTGCCCGAGGTCACACACGTGGTCGAAGGGGCGTTGTTGGCCTACGGCGAGCCGCTGTCGGTCGAGCGCATCCAGGGCCTCTACGAAGATCGCGAGCGCCCGAGCCGCGAGGCGGTGCTGACCGCGCTGGAGGCGCTGCGCGAGGCGTATCAGGGGCGCGGGATCGAGGTAGTCGAGGTCGCCAGCGGCTGGCGGGTGCAGGTGCGCGCCGAGGTCGCACCCTGGGTCGGGCGGCTGTGGCAGGAGAAGCCGACGCGCTATTCGCGCGCGCTACTCGAAACCCTGGCCCTGATCGCCTATCGGCAGCCGATCACCCGTGGCGAGATCGAGCAGATCCGTGGCGTCGCGGTGAGCACGCCGATCATCAAGACCCTGACCGAGCGCGACTGGGTGCGGGTGGTTGGTCATCGCGATGTGCCTGGTCGTCCCGCGCTCTATGCGACGACCCGGCGCTTTCTCGACTATTTCGGGCTGCGCTCGCTCAACCAGTTGCCACCCCTGACCGAAATTCGCGATGCCAGCTTTTTCGAGCGGGCGCTGGAAACACAACCAGAACCGTCCTATACACACGGAGATCAGTTAGATGAAGGACGCTAATCGGCGTGGACCACCACCGAGCGGACCACCACCGGAGCCCGAGGAGCCGGTCCGGCTGCAGAAGGTACTCGCCGAAGCGGGGCTTGGCTCGCGGCGCGAGATCGAGGGCTGGATTCGCGAGGGCCGGGTACGCGTGAATGGTCAACCGGCCAAGCTCGGCGATCGCGTGCAGCCGATCGATCGTATCCGGGTCGATGGCAACGAAGTGCGCCGGCGCGCGGCGAGCCGCCACCGGCTGCGCGTGCTTGCCTATCACAAGCCTGAGGGCGAGGTGGTCACGCGGCGCGATCCCGACGGGCGGCCGACCATCTTCCGTCGTCTGCCGGGAATTCGCGAGGGGCGCTGGATCGCGGTCGGCCGGCTGGATCTGAATACCGCCGGCCTGTTGCTAGTCACCAATCATGGCGAGCTGGCCAATCGGCTGATGCATCCATCGCGGGCGCTCGAGCGCGAATACGCGGTGCGGGTGCGTGGCGAGGTCTCGGATCAGCTGCTGGCGCAGTTGGTCAATGGGGTCGAGTTGGAGGATGGTCCGGCCCGGTTCGAGGAGATCGTGCCGTCTGGTGGCTCAGAGAGCCATCAGTGGTTCCATGTGCTGATCGTCGAAGGCCGCAATCGCGAGGTGCGAAGGCTCTGGGAGGCGGTGGGCTGCACGGTCAGCCGGCTCAAGCGGGTGCGTTATGGGAATGTGATCCTCGGCGCGCGGCCGACGCCAGGGCAGTGGCGGGAGGTGGTCGGCGAGGAACTCGAAGGCTTGCTCGGGCTGGCTGATCTGGCCCCAACCGCGTCCGGCGGGCTGGCACGCACCGAACGGGCCCGAAGCGAACGCCATCGACCTGGATTCAAGCCGGCCGAGGCATCCACAGGCCGCCGCGCCGGGCCAAGAACACCGCATGGGCGCGGTAAAACGCGATGAAGGCGGTCGCGCTGCTATGGGCTCATAGCCGCAGCAGCCGAATCCGTCGCCCGTCGGGACTGTGCTGCTCGCTGTCGGAGATCCGCTCCGCCAGAGGCACCTGACCGGCCCGTCGATCGAAGATCGCCAGCCAACCGCTGTCCAGACCGAGACCGGCCAAATAGCCGTCGAGCTGCTCCAGTCCTTCGGTCAGCGGGTCCGGTGCGCCATCGCGCCAGACCTTGAGTTCAATGGCCAGGGTCAGCTCCCGGTAGCGCAGGCACAGGTCCATGCGCCCGCGACCGATGGCGTATTCGCGCTCCAGCGTGCCTTCGCCGTTGACCACCCGCTGGAGAAAGGCCATGAGTACCAGGTGTGGGGCGATCTCATGATCCGATCAGTGCATCGACCTCGTCGAGCAGGAGCACCAGAGGGGTTGAAGTGTTCGCGCTCCAGGCCTCGAGCAGGCCGGTCAGCACGCCATCGATTCCACGCGCGACATCCTCGCGCGCGGTCTGCGCCCCTTCGAGATTGGCATACACCGTTCGATAGCGATCATCCTGATTCAGATATTCCATCAATGCCAGCAGACAGGTGGTCTTGCCGGTCTGACGTGGGGCATGCAGCAGAAAGTATTTCTTCTGCTCGATCGGCTCCAGCACCTCGGAGAGGTTCCAGCGCTCTAGCGGGGGTAGGTAATAGTGATCCTCGGTGCGAACGGGTCCCTCAGTGGTGAAAAACCGCATCGGCTGGCCTCTCAAATCGGCACGATGCGCATCAGAGCGCCATCGGGCTCGTCGGTGAGGATGTAAAGACCGCCGTCTGGGCCTTGGCGTACATCGCGCACGCGCTGACCGATGCTGAGCTTTTCCTCGTTTGCGACGCGGCGACCATCGAGCTGGGTGCGTCGCAACTGCTTGAACGCGAGCGCGCCGCTGATCAGATCGCCTTGCCAAGCGGGAAAGTCATGGCCTGTGTAGACGGTCATCCCGCTCGGGGCGATCGACGGGGTCCATACCACAGTCGGTTGGGTCATGCCGGGGGCCTGGGTCTTGTCCGAGATGCGCGGACCCCAGTATTCCATGCTGTAGGTGACCTCGGGCCAGCCATAATTGTTGCCGGCTTGGATCAGGTTGATCTCGTCGCCGCCACGGGCGCCGTGCTCGTTGACCCAGACGTGGCCGCTGTTGGGATCGCGGGTTAGGCCTTGGATATTGCGATGGCCGATGCTGTAGATCTCGGGTTTGGCGCCTGCTTGGTCGGCGAAGGGGTTGTCGGCGGGTGGCGAGCCGTCGGCGTTCAGGCGCAGCACCGAGCCGAAGTGCGTGCCGGGATTCTGCGCCTGATTGCGGATGTTCTCACCGTCGAACGCGAGCGGTGGGTTGCCGCCGTCGCCGATGCTCATCAGCAGGGTGCCATCGGGCAGCCACAGCAGCCGCGAGCCGAAGTGCTGGCCGCCGGATTTTTCATCCGCGTTGCGGAAGAGGATCTCGAGGTCTTGCAAGCGCTTGTTGTCGAGGTCGAGCCGACCCCGGGCGAGGGCGGTTCGGTTGGCGTCCTCGGTGCCTTCCGCGAAGGTCAGGTAGACCAGTTGGTTATCGGCGAAGTCGGGATGCAGGCTGATATCGAGCAGCCCGCCTTGGCCGCAGGCGCAGACCTTGGGCGTTCCTCGAATCGGCGTCGGGTCGAGTTCAGCCTTGCCGTCGGGTGTGCTGCCAGCCCCGGCAACTGCGTTGTGGATCAGCCGCAGCCGGCCCGCACGCTCGGTGACCAGCGCTGAACCGTCGGGCAGCCAGGCGATGCCCCAGGGATGGCGGAGACCCGCGACGACGGTCGCGGTGCGCCATCCTTCGGCTTCGGGCACGTCGCCGGTTGGCTCGATGGGGCCTGCGGGTTGGGTGAAGCCGATGGCCGGGATCAGCGCCAGCAGCCAGATCGCTGCGGCGCGCGCGCGGCCGGGAGCCTGAAGGTGTCGAATTCGCTGCATGGGAGGTGCCTCCTGAT
>PWTO01000064.1 GCA_003562815.1 Chromatiaceae bacterium | reverse complement strand
TGGCCGCTGCGACAGCGGCCCACCACGGCGAAGCAGGAGCGAAGCCCGGCGCCGCTTGCCGGGAGCAAGCCGCGACGGCCCAGCGCAGCTGCCCGCTGGCAGGGATGCCGGCGGCGATTCGGCAGGGAGCCCGCGAGGCAGGACGCCGAGCTTGCGGAGCGCTGGCGAGCGTCAGCGAAACCAGGGCGGAGCCACCAGGGATGGACGATGCCCCGGCCTGATGCGCGCCGGGAGCGCGCTGATTGCCACGGAACGGCATAGCGTCAGAACTGAGCGACACTCTTAAAGCGAACGTGCGGTAGCACTGGCCGACCAGAAGAACTCGGGGGGGCAGCATCACAGCTTGTCTGGCTGCACTGCCCTAATCAAATGGGGGCTCAATTTGGAGCTTGATCTGAGTTTGCGGCTGTGATCAGAAACGGACTCCCGCCACTGGATTCGAGAGTACACCGATCGATCCGATCTCGACCTCAACCCGATCACCGTCGGTAAGGAACACCGGCGGTTTGCGTGCGAATCCGACGCCTGGCGGTGTTCCGGTGAGGAGCAGGGTGCCCGGAAGCAGAGTAGTGTCGCGGCTCAGGAAGGCGATCAGCTCGGCGACACTGAAAATCATGTCGGCGGTCGAGCCCTGTTGCAGGGTCTGGCCGTTGACCCGGCAGCTGAGAGCTAGCTCCTGTGGGTCGGTGATCTCATCGGCGGTGACCAGTGTTGGCCCCAGTGGGCAGAAGCTATCAAAGCTCTTGCCGCGAATCCATTGGCCGCCGCCGCCGTGCTTCTGCCAACGACGAGCCGAGACGTCGCAGGCACAGCTGTAACCAAGCACATAGTCTAAGGCCTGCTCGGCAGAGACATCGCGCGCTTTGTGGCCGATCACGACCGCAAGCTCAGCCTCGTAATCAACTTCGGGACCATGCTCACAGGCGAGCGGCAGGCGAATCGGATCACCGGGGCCGACAACCGTCGTGGTCGGCTTCATGAACACCACCGGGTATTCCGGAATTGCAACTCCGGTCTCGGCGGCATGGGCGCGATAGTTGAGTCCGATGCAGAAGATGTTGCAAGGCTCGATCGGTGCCAATAGTCGCTGAATGGGTGAGGTTTCACCGGTCTCGGCCAGCGAACCGGCATAAAGATCACCGGCAAGCACTCGAGCGGTACCGTCTTCGTTGGGACAGCCGAGCAGTCGGCGCTGCTCGGGCGATTCAAAATGGATGATATGCACGTTGGGGATCTCAGGCTTGGCTCAGCGCCCCTTGTAACCAAGTTGCGACCAAGAAGCGAGATGGACCGCTGCAAAGATCAGCCTGACGAAATTGGCCTCAACCTTCCAGTCGGTTTCGATCTCGACGGGGTTATACGTCCCGATCAATTCGATGCCTCTGGTTCGGCATGTGCGCAGTCACCTCCTCGAAGATGCCAAGGCGCTTCGCAGCATCGTATGCGCCGTGCTCTTCCTGATGCCATCTCTTCTTGGAACTGAACTGTTTTGCGGATTCTTCGATCCGTTCTCGCGTCCACTTGCCCGCAGGCCGGTATTTGGGCATGTGCGCGCAGCACTGCTCCAGCCATCCGTTTTTACTCGCATGTTTGTGGGCGCTAATGTCTCCTTTCGCCCATGCAAGTCTGCTGGTGTAGGCTGCGGCCGATTCCATGCAACGCTCGAGCGTCCAGTAGTCGCTCGGACGGAGCTTGCGGGTCATGTGAGCACAAACGTCGTCGAGCAGGCCGCGCTGATACGCGCAGATGTAGGCGCTCTGGTCGGCCTCCTTCCACTCGCTTCGGCTCTCGTAGGGCGCGGCAGATGCCCTCAGTGATTCCAGCGTGTGTTTGCGCGGTGTGGGCGGCATGTGCTGGCAAACGGCCTCGAACAGCCGAAGTCGTCTCGCCGCATTGTAAGCGGCGGGGTCGCCTCGTTGCCAGGCAACACGCGATTTGTACTGCGCGGCGGATGCAGCGATGGCCTCGGGTGTGAGCTTTTGGTGGGGTTCAGAAGCCATGGATCACTCATTCTCGCTCGGCACAATCGTTGCGCGTGAATTTCTATCGAGTTTTGGCGGTAAGTGGGATGCCCGTGGGACGCGCCACCGTGCTGGCTGCGGCGTTTGCGGGAGCCGGGCATCCTGGCACAGTCTATCGGCTGGTGTGCTGAGTCGCGCGCGCGGAAACAGCTTGCCGGAGGTCAGATCAGCACCGAAAGTCGCATGGCAGCGGCGTTCGGCTGGCGATGCAGGACGCGAACTGCACGATGAGACGCTGGCAGGGAGACCTGCATCCCAGCAGCAACGGGTATCGACGCATGAGCAAGCGTGGGCTGTGCTCCAAGACAGTAAAGGTGTGGGTTCAGTGGGTTAGCGGCGGTTCAAGCACCAACCGGGGTTGGTCGATCCTTGACCAATCTAAAAAGCAGTCTCAAAACCGTAATAAAAACATGCTTAGGTCCACGGTGCGGACTGGCTTCTCCACAAGGTTATCCACAGCAGCCGTGGACAACTCCGAGGATCCGAGCGCTCACTATCGCTGCCTTCCCAGCGTTGGACACTGCCAAGGAGCGATGGTGATGTGACATTGACACTCGGCTATGGCCCGACATCAAGCAGCCAAAGGAGTCAAGTGCTGCTCCTTGAATTGCTGGCGGTGTTCGGCGTTTTTCGGATCGAAGCCGTTGGCGGCCATCTTCTCGGTGAGCCATTGCGGCAAACGTCCACGCACATAGACCCGATCCGGGTTATCTGGATCAGCATAGTGGATGTAGCTGCTGTTGTCTTTATTGGCGGCAGGGCGACGGCGTTTTTTCTGACCGCCACGCATGAGGTCGGCGATCTCGAGCACATCATGGCCGCGCTCATCGATCAGGACTTTGATCTCGGCGGCGAGTGCTTTCTTTTCTTCCTTACGCCGATCCTTGAGGGCCTGCTCCAGGGTGGCTTGGTCTTGCCTGAGCTTCTCGAGATGGGCTTGGATCTCTTCGGCGCTACGGTATTCGTCGTTCATCAGTGGTCCCTCGATGAGGTTGTTTTGGTGGATCTAAACCATGGCTTTTCATAGCACGCTGGTTGTCTCATTATCATTCCTGTTATTGCCCCAGGTTTCAAGAGGGATTGAGCGTTTCGGCCCCAACGATAGGCACCTGACGACCTTGTCGTTGGATGCCGTTGCGTACCGGGACGCTGGCCATGCACCACCTGCAAGCACCTTTAAGCGGATAGCTGCTCTCGAACGATGGCAGTGACGACGCCGAGGATCGCGACGTCATCGGGAGTGAAACGCTGCGGTGCCCTGTCGGTATTGGCCAGTCGTCAAGTCGCCACGCCCCGCAAGGCGAACAGCGCCTGGGGCAATGTTGGCTAACCCTTGATCAAGGACTGCATGATGTTGATCAGGTTCGTGCCCTTGCTTTGGTTTTGCCAGGTGTTCATCAGCAGCTCGCGGCGTTGGAGCATCTGCGCGCTACTGACATTGATATACCCCATCGACCATCCGGTGAAAATCCTGTCTTTTAAGGGGGTTATGCCGACCAACAGGCACTCTTTATGGCGTGGGTCGTCGAGAATGCGCAAGTAGCTTTTCAGGACCTCCCTTTGTGGTCCTTCGAGTACCTGAATAAAGTGGCCACCACCTGAACAGAGGATACCGGAGATATCGGCTTGCTGATTCTTGATCCGGGAGACTTTCAGTATATCGGACAAGTCCTGGTCGGTCAGCGTGTCGCGAGCCGTACTCAGGTAGAGCAATGCAATCAGAGTGTTCATGATGTTTCAAGTGGCGGCCTTGTTCATTGTCTGTCGGATGCGGCAGCGTCAAGCGTTGACACGCGTGCGATTTGGAGCGGATGAAATACCTGTGCGCGTCTCATAGTGCAAGTGCCACTCTCCCGCGCTGAACAACGGCGATCGGCGCTAGCACGGTCGAATCGATGATCATCGAGCCGGACGGCTTCAGGATGCCGATCGCGGATCTCGAGCGCTGGCTGAGCACGGGCTCAGGCGGATAGCGGGACCAGTTGCTCGATGAGGAGCTGGGGGCTGCGCAGGCCGCGGTAGTCGTTGACATCGAGCCGGTAGACGAGCTGAGCGTGAGTGGCGCCGCGCGGGTGTTGCTCGGCGAGGTTGAAACCGATGGCCTCGAGCGGCGGACCCTGGTCGGGATGGACGCGCAGTTTGAGGTGGCGATCCTTGAGCAGGCGCGGGGCGCTGAGCTGGAAGGGGCCGTCGAACAGGGGTTCGGCGAAGCCTTTGCCCCAGGGCGCGGCGAGGCGCAGGGCCTCGGCGGTGGGGAGGTTGAGCAGGGCGGGTCCGAGAGGGCCATCGCTGTGCAGGGTCGGCGTGGTGGCGGAGGGACCGAGGGCGGCATCGACGGCGGCGGCGAAAGCGGCGCGGAAGGCCTCGAGGGCGCTGCGCGGGAGGCTGAGACCGGCGGCCATGGCGTGTCCGCCGAAGCGGGTGATGAGGCCGGGGTGATCGCGGTCGACGGCGGCGAGGCAATCGCGCAGGTGCAGCCCTTCGATGGAGCGCGCGGAGCCTTTGAGCAAGCCATCACCACCGGGGGCGAAGGCGATGACCGGGCTGTGGCTGCGTTCGCGCAGGCGCGCGGCGAGGATGCCAATGATGCCTTCGTGCCAGTCCTCGGCGAACAGGCAGAGGCCGGTGGGGCGAGGATGGGCGCCGTCCTGGGAGGCGGTCTGCGGGGCGCCGTCCGGGGAGGCATGCGCGAGGCCCTGTTGGCGCGCGAGCAGCTGTTCGGCCTCCTCGCTCATGCGTTGGGTGAGGGCGCGGCGTTCCTGGTTGAGGGCGTGCAGGCGTTGGGCGTGGCGCATGGCCTCGAGGGGTTGGTCGGCGACCAGGCAATCGATGCCGGCGCTCATGGTCTCGAGGCGGCCGGCGGCGTTGAGGCGCGGGGCGGCGAGGAAGGCGAGGTCGCGGGCGCTGACGCGCGCGAGCTGGGCGCCGGCGATCTCGAGCAGGGCGCGCAGGCCGGGGCGGCAGTGACCGGCGCGGATGCGGCGCAGACCTTGCTCGACGAGGATGCGGTTGTTGGCGTCGAGGGTGACGACATCGGCGACGGTGCCGAGGGCGACCAGATCGAGCAGTTCGGCGAGGTTGGGCTCGGCGCGGGTCTGGAACCAGCCCCGGCGGCGCAGTTCGGCGCGGGTGGCGATGAGCAGGTAGGAGATGACGCCGACGCCGGCGAGGTGTTTGCTCGGGAAGGGGCAGCCGGGTTGGTTGGGGTTGACGTGCGCGGCGGCTTCGGGGCGTTCGGCGCCGGGCAGGTGATGGTCGGTGATCAGCACCGGCAGGCCGTGTTCGCGGGCACGGGCGAGGCCAGCATGGCTGGCGGTGCCGTTGTCGACGGTGATGAGCAGATCGGGTTGGCGCTCGGCGGCGGCATCGACCACGGCGGGGCTGAGGCCGTAGCCGTCGGTGAAGCGGCTGGGGATGAGAGCGTCGAGCGGGCCGGCGCCGAGGGCTCGCAGGCCGAGCAGGGCGACGGCGGTGCCGGTGGCGCCGTC